>CAXQPB010000126.1:0-78963 GCA_964225545.1 Candidatus Nitrosopumilus sp. | reverse complement strand
CGATCTTTGCCGGGCTTCCGGGCGGCGGGTCGGAACGTGAAACCCGCCGCGCGATTGGACCCAGGCAACTGCCCGATCATAAACCGCCCGAACGATTGTCGCCAAAAATTTCCAGCGGTACCGCCAGCGCTGCGCGCACGGAATGGGGGGCCTGCCGACGGGGTATTGGCGTCGGCGCTTCCCGCCATCGGGGGGGGGGCGAGGAGAAAGAGCAGCGACGGAAAATTTTTCGGGCGGTTCGAGGCGACCGCGACCGCGGTCGAGGTCAAAGAGCCGCGTCGAAGAAGAACTGCATCAGCAGAATGTGGTTGATCTGGTCGGACACCCCGGACCCGCGAACATTCACGAACTGCATCTGGTATCCGAAGTCGACGTTCAGATGTTCGTCGAACAATCGATTCACGCCGAGGAAGAAGCGGTTCTGGTCGAATCCGGAAACGGGTCCGCCGCGCGGCGAATTGAGATTGGCGAAAATCTCGTCCTGCACGACGGCGCGCCAGCTGCCGTCTTTGCTGACGGGGATCTGATCTCGCAGCAGGGTGCGGAAGCGAACCGCCACACCGCTGGTGCTGCCGATCCAGCGTTGCTCGAGACGCGTCCGGCTCGTAAGTCGCCCGAAAGAGAAGTCATCGGCCATGAGCAGTTGCTGGTAAATTCGATTTTCCGTCCGGTAGCTCGGCTCCAGCGTCGGTGTCCAGGCATAGCCGACCCACGCGGAGGCTTTGTCGGCGAAACGGTAGCCAACTGCGGTTCTCAGCAGCAGCTGGGCCACACCGTCGTTCGAGAATCGCGGCTGGACCTCGTACCAACCGAGGAGCTTCTCGTTGAAGGCGAGGTTCAGGTAGACCGGAGTCCATACCTGGAACTCGTTGTTCTGCGCCCTGGCCGGCCGGGCTGCCGGGATCAGAAGGGTCAGAACCGTCGCAGCCAGTATGCTGCGGCAAATCGCGTTCGTGCCTCGCTGGTCGCTCATCCTCGAATAAATCCAGACGCGGCCCTCGCAGGCAAATACGCTTCTGCGTGACGGACTTCATGCCGTTTTCGGGATTCGGTCGGGCTGCCGTCACCGGATCGACGCGCTGCCGGATTTTTTCGTGGGGATCGGCCCGGGTTCCGTTGTCGTTGGGGTGGTCTGCCGATTGCTCGAGGAGCGACGATGAGGATCGTGACACAGTTCTTTCTTGTCGTTCTTGCGATTGCTTCCAACGCGTACGCGCAAGCGCCCGGGCCCGGACAGCCGTCTTCGAAGTGGGATGCAGTCGTCATTACGGGCAGAACGGGACGCTTCGTTGACAAGCCGGGAGCGGATGCGCTCGGCGCGACGGTGAGTGCGGTGGGTCTTCCCCGGACCGGTGGTGTCGAGACCTTCCAGGCGCTGCCGCAGCGCCTGGACGTTGCTGACGGAGCCATCGGGTCGCTGTATGCCGGCCACGAGCAGCTCCATTTGCGGCGTCCCCTGAACGACGAGAGATCGTACCCCGCGTTTCACTCGTGGTGGTCGCGTTCCAAAAGCCCCCGCGGTCGCAACGCAAGCAGCGAGTGGTTCGGACATTCCACGTTCACGTTCTCGGCTCTTCCCGGCTGCGAGGTCAAAGGGCGGGTGAAGGTGAGTTTTTTCGGACGCGGAAAGAAAGGCAGGGCGGATCGCGTTCGTACCGTCGCGTCGGCTTCTATCGTTTACATCAAGACGAAGGCGAGACCGGCGGTCCGACTCGAGCGGACAGAGGCGGATGGCTCAGGCCTGTACATCCACGAAGAGCCACTGTTCACACTGGCCGGCAGAAAAGAAGTTTCGGTTACCATCGGCAGCCATGGGGAGTGTGTCTCGAACGGTGGAACGGCTTTGTCGCGCGGCAGGGTAGAGGCAACGTTCATCCCTGATTCGGTCCTATGCCGGCGCCCCGATGGCAGCACGCTCGAGCTTCATTGATCGCGCGTGGAAACCGATCTGCCACCCGATCAGGGGGGAGCTTGCCGCGAATTCACGAATCGGGACTGAAAAGAGGAGAGAAACAGGAGAAAACCGGTACCGTCGAAGCGTTCGACCCGGTAGCGTAACGCAACGTTCGGCCCGCCTTCGAACGTGAATCCACGAATCAAGCCCAACCGCAAAAAGAGAGATTCACCATGATCGGGTCACCAGTTGTCAGTCCTTTTATTTTGTCACGCCGACCTGTTGCGACATTGATCGCAGCACTGCTTCTCGTGCTCCCGGCATCGGCCCGAGCGATCGAGTGCGGAGACGTCGTCGGTCCAGGGGGAAAGATTGTGCTTGATCATGATCTTTCCAGTTGTGAAGGAGCCGGAACTCCAGCACTCACCGTGGTCGGGCCGGTAACCCTGGATCTCGCCGGATACCAGATCCGTTGCGCCGCGCTGGACAGCGCGGATGGTGTCGAGGTCCTTGGCAGCAGCGCGCGGATCTCGAACGGCTCGGTCCGAGCCTGCAAGACGTATGCGATCAAGCTCGCAGGGACGGGGGGGCATCGCGTCGAGGATGTGTCCGTTCGGTCGAGTACCGGCGACGGATTTCTCATCGAGTCCGACAAGAACTCGCTTTCTGGTGTCTCGTCGACGAACCACACCGGCGCGGGCTACGTTGTGAGCGGGGCGACTGCAAGCCTTCGTAATTGCGTCGCCACCAACGACGGCGACCAGGGATTTCGCATCGAGAGTGACGGCAGCAAGCTCCAGAACAACGTCGCGGTGAACAATTCGAAGGAAGGCTACCTCGTCTCAGGAAACGGCAACAAGCTCTCTCGGAATCGCGCATCGGGAAACGGCAATGAAGGCTTTGAGTTGACGGGCAACGGCAATAAGTTGAAAGGCGACTCGGCCGACCGCAACTCACAGCATGGTGTCGCGGTGAGCGGAGACGACAACCGAATGGACCGGGTCGATGCGATTGATAATGTCGGCAATGGGTTCGAGCTCGCTGCCGGCACCGGAAATCGGATCAAAGCTTCCACAGCGACCAGTAATGGTTCCGACGGCATCGAGATCTCGGCAAACAACAGCCGCGTTCAGAGCAACCGGGCTTACAACAACGCGGATAACGGCTTCAACGTAATCGGCGGCTCGGGCAACGAGCTGATCGATGGTACGGGGTTCGAGAATACCGGCCATGACGGACGCGATACGACCGCATGTGCGTCTGCTACATGGTCTCGCAACACACTGCGAACGACAAACGATGCGTGCATCGAGTAACCGGCTCCGAAATCAGCCCGGGACAGGTCTGGCGAGCCTTCCCCATCCATTTTCAGCTGAGCTTTCGGGAAATGACGCCCGGTCAGCTGGTACCATTGAGAGACGGCTGAATCGCGGTTCCAGGCAAAATCCGTCCGGCAAATCAGCGGTTTCAGCTACCAACAGACCCCGAACTCTGCTACTGGTCTGATGACTGTCCGACTCAACACAGGGGGCGAAACCGGACCTGCAGCGATCAAACAATCGCCGCCGACGTTCCTGTTTCGAACCGCTGACTCGATTTGCCGAGATAAGCAATCTGCAGTGCAGGAGGAGCGCTGTGGGGGGAGTAAAAATGATAGACCGATCTGCAAAGGTTCTGACAGGGACTCTTCTGAGTGCGTGGCTGGGCTTCTGTTCGGCTTCCGAGGCGACCGCGCAAACGATCCTTACCAACGCCGACTTCGAGCAGGGGACCTACATCATCGATACGCCGGGTTTGTACGAACTCGGTGAAGATATCTCTTTCAACCCACACCCTGTCGGGTCGCCGGGGGACGGCGGAATCGGCACGCTGGATGCGTACGACGCCGGACGGCCGTTCCCCAGCCAGTTCGGGGTGTACGATCCCAGCGCGTTCGGCATCGGATTCTTCGCGGCCATCGCGGTTGCGGCCGATGACGTAACCATCGACCTCAAAGGCTACACGATCGAGCAGAGCGCGGAGCACGCGCTTCACCAGCGATTCTTTGCTGTCATCGAGACGGCCGACCGCCCGTTCGTGCCCAACCAGGGACCTCACGATTTCGGCGCATCGATAACAGCCGCGAACAGGCTGACGATTACGAACGGAACGATCGGAAGGAGCTCTCACCACGGGATTCACGGCAACAACAACGTCGGAGTCACGATCAGCAATATCGACTTCGTCGATTATGAGGTCGCCGCGATCCATCTGAACAAAGTCACGAAGCTCAACGTAAAGAACTGCACCGGGATGAACCGCGAAGACGTCCCCGTATTGGGCACCTTTTCGAACGCACGTTTTATTTCAGCTTATGTGGACTGCCTCGTCGACACGGCATCGGCGACCACTCTTACGGTCGGTGGCGTCGCGTTGAGCGCGACCGACATTCAGACCGCCCTGCGTGATTCGATCACTAATGTTTACGAGGATGTGATCACCGACGGGCTCGGCATCATCGATGAATCGGAGCATCCGGATGAGTTTGCGCTGTTCCACAATCGGGAAGGGGTTGTGGACGGCAATGCGTACGGTTTTGCGATCAATGGGTTCGGTGTTGCTGTGAATGGCTTCCCCGAATCTTCGGCGGTTGAGTCGAAGAACATCAAATTCAAAAATGTCCACGTTCTCAGCCAGAAGGCGTGGGTGAACGAGGTCATCGCGCTCAGTAACGGTAGTGGTGGTGCCGCGAACGATCCGATCGGCGCAGTGCTTTCCGTGCGCAACGTCCATCCGGATACCGGCGCCCCGGTCACAATGAGCACAGTCTCGGACGATGCGAGCGCGACCTACACCGGCAACGTCGTCGCCAACGCGCAGGCATTGGTCGCGAAGGCCGAGCTCGCCGGGGATTTTGCGAGCTGTTTCCTCGATGTCAGCCGCCAGAGCATCACGCAGGAGATCATCGACTGGATCGAGAACGAGGACACGCTGGCCGATCTTCTGGCTGGACCGACCGACGAGATCTGCAACGGCGATACGATGTTCCACGTGCAGAAAGGAGTCATCGGTTTCAAGCTGGACGGTGGGAACAAGGTCAAGCTGAGCAAAACATCGGTAAGCAACCTCGACAACCTCGGCGGAATGGGATCGGAGGTCTGCGGCAACTACGTGAAGTCACACCCGGCCGCGACGCTCGAGGGTTACGGCGGCGCTCGTGTTCGTGGATACTCTGTTTCGGGCTCGACCAAGGTCACGTTGAAGCGACCGGTTGTGACAGGCCTCGCTGCTCTGAACGGGAGCGTCTACGGAATTGATGTTCTGACCGATTCCTCCAAGGTCACGGTTGCCAAGGGCAACGCCTCCACCCTCGATGCCGGCGCCGAGTTCGTGCCGAACCTCGGCCCGAACGAGACGCCTGATGCCTACGGA
This sequence comes from Candidatus Nitrosopumilus sp., assembly GCA_964225545.1. Lineage (GTDB taxonomy): Bacteria > Desulfobacterota > Binatia > UBA1149 > SPBQ01 > SPBQ01. The sequence goes on along the minus strand of CAXQPB010000126.1, from coordinate 73,658 downwards.
TTGCTGATCGGAGCAGACACGAAGAAGGTGAAGCAGAAGAAGTTCACGAGCAGCGATCTCATCGCTGTTGGTGAGACTGCGACGGTCAAGGAAATGTAACCATCCGGGCCGCCCGCGACCGGGCCGCCCGCGACCGGCTCAGTCGAGCAGCCCGATCAATCCGTCGGTCTCGCTTTGATGATCGGTTCGCTGACAGTCGACCAGGCTGCTGACATCCGAGGCAAGAGCACAGCTTCCGCCGAACGCGGAGCTTGCGTTGAGGCCGCTGACGTCAGAACCATCGCAGCGCGAGCTGATCGACGCCGAAGCCTTGGCGTCCAGCTTGGCGATCGCGGCCGAGGCTTTTGAATCCGGACAGCCTCCAACCTTGCCCTGGTCGAGCTTTGCCTGACACGATGCGAGCGCCTTGACCCGCCCGGCCGCGTAGCGCTGCATCGCCTTGCCGATCGCTCGTTGGCAGGAAAGCTCACCGTTGTCGGCGATGGAACCGGATGGGGCGTCGTCGGCGTATTCAGTGGCGAGCATGGCTGCAACCGAGCTGTCTACGGAAGTCAGAACACAGGCGGCGACATCCGCGGCGCTCAATGCCGCTGAGCAACCTCCACCGAAGCCGGCGGCGGCAATTACCGCGGCGTCGCAGTATCGGGCGAGCTTTTCGGGATCGACCTTCGAGGCTGCCTTGGCGATCTTCGACTGCGCCCGGCTGTCCGGGCAGGCCTCGAACGATACGCCGGAGTTTACGCTGTCGAGACATTTGATCTGAGCCTTGTGGCTCTTGTCGGCGTACTTCGGGTAGAGCTTGCGCACAGCCTTACGGCAGCCGCGGATCTCATCAGGGGCCGGCGCTCCGGCGCACGGATTGGCGCTGATGCCGGGCAGGGATGACCCCGTGTAGTTTCCGTCCGGCAGGACGGTCGGGAGATTGTACTGCGGATCGGTCAGCAGAGCGTATACAGCGGGGTCGGTGCTCTGGACGAGTGCGGCCGTGCACGGCTCCCATTCGATGGAGATGTCGTCGCAACGGACCGTCGGTGACTGGCCTCCGAGCAGGCTCGTCAGCGCCCAGTAGAAGTATTCGGTGATCTGGCAGGCGTAATCGCAGGTCTGGTCGTCATAGTGGTACCAGGATTCCGAAGGATACTGCGATGGCACGTTGAAGAAGCGTCCGCCGCGCGCGATGTCCATGGCGTCCGCAATCGCGGTATCCGTCGTTTCACCGAAGGCCGCAGGGTAGGTGTTCGCGTGTCCGCCGCTGCTGATCAGATGCAGCACTTCTTCGAGCGAGGCATCGAACGGGTCGGGGCTGGCGGGATAGCCGGGATGGGTCTCTTCATCGTAGAGGTTCTGTAATACGATCTCTCCGCCGATGTCGGGATCCCATGTGTTCTCGTCCTGTTCGTTGCGGAACATGACCAGGGTTGCGTCTCTGGCGTGAAGCTCGTCGAGAACGGCCTGGTCATCGACAACGCCGTCCTGATCGTTGTCGAGATACTGCGCCATGACCCCGGCAGCGTGGGTGATCTTGCTGTCGCGCGTGGTCTGCGTAGCGAAGATATGAACGCCGAATACCGACGTGTACTTGGTGAAACTGTCGGCGAGGCCGGGGTCGGGGCAGGTCTGAGCCGCGGCGGCCCCGCCCTGGAGCGCGAGTACAGCGGCGAGCACGGCGGCGCTGCGGCTAAGTGAAAAAGTTCTGATCGCGGGGATGAATCTTCTGAGTTCGATCATGTTTCGCTCGCGGAGGGGCTGCACAGGGTTGGGTACAGAATCGACGTGAGTGGTTTTTGTACCCGCTTGACCGCGGTCAGACTACCGTTTGGATGAAGTGGCACGAAAAGTTGTTGTACGTCGGATAATTTGACAGGGTCTGTGTCAATAACGTCGCCGTCCATGTTCCGGTGCTTCTCTTTTGTGCGCTGACGCGGGTCAGCGATTTTGCTGTGGGGACAATACAAGTCGGCAGTTTCTGGAGTCGTTCATGCCCGAGCAGCCTGAGAAGTTTTACAGCCTCTACGCCCATATCGGCTCACCGTACTCGATGAAGATTCGGGCCGTCCTGCGCTATCGCCGAATACCCCACGTTGTCCTGGGACGCATCGAAGACTGGGCCCGTGCCTTCGGCAAGGTCCGGGTGCCGGTCATGCCGGTCCTCGAGTATCCCGACGGTTCGTTCCACAACGACTCGACGCCGCTGATCCTCGACCTCGAGCGACGCCATCTCGACCGCTCGGTGATCCCGGAGCGCGAGGCCGATGCGTTTCTTGCCGGGCTGATCGAGGACCTCGCCGATGAGTGGCTGTCGAAATCGATGTACGCCTACCGGTGGGCATTTCCGGAATACACGGGTGCGACAGGACGGCTCATCGCGGTCGATCAGCGCTTCGGCGTCGGACGCGAGGCCCTTGATGCTGCAGGTCACGATTTCGAGACCCGGCAGGTCGGGCGCAACGCGCTTGTCGGCTGTACCGCATCCAACATCCCCATGCTCATGCGCATCGCGGAGATCGTTCTCGATGCGCTCGAGCAGAGTATTCCCGATCAGCCGTTCCTGTTCGGCAGCCGGCCCTCGAACGCGGACTTCGCGCTGTTCGGACAACTCTGTCAGTTCACTCTGGATCTCGCCGCGATCGGGCCGTCTCAGGCGCGCGCGCCCTACACGATGCGCTGGTGTCACCATGTGCATGACCTGTCCGGGCACGAGGGAGAATGGGCGGCCGCGGATGCTCCGATAAATCCGGCCGTCGCGACCTTGCTCGAGCTTGCGGGAGAGGCGTACCTGCCGTTCCTGCTCGCGAACCGCGCCGCTCTCGACTCGGGCGCTCCGACGGTACGGGTCGAGGCTCACGGCCTCACGTACGAAGCGGCACCGTTCAAGTATCAGTCACGCTGCCTCGATGAATTGCGAAAGGGGTATGCCGGACTCAGCGAAGACGCGCGGGATGTTCTCGATCCGCTGCTTGCCGCGCACGGCTGTCTCGATCCGCTGCGGCCCTGACGCGTTTCGCGCATGTGCGTTCGACTTGCACCGGCGCATGCGTCGCAGAACAAGGGCGTGTGGAGAGTAGCGCGCCAGTGCCTGTCGATGCCGGTGTGGCTGAGCTTGCCGAGCGGCTGCGTTCGTTCTGCGCTCCCCGTGGGGGCTTCGTCGCCGGACTGACCGGTTCGGTGGCCTCCGGCAAGTCGACGCTGGCCGGCCAGCTGGTTGACCGCCTGACACCCGAACTTCACGTTGAGGCCGTTTCGACCGACGGTTTTCTTTTCTCCAACGCCGAGCTCGGTCGCAGGGGGTTGCTCGAACGAAAGGGGTTTCCCGAGTCTTATGACCGTGAGTCGCTGGCGAGGGCGATCGCCGAATTGCGGCGTGGCGAGGCGCTGTTTCCCGGTTACAGCCACGAGATCTACGACATCGATCCCGCGGCGAGCAGGCGCCTGGAGCGGCCCGATCTGCTGATTCTCGAAGGGCTCGGCCACTCTGCGCCAAGCGCTCCGCCGCGCTGCTCGGGAGAGCCGGATCTGCTCATCTACGTGGACGCCGCGTTCGAGGAGCTCGAGTCGTGGTACACCGAACGCTTCGTTCGGTTGTGGCGAGCGGCCGAGCACGACCCTGGATCCTTCTATCGCCGCTTTCGTCAGATGAGCGAGGAAGAGGTCGTCGCTTTCTCGCGCCAGGTCTGGGAGGCGGTCAATCTTCCCAACCTGACCGAGCACATCGCTCCGCTGCGTGAGCGAGCCGATCTGGTTGTGCTGAAACGGGCCGACCACTCGCTGGTCGTGACCGCGGACCGCTCGGAGTCATTGCTGCGCTGACCGGAGTGGTCGGGTCAGTCGCCGGTGAGATAATCGGTCATCACGCCGATCATCGGCTCGACATCGGCTGCAGCGGCCGTCTCCCGGCACGAGTGCATCGCGAGCATGGGATTGCCGACGTCGACGGTGCGGATTCCGGCTCGGGCCGCCGTGATCGGCCCGATGGTCGAGCCGCACGGCATGTCGCTGCGAACCACGAAGTGTTGCGGCGTGATCCCGCGGCGGCGGCACAGCTCGGTGAACATCGCGACGGTCTGTGCATCGCTCGCGTACGAAAGGTTCGCGTTGGTCTTGATCACCGGGCCGCCGCCGAGCACCGGCATATGCTCGGGTTCGTGACGGTCGGCGTAATTCGGGTGGACCGCGTGTGCCATATCCGCCGAGATCAGGCTGGAGTTGGCGATCGCCCGTGCGTGAGCCTGCGCGGCGACCTGGTTTGTCACACCGCCGCCGGTCGGTGCTGCTGTCGCACTGATAACGCGACCGAGCGTGTCGAGCAGGAACGATCCGGCTGCACCGCTCGCGCTGCGGCTTCCGACCTCTTCGTGGTCGTAGATCACGACGACCCGCGTGTGTGGAGCCGGCCCTCCTTTTGCGCAGCCGATCAGCGCGGTGAGTGCCGCATGCGCCGAAGCGAGGTTGTCGAGGCGCGGCGCGAAGATCATCGAATCCTCGACTCCGCCGACTGCCGACGGCTGCACGTCGCAGGTCATCAGATCCCACGCGATGATGTCCTCGGCGCTTACGCTGTCCGAATTCGTTTCTCCCCCGGACAGATGCGCCGCGAGAATGGAGCGCAACTCGGTTTCGCGAGAGGGGCCCGGTCCGAGCAGCGGGGAGAGGTGTTGCTGTTCGTTGAGCCGCAGGCCCTCCGTGCGAATTTCCCTGTAGAGGTGAATCGCGAGGTTGGGTATTCGCAGGATCGGTTTTTTCAGATCGACGAGACGTGTGGAGGGTCCGCTGGCCGCGCGGACGACCACACGTCCGGCAAGCGAAAGATCGCGGTCGAGCCAGGTATGAAGAAGAACGCCGCCGTAGGGCTCGACACCGAGCTGACGGTAGCCGGGGAACCCTCTGTCCGGTTGCGGTTTGATTCGGAAGTTGGGCGAGTCGGAGTGGGCCCCGATGATGCGAAACCCGTCGATCTCCGGTGCGCCCGTGCCGATCTCGAGCGCGATCAGGCTGCCGTCGTCCCGTACGATGGCCATTCGCCTGCCGGGAGAGAGGTCCCAGGCGGCAGTTTCCTCGGCGCGTTCGTAGCCCGCCGCGGTCAGCCGGCGCAGTCCCTCGGCAACCGCGTGATACGGGGTGGGGGAAGCATCGATGTAATCAAGGAGGTCGCGAACCGCTTCGGTCATTGCGGCGGACCATGCCACGGTCGGGATGCGCAGGCGAGAGTTTCGGTGTCAGGTGCGCAGGGCCGGAGCAGAGGCAGGGCCCGCCGCCGGTGGTAAACACCGCCGGCGGGCCCGAGTCTTACAGGGGCAGCTTGACTTCCTGCGCAACCTCGAAGGCCTTGATCTCGATCGCCGTCGGCGCGAGCACAGCCATGGACTCCATGAACTTGGCCATATGGGGCGTCTTGGTGTGCGCCTCGATGTCTTCCATCGAGTTCCATCGCTCGCTGATACGCACGGTCCCCGGGTTCACGACGTCGGTCGAAAACGCGTAGGTGATGCAGCCGGCTTCCTTGTGCGTCTCCGCCTCCATCTCCGCAAGGGCGTCGCGGACTTTATCCGCCGCGCCCGGCTCCACAGTGATTTCTCCCATCACAATGATCAACTTGATTCTCCTCAGCCCTCGCAGCCCATGACGGCCTTGACCTCGAGGAACTCCTCGAAGCCGTACTCGCCCCACTCACGCCCGTTCCCCGACTGCTTGTAGCCGCCGAACGGAGCGGCGAAGTCCGCCCCGGCTCCATTGATGTGAACGTTTCCAGTGCGCAGGCGCGCCGCGACGGCCTGAGCGTGGTTGTTGTCTCCGGACTGGACGTAACCGGACAGTCCGTAGTCGGTATCGTTGGCCAGCCGGATCGCCTCCTCCTCGGTCTTGTAGGGGAGGATCGAGAGCACCGGTCCGAAGATCTCCTCCCGGGCGATGGTCATCTCGTTGTTCACGCCGCCGAAAACGGTTGGCCTGATGTAGTAGCCCTTGTCCAGCCCGTCGGGACGTCCGGGACCGCCGGCGACCAGCTCCGCACCCTCGTCGATGCCCTTCTGGATGAGCCCCTGAATCTTGTTGAACTGGACCTCGCTGACGACCGGGCCGAGGTTCGACTCTTCTTTCTCCGGTGGGCCGACGACGGTCGCCTCGGCCGCTTCGCGCGCGATGCTGAGTGCCTCGGCGTGCTTGGCCTCCGGTACGAACATCCGGGTCGGCGCGTTGCACGACTGCCCGCTGTTCATGAAGCAGCTCTGCACTCCGCCGCGTACCGCAGCGTTCAGGTCGGCATCATCGAGGATGATGTTGGCCGACTTTCCGCCGAGCTCCTGCGCGACGCGCTTGATCGTATCCGCGCCCGCTTTGGCGATCTCGCGGCCGGCGCGTGTCGAGCCGGTGAACGATACGAAGTCGATGTCCGGGTGAGAGCTGATCGCGGCTCCGACCGTCGGGCCGTCGCCCTGGACCATATTGAAGACGCCGGCCGGGATGCCCGCGGCCTCGATCATCTCGGTGACGACTACCGCGCTGAACGGCGCAACTTCACTGGGCTTGAGCACCATGGTGCAGCCGGCGGCCAGCGCCGGTGCGACCTTGCACATGATCTGGTTGACCGGCCAGTTCCACGGCGTGATGAAGCCGCAGACGCCGACCGGCTCGCGCACGATGCGCGTCGTGCCGCGCAGCTCGCTGAACTCGTATCCTTTGAGGATTTCGATGGCGGTCGCGAGGTGGGCCAGACCCGAGGGGCCCTGGGCGAGGTTTGCCAGCCACATCGGCGCCCCCATCTCGGCCGAGATGGTCTCGGCGAGCTCCGGCAGGCGGCTCTGGTAGATCTCGAGCAGCTTGCCCATCATGGCGAGGCGTTCTTCTTTGGAGGTCTGCGAGAAGGACTCGAAGGCCTCTTTAGCGGCGGCCACCGCTTTGTTGACATCCTCACTCGTGCCGAGCGCGATCTTGCCGAGGACATCCTCGTTGGAGGGGTTGATCACGTCGAGCGTTTTCGAGCCGCTCGGCTCGACCCATTGACCGTTGATGTAGAAGTGTAGACTTTCCGTCGTCGCTGCCATTTCTGCTGCCTCCTGGGAAGTTCGGTGATCCGTAGATCAGCGCACAGGTACTTACAGAACGGCCACACTGACGCCAACCGAGGGGCCGGCTCGTGCGCCGCCTGGCGTCTGTGTACCCGAAACATGGTGGGGGCCGGGCCGAGGACTTTGCAGCATCCCGCGCGGGCGTTTAGACGAATCGACCATGACGGATCAGAGCACATGGAATTTCGGCGATATCCTCGAAGCGGTCGACCGGGTGAACTCTCCGGATGCGCCTGCGCTGATTCATGCCGACGGCGATTCCGCAAAGGTGCTGCTCTGGAGTGACCTGGCCCGCCGCTCCAACAACCTCGCTGCGGCCCTGGTCGCCAGAGGGGCGAGCCCCGACGACAAAATCGCCATCTACACCCGTAACTGCACCGAATATCTTCAGACTCTGGTCGCCGCCTTCAAGGCGCGGCTCGTGCACGTGAACGTCAACTTCCGATACCTCGACGACGAGCTCGCGTACATCATCGAAAACTCCGACGCGCGCTTCGTCGTGTTCGGTTCGGAATTCGATGACCGGGTCGAGCGCCTCGCCGAGCGCTGCCCGAAAGTACGATCGTGGATCCGAATCGCCGGTGACGCCGACGCAGCGCCCGCCTTCTCCGAGCCATTCGATGAACTGGCGGAGAGCGGGGACGGATCGCCGCTCGGGCTCGAGCGCTCCGGCGACGATCTTCTGTTCATCTACACCGGCGGTACGACCGGCATGCCCAAGGGCGTAATGTGGCGCGCGGAAGATCTGTGGGGCGCTCTGGGGCACGGGATCAACTCGCCATCGAACCGCGGTAAGCGACCGAGTGATGTCAACGAGCACGCGGCCAACCTCTCAGCCCATCTCGAGGCCGGCGGTGTCGCTCCCAAACAGCTTGTTGCGTGTCCGCTCATGCATGGAACCGGACTGCTGACCGCGATCACCTGCCTGAGCTCGGGCGGATGCGTGGTGACCCACGCGGGTGCCAGCTTCGACCCGGTCGAGATGTTCGAAACGGTCGACGGACACGAAGTCGCGTCCGTGGTCATCGTCGGCGATGCGTTCGCGCGCCCCATGCTCAAAACTCTGAATGAGAACCCGGGGCGCTGGAGCCTCTCGAGCCTGCGGGTGATCATGTCTTCGGGCGTCATGTGGAGTCGTGAGGTCAAGCAGGGGCTGCTCGAGCATGTCCCGAACGCGATGCTGGCCGATATGTTCGGTTCTTCGGAGGCGGTCGGATTCGGTACCTCGATCACCTCGAAACAGGGCGGCAACCGCACGGCGCGATTCATGATCGGCGACCTGTGCAAGGTATTCACCGAGGATCACCGTGAGGTGGAGCCCGGCAGCGGTGAGCGCGGATTCGTCGCACGGACCGGTCCCATTCCGCTCGGCTACTACAAAGACCCCGAGAAGACCGCCCGCACCTTCCCGGTCATCGACGGTGTCCGTTACTCGATCCCCGGCGACTGGTGCACGGTCGAGGCCGACGGGACGCTCACGCTGCTGGGCCGCGGCAGCGTGTGCATCAATACCGCCGGCGAGAAGGTCTACCCCGAGGAGGTCGAGGAAGCGCTCAAGACGCACGCAGCGGTCGAGGACGCTCTGGTTGTCGGCCTGCCCGATGAAAAGTGGGGCCAGGCAGTGACGGCGATCGTCGAGCCGGCTGCGGGGAGCGAGTTCGATGAGGACGTGCTGCGCGCGCACGTGAAGACACAGCTCGCCGCCTACAAGACGCCCAAACGGATCGTCGCTGTCGATACGATGTTCAGGGCGCCGAACGGAAAGGCGGATTACAAGAGCGCCGCGGCCCACGCTGCGCGCGTCCTCGGCGTCGACTGAGCCGGCGGCTCGTCAGTTCAACAAAGCGCAGGGCTTCAGAGTAAAAAGTTGCCGATGCCCGCAGCGACCGGCTTGTCGGGGTCATCCTGCCAGACCACCACGCGAACGTTCGCGATTCTCCGGCCGTGCTTGACGATTTCGGCGCGTCCGTACGCGTCCTTCGGACCGGCCGAGCGCAGGTAGTCGAACGTGAAACCGATCGGCCGCGGGATCCTGTCGCCCTCGCTCTGGTGATCGTTGATCAGGGTCAGCAGCGCAGTCATTTCGATGAACGCTCCGACCACGCCGCCATGAATGGCCGGCAGGCGTACGTTGCCGATGATCTCTTCCCGAAACGGCAACACGCACCGCGTTCCATGCTCGTCTTCTTCGATCCTCACCCCGATAAAGCGGGCATACGGGATGACATCTGCGGGGACGCGGATCGCCATACTCAGTCTCCGGGCTCCTCTTGCGGCGCCGGGTCGCCGGCCCCGCGAAGAATTTCCTCGGTGAGACTTTTCAGGGGATGGTCGCTGCTCGGCCTGGAGCCGACCATGAATGTCCCTACCGCGTGTGCGAACGGCTCGTCAATCTCGCGATCCCAGGCTACTGCCCGAAGAAAGGCGACGTGACTCGTGAGCTTGTAGCAATCGGCGCGGCACAGCAGGTCGAGACCGGGTTCGGCAGCGCGCAGGTAGTCGATGCGCAGGTCGATCGTGGCGATCGTCGCGATCTCGCTCAGGCTGCACAGCGTAGCCAGCCCGCAGGTCTGATCGATGAGCGTGGTGATGACACCCCCGAAGACCACGCCTCGTGCGGGGTCGCCGACAATCTCGTCGCGGTAAGGAACCAGCGCGGTAGCGGTGTCCGGGCCGGCGGCGAGCAGCTCCAGTCCGAGGTAGTTGCAGTGCGGAATGTGGCCGGCGAGCTCCATACTCGGGGGTTCGCCGAACAGCGGCTCGATCGCATATTTCTTCTCTTCGGACATCGAATTCCTGCCGGCCTGGCTGCACGCGTCGTGGGTGCAGGTGGGAGGATTTACGCGAACGCGGGTCCGCAGCAAGCGGAGCTGGACGGTGCCTCGGGCCGGACCCGTGCTGGCAGCGCTTGCGAGGACTTCGCGTCACACCAGAATACCCGCGACCAAGACGGAGGGCTCCAGTGGCCGAACGCGCCAATCATCCGACCCGTGAAGACATCAATCTCCTCGCTGGAGAGTTCTACAAAAATGACCCGCACGCGGCGTTCACGTGGATGCGCGAAAATGCCCCGGTGTACTGGGACGAGAAGGGAGGTGTCTGGGGTATCACCCGACACGCCGACGTGCAGCAGGTATCGAAGGACGCTGATACATTCTGCAACGGCCAGGGAATGAGACCCGACTCCGAGCCGCTGGCAAGCATGATCAATCTCGATGATCCCGCTCACAAGCGCAGGCGAAATCTGGTCAACAAGGGGTTCACGCCGCGCAGGGTGGCCGAGAAAGAAGCCGAACTGCGGACCATCGCTCGCGAGTTGATCGAGAAGGTCTCACCGCAAGGTCGCTGCGAGTTCGTCATGGACGTCGCTGCGTGGCTTCCGATGATCACGATCGGAGACATGCTCGGCGTGGAGCCGGAGGATCGTGCGACGCTTCTCGAATGGTCGGACGACATGCTGCTCGCAACCGCCGCCGACGCGCCCGATGAGGTCATGGAGAAGGCAGGCCGGGCCTTTGAGGGGTTTATCACCCATACGATGACCGTGATCGCCGACCGTCGCTCACGTGAGATGACCCGGGATCTGCTGAGTATCCTCGTTCACTCGGACATCGATGGCGACAAGCTCACTGAAGAAGAGCTCGTGCAGGAGTCGCTGCTGATTCTCATCGGCGGTGACGAGACAACAAGACACGTGATCACCGGTGGGCTCGAGCAGTTGCTTCTCCACCCCGACCAGAAACAGGCACTGATCGACGATCCGTCGCTGATTCCGCAAGCGGTCGAGGAGATGCTGCGCTGGGTCTCGCCGATCCAGAACATGTGCCGCACCGCGACCTGCGACGTCGAGCTGCGCGGTCAGACCATTCGCAAGGGCGACAAGCTGCTTCTGCTCTACCCGTCAGCGAATCGCGATGAGGAAGTCTTTGAAAACCCGATGCAGTTCGACATCGGGCGTTCGCCGAACGATCACCTCGCCTTCGGCGGGTACGGGACTCATTTCTGCCTCGGCGCGAGCCTTGCCCGACTCGAGCTCAGGGTGATGTTCGAGGAGCTTCTTCAGGCCTTGCCGGACATCGAACTCGAGCCCGGCCACGAACGACCGCGACGACCCTCGAACTTTGTGGTCGGTATCGAGACGATGCCGGTGCGATTCAGCGCCGCCTGAAAGGGCTGTACTCTCCGGACATTTTCTCGTCCGGCGCGCCGGGCTATGGTCCGGCGCATGGCAGAGCATTCACAGAATTCAGGTCCGGCCGGACGGACCGAACATTCCGGAAATCCCGGAAATCCCGGAAATCCCCTGAAAGGTCGCGTGGCTTTCGTGACCGGCGGCGGTCGCGGAATCGGACGCGCGATCGCACTTTCACTCGCAGCCGATGGAGCCGATGTCGCGGTCAACTATCGCCGCGACCAGGAGTCCGCCGCGCAGACCGTTGCCGAGATCGAGTCGCTCGGTCGCAAGGGCGCCGCGTACGGTGGATCGATCGACAGTCTCGAGGACGACACGAGGATGGTCGAGCAGGCGCTGGCGGATTTCGGCCACGTAGACATCCTCGTCAACAACGCGGGCATCGCCAGCCGTGGGCAGACGGTCGTCAAGACCGATCCAGCCGAGATGGAGCGTGTGGTGCGGACGCACGCTTTCGGGGCCTTCTATATGTGCCAGTTGCTGATACCGCAGATGCGCGAGCGCGGCCGTGGAGACATCGTGATGATTTCCAGTGTTGCGACGGCGCATATGAATGCAGCAGGGAGTCCGTACAACATGGGCAAGGCGGCCCTCGAGGCGCTGGCGCTCACTCTGTACAAGGAAGAGCGTAAGCACGGCATCCATGTGAACATCGTCGCCCCCGGTCTGGTCGAGACAGAGATGGGACGACGCCTGGTCAAGGGCGCCATGGGAATCGACGACATCAACTCGATCGCATCCGCGATGCCGTACGGTCGTGTATGCCAGCCTGAGGATATTGCGGACGCCGTCCGCTTCCTCGTCTCTGCGCGCGCCGGTTATATCACCGGCGAACGCATCACGGTCGATGGGGGCGGACAGTTCTGAGCCGACCCGAAGTGATTGTCAGCGTGTGACCCGTGCGATCTCTACCGTGCGCGGCTCGGCGTTGAAGTGCGCGAACAGTGCAGGGTGGTCGCTGAGAGGTTCGGAGTCCTCGCGCCATCGAAAACCGTCGTCCTCGCCGACCTCGGCCAGCACGAGCTCGACCGTCTCTCCCGACCGGTAAAGAATGTAATCGAGATCCCCGCCGGGCCGACCCCATGCCTCGCTTCGGCGCGCGCCTGCGTCCGTCAGGTTGAGCGACTCACGGAAGGATCTAAGCAGCCGGCGGTCGCGCGGTTCACGCAGCCGGCTGTTGAAGTCACCGGCGACGATCACCGCCCGGTCTGCGGAATGGCGGCGAATCTCTTCGGTGAGAATTTCGATCTGGCGTCGACGGATATGGTGGTTGCGGGAATCGCCGCGTGAGTCGAGGTGGGTGTTGTACAGGTCTACAGACACGCCCGCGCCCTCGAGCCTGACGCCGAGCACCCCCTTGCTCGCGAGGCAGTCGGACTTGCCGAAGATATAGCCGTCGCAGACTCCGAACGGCCGGCGAACGAGGGGGGTGGCGCGCAGCGGCCCCTGATTCATGATCAGAGTCGTGAGTCCTGAATCGAGCGGGGTCGAACGTCCGACCAGAATGCGCCCCGGGATCGATGCCAGGAAGTGAATCAGGCGGGCAGCAAGTGACGGCTCGACGACCGGACCGTTGCCCTGGAACAGAGAGAAAGGCGTTGCCGAGAGCGCTCGTGTGAGGTGACGCGGAAACTCGAAGTGCTCCTGCAGCAGTGCGACGTCGTAGCGCGATCCGATCCGATCGCCGATCAGCGGCAGTCGCCCGCGCGGGTTGTCCCCGGCGATCAGCTCGGGGAGCGCGTGGATGTTGTAGGTCAGGACCCGCAAATCGAACCCGGTCGTATCGCCGGAGATCGGCGGCGGCCCCGAGGGGGGAACGAAGGCGCGTGCGTCGTGCGGGCGGCCCGGGGGGTCGGCGAGCATCAGGACAGCGACGACGATTGCGCAGGTGGCAACAAGAAGTCTTCGCATCGAATCGCTTCTTCCACAGTGTCATGACGATTCGAGGTGAAGAATATTCCCTGCGGCCGCTTTCGTATTGTTCCGTATCGGGACAACAAAAAGCGGCGCGTTGCCGCCGGTTTCATTGGAAACCGCGAGCGAGACCCGCAGCGACAGTGTCGTCGTGGTGTGCCCGCGTCGACATATTTGTTTTCTCGAAATGGGGGGCGGAGGTCGGCGCGATTTTATCGGTGCCCTGCACTGAGCAGAGCGCATGGCAGATGCCTGTCCGCGTTCAGTCCGGCCGGTCTGTTGACGGCAAGCGGCCTGCCATGATCTCCGCGAACGGGCGCGCGGGTTCGAGTCGCTCGAGCAGAATCTTGAGCACCGCTGTCATGGGAACTGCGAGCAGCGCTCCGACGATTCCCCACAGCATTCCCCAGAAAATCAGTGACATCAGGACGGTCGCGGGGTGAAGGTCGAGCGATTCCCCCATGATTTTCGGTTCGAGCATGTTGCCGATCACGATCTGTATCGTCCCGGGTATGACGATGGCGAGCACCGCAGTCAGCACCGAGGTTTCCGGACTGACGATCACCACCGGGAGCGGTAGCAGTGTCGCGATGACAGAGCCCACACTCGGGATGATATTGAGCATGAAGGCCAGGAGACCGAACACGAACGCGAGGTCGACTCCGAGTGCCCAGAGCGTGACTCCGACCAACGTTCCGGTTGTCGCGGACACCAGCCCCTTCACGATTACGTAGCGTTTGACCCGCGAGATGATCTCGAGCCAGACGCCCGTCGGGCTGCCGGGGGCACCGCTGCTGCCGATCAGAAGAAAGAGGACGAACATCAACACCAGGAACGAGCGTGACAGCACCGATGTCACCTGGCTGGTCAGTTGGCGCAGTACGATCGTTACGGTGCCGGCCGAGATTTCCTGGAACGGCTCGATGACGCGCTGCTTTACCGCATCCCCTTCATAAGGGAGCACCGAGAGCGCGAGGTCCACCAGGTCGCTGACCTTCTGCTCGTAGCTCGGGGCATTCGCCGCCAGCGCGCGCACCGAGTCCGAGACGAACGCCGCGACCAGTGCAAAGACGAAAAAGGTCACGACCATCGTGAGCAGAATGGCTACAGCGCGGGGGAGGCGCAGCGTTTCGGTCTCGAATTCGAGAAGCGCGCTGATCGCGATCGTGATGAAGACCGCCAGCACGAACGGAATCATGAGCGGCCGCAGCCAGTTCAGGGCGGCTGCCAGCGCGATTGCAGTGAGGATGATCAGACAGACCTGCTGGATACGGCTCTGTTCCATTTAGTCCGAAGGCTCCGCGTCGTGCGCATCCGCGCCGCCGCCACTTTTGTCGGGCAACGCGGTTCCCGGTTCACGCCCGTCGTCGTCAGGCACGCTCTCGACGGGCGACGCGTTCGGCCCCTGGAGTGAGCCGTTCTCGGGCTGCCCGATCCCGCTGTCGACGTTCTCTGGCGGCGTCTGTTCGGCGGCGTTGCCGCTTTCATCACTCCCGACTCGAACGCCAGCGGCGCGTCGTCGGTTCCCGGGTCGGCTGTTGCCGGGAGACTGCCCGTCGCCGTCGGGCGTTCCAAGTACCGAGCCCAAGCCGTCGAACACCACGCCCACCGCGGTGCGGCCACCCTGCAGGACCATTCCGCCGCCGCCGGTCACCGTGCCGGCTCCCTCGGTGATCAATCGGATCGCTGCATCCGGCGCTGCCCGCACTGCGGTACCTGCGTAGGCATCGACCGGCACTCGCACCTTCGCGTCGCCGACCTCACCTCCAAGCCGCAACGGAATGTTGGTCCAACCGTCCCTGTCTACGGAGTAGGGAAGTATGATGCCCGGCGCAAGCAATCGGCGGCGCGAATCGGGGCCGAAGCCGAGAGATAACGAGAAGTCGATCTTTCCATCGAACCCGATCTGGCCCTCGCCGATGATTCGCGCTTCATCACCACCGACAAGTATACGCTCTGTTGTCAGTCGCCCGCCGGCGACGCTCATTCTGCCGCCGCTGTTGCGAACCTGGAAGTTCTGGAATCCGGTTATCCCGGTGGCTTTTTCGATTTGATGGAACAGATCGGAATCCACGAAACGAGCCTGCGGGACGCTGATCTCGACTGCACCACTCAGTGACTCCAGAGCCTGCTCTGTCGTCGTGCCATGTCCGTCGAGGTGAGCCTTGACCGACATCACTCCAACAGCGTTGCCGAACGACGAAAGCGACATCGGGCTCAGCAGCATGGGAATATCCGCGCTCTGGATGTCGATGCGCGCGTCGTACATCAGTCCGGGGTAGTCCAGCGCGATATTCGATGTGAGGTCGAACGTGCCGCCGGCGACTTCGCCCGACATCTTGTCGATCTGTATGCGGCTGTCGAACAGACGAGCCTCGGCGAGGACGTTCTCGAAGACGTAGCCGTGCAGCGCGGTCTCGCCGATCTCGAGTTGGAGGTCGACGCGCAGGGCACCGGTGTTGTACGGGCCGATTGTCCCGTCCGGCTGTGTTGCTGCTGCGGCTTCGACGACCTCATCGCTCTCGCTCTCCGCCGATGCGACAGCGCTGTGCTTCTGCGCCGAAGCGTCATCCGCCGGCCCGTCGAGATGATCCGCCGCCGTTTTTGTGGCGGCCGTCGCGGCCATCGCGGCCGCCGCCACCGGGTCATCGCTCTGGTCCGCCCCCTTTCCGTCATCTCCCTCATTGCGCAGGCCCGGCGCGTCAGCTTGGAACGGCTCGGCGTCTGTCGCCGCGTTGGCTGCCGCCGCAGCGATCTCATCGGCGGACCCCGCCGTTTCGCCTGGCGGCTGAGTAACCGCCGAATCCGAGTCTTGTGATTGCGCATCGGTCGGCAGGTCGAACAGCGATTCCAGATCGAGACGCTCGAGCTCGAGCTCGAGGCGTGCGTGCGCGGCGCCCTCGCCGCTCTCCGTGCTTTGCATGGCGAGCAGGGTTTTGACGATGTCCCCCTGCGCTCCACGAAGACTTCCCGACAGCTCGAGGTCCACGTTCATACGGCCCTGGGTATTACCGGGCTTCAGGTCTGTATAGCGCTCGACCACGAGGGCGGTCTTCAGGCCTTCGAGAACGAGACGTCCTTCATAAGGCAGTGCGGGGTCGGAGAAGTTGATCTCGAAGTCGATGCTCGCGTCTCGCCCGTTGACCGGCTTCGCACGCGCTCTTGCCACGTTACGGCCTGCGTTGAGCGACTCGCGAACCCGCAGTTCTGTCAGGCCGATGCCCTGAACCTGTGCGTGATCTGCCCGAATGCTCGCGTTGATCTCGAGCCCTGACAGATCGACGGGAGGTCTGGCCGGCGCGCCGGCTTCGGTCTGCTCTGAAACATCATCGGAGAGCAGGTCCATGATGTCGAGGTACGCGCGGTCGACGTCGAGTTGATCGAGATCGAATGACGCCAGCACTCCGAGCGTGCCGCCGGTCGGCGGGCGGCGGCCCGGAGCCGCGGCCTTGAACGCGTCGGAGAAACGATCGGCTTTTCCCGCCAGCTGTACGTTGATGTCGGCCTTGCCTGCCAGTGACGACAGGTACTCGCGATGGAATCGCTGGAGCAGTTGCCCTGCATCGACCTGTTTGCCTTTGGCCGTCAAGCCGACGCTCACGCCCTCTCCGGAGAGGTCGAACAGTGCCGTCACATTGGCCGTTCCGCCGGACAGACCCGCGTCGATGTCTCCCGAGATCAGCGTAAGCCCGTCGAGCCGGATTCGGCCGGCTGCCTCCTCGAACCGGTATCCCTCGTAAAGCACTCTTCGGGCGGTCACGTCGATGTCGATGTCGAACGGGAGGCGTGTCCCCTCATGTTTGACCTTCGGCAGGCTCGGATCTTTGCGAAACAGATCGACGATCGCATCGATATCGATCTCGTCGGCGTCAAGGCTCAGCGTCGCCTCGCCGTTTTTCAGGTCGACCGGCCCCGCGATCGAGATCGGCGTGTTCACGATCGCGTCCGCATCATCGGGCTCCGGCACAAGACTCCCGCGCAGCCGGCCGTGCAGGTCGAATTCGACGATGTCCTGGGAACCGGATGCCTTCATACGCAGATTGAGCTCATCGAGGCGCGACCACATGGGCGCACCGGGGATTCGCTCAAAGGCGTCGAAGTAAGTAATTGCACCGCCGGCGATGTGCATGCGCTGCACGACAACGGTCCAGGGCCTGGCTCCATCGGCGCTTTCGCCGTTTTGCACGGACTGCGTTTTGTTTTTGTCCGCTCGCTGCGGCTTGCGTTCGTCGCGGGCTTTTTTCTCCGCCGGTTCGCTCCCGTCATCTCCCATCGATGCGAAGTTCCACAAATCGTTGGCATCCCGCGAAAGGGTGACCTCGGGGTTTTCCAGATAGAGCTGTTCGATGAGAATCTGGCGGTTGTACAGGCCGAGTGGATTGAGAAACAGGGCCATTCGGTCGGCCCGAATGACGGCGGTATTGCCGACGGCCTCGAACGACTCGTCTTCGGCAATCTCGACGCCGGTCAATGTGAGGCCGCGCCAGCTGATATTGGCGTCTTCGAGTTCGATCCTTCGGCCGATACGCTGTTCGAGAATTGGGACTATAGTCGTACGGACCCGCTCGGGAGTCAGGACGTAATAGTCGACGATCGGTACGGCTGTACCTGCCGCGACGACTGCCAGAAGCAGAAGAAGCAAGAACAGACGGGTGCGCCCGGACTGCCGTTTCCCGTGCGTAAGCACGCCCGGAGAGTACACGAGACGATTGTGGGTTTGAATGACGACGGGGTGGCACGGATGTGCGACCGGCGCGTGCACTTATCGTCTTGACGAATCTCCGGATGGGCGGTTAGTCATGAAGTCGATTTGAGCGCCCGGTTGATCGCCAGTCCGGTTGCCCAGCTGGAATCCGAGGTCTTGCCAGGTCAGCGAGAAATTCGGTCTTCGCGATGACATCGCTGCGCCGGCTCCGGAATCCGCTCGAGCTGCTGTTTCAGCTCTCCCCCCGAGAAGCGCTGCCATTCCATTTCATCTTCCCGAGAGGTTTCCATGTCGATTCGAATCGTGATTGCTGACGACCACCGTATTCTCCGCGAGGGCATCGCCCGGATGCTGGCTGACCGAACCGGCTTCGAGATCGTCGGAGAGGCGGAGAACGGCCATGAGGCGATCGCCCAGGTTGGCCGGTTGCTGCCCGATGTCATTCTCATGGATGTGAGCATGCCCGAGCTCAATGGTGTCGATGCGGTTGCCCGTCTCCGCAGGCTGGCTCCGCGGACGGCTGTTCTCGCGATGTCGATGCACGTCGATCGTTCCGTCGTGAAGCGGATGCTCACGGCGGGTGCGAACGGATACATGATCAAGGGCTGCGGTCTCGAAGAGCTCTGCGAGGCGCTGACCGCCACTGCACAGGGCCGGATGTATCTCAGTCCGGAACTGCCGCAGGAGACGATCCGCGAAAGCCTCGATGGCCTGCGTCGGGCCAGCGGGCGAATCCGAGGAGCGCTCTCGCCGCGTGAGCGCGAGGTTCTGCAGCTGCTTTCCGAGGGAAAGCCGACCAAGGTGATCGCGTCGATGCTCGGCCTGAGTACGAAGACCGTCGAGAACCACCGCAAGCAGGTTCGTGAGAAGCTCGACCTGCACAGCACCGCGGAACTGACCAAGTACGCGATCCGCGAGGGACTTACCGACCTCGGGCGCTGAGTCTCGGCGCGGGTAGAGTGCCGAGTCTGAACGGCCCGAAACCCGGCCGTTTGACTCGAGTGGTGACTCGGCACCATCTAGCGCCATGCAAGTCGCGAAGCTCTCCGAGATCTGGCGTTACCCGGTCAAGTCGATGATTGGCGAGCGTATCGCTTCGACTGAAGTCGGCAGCCGCGGTGTGGTGGGAGACCGCGCCTGGGCCGTCCGCGATGAACGCGTCGGCGCTATACGCGGGGCGAAGAAGCTGCCGGGGTTGATGAAGCTCGCGGCGCGATATCGTGACGAACCGACTCCCGAACGCGCCGGGCCCGCCGAGATCGAGCTTCCCGACGGCACGCTTTTGATGTCGGACTCGACGCAGGCCGCGGAGCTGGTCGGTAAGGCCATCGACGCCGAGGTCAGTCTCTGGCCGCTGCAACCGGCAGACAAACTTGATCACTATCGTCGTGGCGCGCCCGATCATGAAGATCTCGAACAGGAGCTGCGGTCGATCTTCGCGCTTCAGGACGATGAGCCGCTCCCCGATCTCTCCTCGCTGCCGCCCGAGATCCTCGAGTACGAGTCACCCCCCGGAACGTACTTTGACGCCTTCTCGCTGCTGATCGTCACCGACGCGTCGCTGCACGAGCTCGCGCGACTCGCGCCGGATTCGCGGATCGATGTCCGCCGCTTCCGGCCGAACCTGGTTCTTTCGACCGAGCAGACAGGTCACGTCGAGCGGGGCTGGATAGGTCAACGGATACGGGTCGGAGATGTCTTGATCGAGATCAAGGCGGAGTGCCCACGCTGCGTGATGACGACGCTGCCTTTTGCCGATCTGCCGCACGACCCTGCGATCATGCGCACGCTCGTTCGAGAGGCCGATCACATACTCGGTGTCTACGCCGAGGTTGTTACCCCCGGGACAATCAACGAGAACGACGTCGTGGTGCTGCAGAGCTGAGTGGCGAAGACACCGCCGGAAACGGGTGTCCGCGACTTGTCGTCACGGCCTCGCCACGCCCCCTACCTGCATACCGAACCGGAACAGTTCGGCGCAGATCGGCAGTCGCCGGTCGTGCGACTCGGCTTACGACCGTTGTCGCCTGAGAACTGGCTGGAGCCTGACAGCTGGAATCCGGCGGCCACCGCTTTCAAACGTTCGTTGCTGACTCGCGACCGCGCGTCAGTGCATCGATCGCTCGATGGAAGTGAAGCCGGTGCGCTCGAGATCGAACAATTGATCGACGAGCAGACTGCGCTGCGGCCCCTCACTTCGCAGCCAACGGTGCCGGGCGTGCGAGCGGCCGCCGAAACGCAGCCGTGCGAGGAACCGCTGATCCGCGCCGGTCTTCAGGTCATCGACGATCTCTGTCTGCTCGAGCCGCGCGAAGGTCGCTACATTCTGACCGCCGCGTTCCTGTGCTCGCCGACACACTGGCGGCTGCAGGAGAAAATCGGTTTGCCGATTGCCGATATCCATCAACCGGTTCCCGGCTACGCGCAGCGAATCGAGCGCGCAGTGGACCGAATCCTCGATACTCTGCCGGGTGACCGGGTGCTGGGTCGTTTCAACTGGTCGTTGGCGGCGTCCGCGCAGCCTTTCCTGCCGGTCCGCGACGCTGCCGAGCGCGAGAAGCTCAACGCGATCGCGCGGTCGACCGATCCGGCCACGAGCATCGGCGAGGCGCTGTATGTACGCGTCGAGAGGCAGAGCCTCAGGCGACTCCCTCGGAGCGGCGGTGTCGTGTTCACCATCCGCGTTCACAGTGACACTGTTGCGACCGTGGCGTCTGATGCCCCCCATGCGCGTGGTCTGCGCGCAGCGATTGATGCATTGACGGAGGCGGAGGCCGCGTACAAGGGCATCAGCGGTTTGCGCGAGCTGCTGCTCGACTACCTCGGCAGACGGGCCGCCCTGTGAAAATCCCCCGCGCTCGATGGCCGCGCCGCAACAATGCGCGGATGAAAAATACACGACGGCGCCGCGCGCGGAATTGACCCGACCCTGTCGGAGCTACAATCTGCCGGGGTGAGCGCTGAGCCGAGAACGCCGAATGCACCGAGCCCGTGGATCGCGGAACTCGCCGACGTGTATCCACGCCACCCTGTCGATTGCGCTACCGGCGCGGATGTCTGCATCATCGGCGCCGGGCTTACCGGGCTCTGCTCTGCGCTCTCCCTGCGAGCCGAGGGGCTCGACGTGGTCGTCCTCGAGGCGGAAACTGCCGGCTTCGGAGCCAGCGGCCGCAACGCGGGACACCTCACTCCGACAATCGGGAAAGACCTGCCTACGCTGGCGTCGATGTACGGGCGCGAGCGCGTTCGAGAGCTCGTTCAGCTCCAGGAGACGGCGATCTCTCACGTCGAGCAACTGATCGCCCGATACGGGATCGACTGCAGCTACGAGGCTGTCGGAAACGTGATCGCCGCCGTCCACCCGTTTCAGCACCACGCTCTGGACCGCGCGGCCGACACTGCGGCGCGGTACGGTGTGCCCGGGCGGATGCTGGAGGCGGCGGAGATGGAGGCGCGCAAACTCCCACGCGCGTTCACACGAGGCTGGTTCGAACCTCACGGAGGCGTACTGGATCCGGCCCGCTATGTGCGTGGACTTCGCAAGGCTGCGATCGAAGGCGGAGTCCGGTTGTTCGAGCATTCTCCGGTGGTGCGGATCGATGAGGGTCCGACGGTATCGGTGGTCACTCCGCGCGCCACCGTACGCGCGGGCAAGGTCGTCATTGCTACGAACGGGTACACCGCTTCCCTGCGAAGATTACCAATGGCCGGAACCCGCGTGCAGGTTCAGCTGTTTCGTACCGCGCCGCTTGGAGACCACGAACTCGCTGCGGTCGGCTGGGACCATCGCGAGGGCATCTATACCGCGCACGAGTTGCTGGAGAGCTACCGGCTGACGCACGACAATCGTATCGTCGGGGGCTCGAAGCACGTCCGTACCGGATTCGGTTCGCGCAACGCGCCGGATGTTGACGCGAATACCAGCCGTGAACTCGAGGGGGTCTTCCGCCGGCGCTTTCCCGAGCTGGCTGACGTCGAGATCACCGACCACTGGGGCGGCCCGATCATGATGGCGCTCGACTTTTTGCCGGTCGTCGGGGTCGGCGGCAGTCACGAGAACATTCTGCACTCGATCGCGTATGCAGGGCACGGCCTGGCGATGGCGAGTTACGCCGGCCCGATGATGACGGACCTCGTCCTCGAGCGCGACGGCCCCGGGCGGGCGCTGTGGGGACGCAGGAGCTTTCCCACGCCTCCGGACCCGCTGCGCTGGCTGGCATTTCACGGGTTGCGCGATTACTTCGCGTGGCGAGACCGTCGTATCGACCGATCCGCCCCACGCAGACAGGCCTGAGCGTGTTTGCCGGCGAACACGCCGGGCACACGGGCCGGTGGCCGTTCAGTCCCGCTCGGGCCCGAGTGGCCGCGTGAGCAGCACCAGTGCCGGTGCGAACAGAAAATCGGCGAGCAGCGCCCACGAAAAAGCGTAGCCGGCCAGCATCCCGAACTTTACCATGCCGGTCACGTTGGAAATCATCAGCACGCTGAAGCCGATCGTCAGCGTCACGGTCGTGAAGACGATCGGCCTCCCTACCGAGTCGTAGGTTCGTTCGAGCGCTGCCGAGTAATTGCGATGCTGGGCAAACTCGCGTCGCAGTCGCAGAAAAAAGTGGATCGTGTCGTCTACCGCGACGCCGATGATGATCGCGCTCACCGACATCAGCCCGAGGTCGAGATAGATTCCGGTCATCCCCATCAGTCCGAGCGTCATCAGGACGGGGAAGATATTCGGGATCATGCTTATGAGGCCCGTTCTTATCGACCGAAGCAGCAGAATCATGATCACGGTGATGACCAACGCCGCCGCCGCGAAGCTGCGCTTCTGGCCGGTCGCGATACGCTTTGCCATGACGCCGAGGAATGCCATGAAGCCGGTGTACTGAATCGAGCCCGCGTCCTCGCCGAACACCGCCGCCGCCTCGGCTTGAACAGCATCGAGGAAATGTTCGACGTCACGTGAGTCCAGGGATCGAGTGCGAGCGGTGAGCCTGGCGACGTCGTACTCGTAGGTGAGGAACTTCTCTTTGTTCTCGCCACCGGACAGTTCGTAGAGCAGAAGGTACTGCGACACCTCTTCGCGGGTTTCCGGAAGCGCGTAGTACTCCTGGCGATTTTCGTGAAACGCTCGCCGCATCTGGCGCAGGATGTCGAGCACGCTCGTGGTCTGGGAGATCCGGGGATAGTCCTTGATGAACTTCTCGATGCGCTCCATTTTGCGGAGGAACTCCGGTTCGATGACCCGGTTCGGTTCTCCCGTGTCGAACATGATCTCGATCGCCATGGTGCCGCCCATCAGCTCGTCGACCCGCTCGTAGGTCTGGCGCAGCTGCACTCGGGGCGAGAACAGTTTGATCGTGCTGGACTGGATCTCGACGCGCTGGACACCGACCATCGCGAGTGCGGCGAGTGCGGTGAAGACGGCAACGATCGTCCGCGGCCGCCGAACGACGAGCGCGTGGACACTGGACAGAAGACGATCAAAAGCGTCGTCGCGATTGCCATGCCCCTCGAGCTGTTTTCGCCAGCCGGGCCGGAGCCATTGGCGTTTCGGTGCTTCGCTCTGATCTTCCGCAATGGCGCTGCCCTGCTCGGATCGCGTGCGCCAGGGAACGTAGAAAAGTGGAACGACAAGGAACGTCAGCAGGAGCGCGCACACCGCTCCGGTCGCAGAATACACACCCAGCTCTCGGTAGGGGCGGACCGGCGCTGCGAGAAACGAGAGAAAGCCTGCGGCAGTGGTGAGGCTGGTCAGAACGCAGGCGAGGCCGACATGACTGAAGGCCGCCACCAGCGCCTCGCGGGGCTCGAGACCGGCATCGCGACGGTCCTGGAACTCCGAGATCAAGTGCATCGAGTCGCCGATGCCGACACAGACCAGCAGCAGCGGCACCATCGCCACCATCACGTTAAGCTCGTAGCCGTAAAGCCAGATGGCGCCGAAGGTCCACGCAACGCTGAGATTGACGACCAGCAGCGGGACCACCACACCACGCCAGCCGCGGCCGACCCGGAACAGAATCAGCATCTGGACGAGAACGCAGCCCAGCATCAGCGTGGTCATCTCACGCGCTACGAGGTGGTCCATCTCCTCATCGATCAGCGGTGATCCGGTAACCAGCAGTTCGAGACCGGCGTACTCAGGGCGTGCGAGCACTTCCCTGACCGCCGGCCCGATCAGCTTTCGGGGGTCACCGTCGAACTCGTCCCGGTTCGGGTAGCGCCCCATCTCGAGGAGCAGTCCGGCTGTTTTGCCGTCCTCGGAGATCAGTGAGTTGATGAACAGCGGCTCCGCGAAAGCGCGGCGACGCATCTCCGCCATTTCCTCGGCGGTGGTGGGGATCGACGGCATGACGTCGTCGATGACGACATCGTCGGCGCGGCCCTCGATGTACTCAGCGCTGCCGAGCCAGGTCGCGTCCGCGACGAAAGGCACCGTTCGTTCCAGGTCTTCGGCCAGCGAGCTGAATCGGCGCAGGATCTCCTCGTTGAAGAAATCGTCGGATTGAACGAGCAGATAGACGAAGTCGTCGTTCTGGAATATGCGCTCGAACTTCTCGAGAACGAGCAGCTGGGGGTCGTTCTCGACGAACCAGATCTCGTTGCGCGAATTTACGCGAAAGGACCCGAAGGTCATGACGGAGGCAACGGTCACGAGCGAGACCAGTACGGCGACGAGCACGCGCCGCCGCAGCAACAGATCCGCGAAGAAGGCGAAAAATCTAGAGGTCATCCCGGCTGGATCAGCGAGTGCGGCCCATCCGGCGCCGTGCCGACATCACGATGCTATGCAGCGCCGGCATCCCGAGCGCACTGCCACGCCAGATCGCCGAGCGGCCGAACCGCGGCCGCCGTGGAGCCGGCGTGCGCACTCGACGCGGTGCCGTCGCGCACGCGTCCTGCGATTCCCTGCAGAATGGCCGCGAGGCGGAAGATGTTGTACGCGAAATAGTAGTCGATGTTTTCGATCCGCTCGCGCCCTGTGCGCCGGCAATACGCGGAGGTGTAGTCCTCGCGCAAGGGGATACCGGTGCCGGTCAGGTCACGGTCCGCGAATCCATTGAACGCCGACTCAGGCAGTCGCCACGGCGTCAGATGGTAGCTGAAGTCGGCCAGCGGGTGCCCCAGTGTACACAACTCCCAGTCCAGCACGGCGATCACGCGCGGCTCGGTCGGATGAAGGACCATGTTGTCGAGACGGTAGTCGCCGTGGACGATGCTCGTCTCGTCGCCTGCGGGGATATTTTCCGGCAGCCACTCCATGAGCTTTTCCATGCTCTCGATGTTCTCTGTCTCCGAGAGCCGATACTGCTTCGACCACCGCCCGATCTGTCGTGCGAAGTAGTTGCCGGGTTTGCCGAAGTCAGCGAGGCCTATCGCCTCGTAGTCTACGGCGTGAAGTGCGGCCAGCGTCGAATTCATCGCGTCGTAGATCGCGCCACGCTCGTCGGGCTCATACTGCGGAAGCATCGGCTCCCAGAGAATGCGCCCATCGACGAAATCCATGATGTAGAACATGGTCCCGATCACGCTCTCGTCTTCGCACAGGCAGTACGTTCGCGGGGCGGCAAAGCCGGTACCGTGCAGTGCCGTGATGACTCTGTACTCGCGATCGACGGCGTGTGCCGACTTGAGCAGCTTGCCGGGCGGCTTGCGCCTGAGCACGTAACGCGCCGACGGCGTGATGAGCTGGTAGGTCGGGTTGGACTGGCCGCCGCGGAATTGTCGGACCTCGAGCGGTCCGGCGAACCCCTCGACGTGATCTTCCATGTATTCCCGCAGCCGATTCTCATCGAATCGGTGAGAATCGGCGACATCCTTGGTGCCGGAGAACGCATCCTGACGGCTGGTCGAATCGCTTACCATAGCCCAGTTCCATAGCGCGGGCGCGAAGATAGCGCATCCCCCCGTGCGCAGATTCCGCGACAGCCGACTCGGTGCGGAGTCGGTCGCGAGGCCTGTCTCAGGCCGTGCGTCGGGCTTTACTCTGAATCGGCACACGGCCGCAGGCACGCGGGCCTGCACGTCGTTCGGTCACGGGTCATCAGAAGAACAATTCGCGCACGATAACGATCCCGCCGGCAAGGGCAGACAGACCCAGCACCGCCGGGCGGCCCCAGCTCGGGGTCATCCAGCGAATAGCCGGATAGGACAGTGCGAAGCCGATCGCGACCGACGGCGTCAGCACAATCGCCCCCTTGATCTCCGCGCTCCCGAGCCGCCCGGCAAGCGCCAGAACCAGCAGCGACAGACTGCAGCCGAGGACAAAGTGCGCAGCGAGCGTGCCTCGGAGCCGGCTGCCGTTCTCGTGCTGGTAGACCAGCGCGAGTGGTGGTCCACCGACCGAGCTCACGGTGCTCATGAAGCCCGAGAGGAAACCGGCGATTCGCAGCGAGCCGTTGCTGCGAGACGGGTGCAGGCCGATCACGCTCATGATGACTGCGAGAATCACGAGCACCCCGACCGCAACGACCAGGCGGCTGCCCGGCAGCGTGACAATCATGCATGCTCCCACGATCGTGCCGGGAATTCGGCCGAGGAGAACTGGAGCGATGTCGCCTGTCGCGATCTCCGTGTGTTCCCGCAAAGCAGCCGCGAGCGTCTGGCCGAGGGCGACGATAAGGATGGGGCCCGGAACGAACACCGGATCGACAGCGACGAGAACCGGAGCCGCGAGCAGGCCGAAGCCGATTGTGCCCTGTACGAGCACGCCAGCCGCCGTCGCCAGCGAGACCACGAGGATTTCGCTCCAGCCGAGGCCGAGAACGATTGTCTGTGATGCTTCGAGCGAAGGCATCATCGACGAGAGTATGTGTCGGAGTTGGAAAAAGCAGGCTGACGCAAACCGACCCGCCCGTTACCGAGAGCCAGGGGGGGGGGAAGGCTCGAAACGGCAGCGGGCGGGCCGGCGGGCAGCCGGGTCACCGGTAGGGGGCTCCGGCGATCCGACTGGGAGGAAACCTTTTCGCTCAGGCGACCTCTTCTAGTGCGAGCTCGTCCAGGCTGACATGTTCCACGCCGTCCCAGGTCTGCTCGTCTTCATCGATATCTCCGCCGTCGGTGTTCTGCGACGCCGCTGAATCGATGTGCTCGAATTTGATGCTCGACGCGGCGATGCCGCCTTCCTTCTCGTCGAAGTAGGTGGGGAAGGGGCTGCGGCCGACCTGGACACTCTGGGTGTCGCCGGTCGTGGCGCGTCGCGAGAGCTCGAACTCTTTCCATGAGACCAGCCGGTCCCGGAGGCAGTCTGCGTCGATGCCGAGCGTGTCGCAGATAACGCGGAAGGAGAACGGGTAATCGTACGAGTCCTCCATCAGCCATTCCTCAGCCTCGGCCGACATTTTGCGGTATTTCCGGCGGGTTGCGCCGACGTGCTTGTAGAAGCAGCGGATGCCGTCCTTGAGCACGGCGTACATGAGGGCCTTCTCGGCGCCCATGCCGTCATCGTTCTGCTGGCGTCCGAAATACTGCTCCGGGAGGGTCAGATCCGGGCTGAGATACTCAAGCAGGGACGGCATCAGAATGAAGTTTCCACCGAGAGGGTTCGGCTCGGAACGGCGGTTTCTGCCGCGGGCGCCGGCAGCAGCCTGGCCGTTCGCAGCAGCGCCGGCAGGCTTGGGGGTCACGATGGATGAGCTTACGTCGGTGCGAGAATTCGACATGCCCCGTAATGTTCAAGAAGCATGCCGCGAACGTCGGACCGCTGACGCTCGGCAGTATTTTGACGAAACGGGCTGGAGACCGGTGCACGGACAGGCCGGGGTTGGCTGCGGACGGAGCCGGCTATTCTGCTCGAAAGCCGCATTTTTTGCGGCTCCGGTAGACAGCCGGGAGTCTGCAGGGCCGTCTGTAGAGGGGGGCGGCCGCTCCCCCGAAAGTTGCCGTCCGACCCTCGGTCGCGCCGGAATGACGCGCCGCGCCCGGGCGTGCACTCGCGCGACCCACTACTCATCCCTTGCAGCCGTGCCAGATTTCCGAGCGCCGTGCCCCCGCATCAGGGGGCGATTCAGGGGTCTGAATTCCTGTCAGGCCCCCCCTGCCGGGCAGCAATCTTGCGAACTCGCAGAAACCGGTGCCCTGTTTGACTCGTTTCGTGCCTCATATGTAAGTAAGAAAGCACCGATTCAAAAATAGGAATCTCACTCAAAATCGGCCCGATGAATTCTGACTAAGTGAAACTGACGCGAAAAGAGCGCGAACAGCAGTTCCGCATGGATCTTGTTCTGGATGCCGCGGAGGAGGTCTTCGCGGACCAGACCTATGCGCAGGCCTCTGTGGAAGAAATCGCCACAAGGGCGGAAATTTCCGTCGGCACCCTTTACAATCTGTTCCGGAGCAAAGAGGACATCTACCGCGCCGTGGTTTCACGGGCGCAGAACATGTTCTTCGACAACCTTGAGAAGAAGTTGGATGAAGCGCGAGGGCCGACAGAGCAGATCCGGGCTGTTGTTCGATATTTCTTCGAGCATTTCACTCAGAATTCCCGGCAGTTCCGACACTACGTCCAGGCCACCCAGGGTTTCCAGTACGAATTGCGTTCACAACTGGAAAACGAAGCGTTTCAGAGGCAGCAATCATTCAGCGAGCGTATGGTCGATATCTGCCAGGCAGGTATGGACGACGGAGTTTTCAAGAGCGGACTGCCGGCCGATCTGATGGCGGTGACGATCATGGGAATTCCACATTCGTTTCTGATGGTATGGATGGAGATGGAAGGCGCGGATCTCATGAGCCTGGTGCCTTCGGCTCAGCTTGCGGTGGATCGATTGATCGGAGCGGCGGACTGACCGCTCGTTCGATCGAGGATGACAGTTGGTCGTGACGACCCGAGTGGGTCGTTTTTGTGGCGGACGGAAGCTCGAACCTCTGACTACCTGTAAAAGTTCCGTCTGTTTTTTCGGTGGGCCCTGGCTCGGGGTTCGCATCTCGTAACCGGCAGGGGCCGGCAACGCGATGCGATTGGCGACTTTGAATGTCGCCGTCGCGAGTCGGGCAGGGCGCCGCGACGGTGTGGCCGTCGACGGTGGATGATCAGGTGGGGCGGAATGATGAAACAGACAACCCAGGCACCCAATCTCACGCACGCCAACGCGGCAGCGATCTGCCACATGGCCTTGAAGACCATGGGGCTGCGCGTGCACAAGACGACGGACTATCGTGAAGGCTACGATTTTCTCGTCGATGACAAGGTGAGGATCGCGGTTCGGTACGCGATTCCGACCTCCGACAGGCAGCAGGTCTACCGGAAGCGCAACGGTGATCTGTCGCACTACAGCTACAAGCGCTGGACTTTCAACTTCCACCGGCACGGAAAGAAGCCCGAGCGTTACTGCGATTTCTTCGTCTGTTTCCTCGGCGCGCCCGCTCCGAGTCGTAAACAGCAGGCCGAGAATGAGGCGATGGCGGCGCAGGCGGGCGTCGATACCGCGAGTGAAGAGAACTCGAGGAACGAAATGTCGCCGGCGGCTTCCCCATCCGTGCAGACGGTCGATGAGGCCACCGAGGAGAGCACGAACGTCAGTGTCTTCGTGATTCCGTGGGAGGCGATTACCGGCCTGACGTTCTGTTCCTCGATGCGCGAGGGAAGCACGCGACCGTATCGCGGAAAGTACGCGATCTACCGCGACGCGTGGAACCTGATCGGCGAATCGGGACTGGACGAGGCGCAGCAGGGGGCCGAGCGCAAGCGACTTCGCATCAGCGCAGACAGCCGCCGACGCCTCCAGCTGGTGGTCGGACCGGCTGCCGGTGTGGACGAAGAGTCGGCGGCGCGCCCGGGCATCGACCCGGCGCCGGCAGGTGACTCCGGAACGTCACCGGCGCGGCGCGTCTCGCATCTGCGCGCGTACGCCGACTGATCACGCGAAGCTCCGGAGCCTCGAGGCTCCGGAGACTGCATCGCGGTGTCCTCGATACGGGTGACCGGGTCGCAGCCTCGAGCAGGGCTCGGCCCGGTCCGGACACCGGGACTTCCGACCGTCTAGCGAAGCCTCAGGCGGTTGATGCCTGACTCGGGGTCGTGGTGAACGGTGCCGGTGCGCCCGATCGGTTGGCGCTCGAGAAGGTCGCGAGCCGTTCGGGCTGGATCCTCCGCTGAATTCGCCACGGTACGGCGCCCGTCTTCCAGGCTGACAATGTAGATCACGTTCCTGGCCGAGCCGTCGCGGTCGTACTCGACCGTCCATGTTTCCACGGAGGCGTTGCCCTGCGCCGTCTCCACAGTCTCGGCAGCCCGGACGTCGACCTCGACCCGCCGCGGCGTTTTTCCGCTGGCATCCTCTGGGATCGAGTCACTCCTCGAGAGCACGGTGGCCGTCAGCTTCGCGCACGCCATCCCTACACCGGTAACGAGAACTCTGCGCGCCTCTCCGGCCTGCATGCTTTGTAAACCGGCCGCCAGAGCGCACAGCACGTAGGCGTTGCCCGGTCCGCCGGCATATGCGAGACCGCCCGTCAGCGTCAGAGGCCGGGGGTCATCGGTACTCAGACTGGCGGCTGAGCAGCCGAACTCGATCGCACTCGGGAAACAGCTGTACAGGTCGAAGGCATCCATGTCGGTGGCGGTTACGGCTGCGTGATCGAACGCGGCGCTGACGGCGGCGTTCATTGCAACGCTCCGTGAGTACTCGCGGCGCTCGGCGAGATACCAGGCATCTTCGGCGCCGGCGCCGCCGAGGACAACTGAGCACGAATCGAACATGCCCATCTCTCGCGCCAGCGTCTCTGACAGAATCAGCAACGCCGCGCCCTGATCGACATCCATGATCGCGTTCATTCGCTTGGTGTACGGATAGCAGATCATCCGGTTCTCCGGATTTACCGTCGCGATCTCCTCGGCTGTCGGTGAATCACGGAACCAAGCGTAGGGGTCGCCCGCCGCAACGGTGGCGTTGCGCGCGAGAAGGCGGGCTGCGAGCTCGATCTGTTCTCGCGGGGAGCGATCGCTTGCCGCCTGGATCGCGTTCTCGAACATGGGGAACGCCTGAATCGGCAGCCTCATGCCGTGTCGCCGCTCGAGGTCGGAGCTGAACGGTGGCTGTCCACCCATGAAATCGTGGTTCGAGGGGCGCTTCGGCCAGTCGAGTTCGACGCCCTCGCGGCGTGCGCGATTGCGCGAGTAAACCGACTCGGCGCCTGTAAGAAGTGCGCAGTCCGATTCGCCGCCCGCGATCCGTGCGGCGATATCGTGGAGGAGGTCCTGCGGTGAGTTGCCGCCTGCCGGCACGCGGAGTTCGGTGATGTTCTCGCGAAGGCCGAGCTTGTCGGCTACGCCACGCGCGAGCGACTCGTACGCCCACGCGAACGGCTCCACGCAGGCGATCGTGTCGACGCGATCTGTGAGGCTCGCGAGGACATTCGTGTTATCGCCGGCTGCGTCGGCCAGTGCGCCGCGCGCGGCTTCCAGCATGAGCGTCGCAGGGTCGGGCGCGATCCACGGATTCGTCTCATCCGGCCGGCGGGTGACCCGGCTCGATCCAGTGATGCAGGAAAATCGTCTCAAGGTGTTCTCGTCTGTTCTTTGCTGTCAGGTGTCTTCAATGATTCGAGTCGAAGAAGCCGTGTAAGAACAGCCGTGAACCTTCGGCGATTTCGGTCTCGAGGTTGCTGCTGTCGATTCCGCGTCGCTCGAGCGCCCCGTCGATGTAGGCGTGGGCGATGCCGTGAACCATCAGCCAGGCGACCAGACCGATCCGCTCGGGATCTCCTTTAACAAGGTGACCGCCGCTCTGCGCCGCTGCGACCGTATCCACCAATACACGAAAGGCCTCGTTGTCTGACCGGGCGAGGCTCTCGTACTTCGTCTTGTCGGGCGCATCGAAGCCGAACATCAGTCGGAAATAGGGGGCGTGTTCAACCGCAAAGCGGACGTAAGCCGGTCCCTGCGCGAGGAAGCGCGCAAGTGGATCACTGCCGGCTGCCTCTGCTGCCTCGATCATCTGCTCTTTGAGCAGGGCGAATCCGTCTTCGGCAATAGCGGCCAGAAGCGCGGTCTTGTCAGGGAAGTGACGGTACGGAGCGGCGTGAGTCACCCCTGCGCGGCGTGCAGCCTCGCGCAGCGTGAAGCCGGCTACCCCGTGTTCGGCGATCAGCTCGAGGGCTGCCGCTTTTAGGGTCCGGGGCAGATCCCCGTGGTGATAAGCCGTTTTCGCTCCAGACATCGCCACGATGTTACCGCCAGTTACTTTGCTCCGCAAAAGCGCCGGCCCCGGTCTTTCGCAGGCCCGGAACAGCGCTCTTCCGCCTGGATAGCCCTCTCCGCGTGGGCCGGATCTGTATAAATCCAGCCTCCAGAACGGCCGAAGGCGTCCGAAAACTCAGTAAAATCAATAGATCTTGATGTTTCCATAGAAAACTATGTAAACAGTGCAAACAATATTGACATGAGAAACATGGGGGCGTAGAAGTAGACACCAGAAACACTGCGGAGGTGGTCATCCCGGTCCGCCGCCCGCCCGCGAGAACCTCGGGTGCAAAGGAAAGGAGACAGAAATGAAGAAATGGATGATTTCGAGCTTTGTCGTTTCGCTGACGATTCCGGTGCTGGCCAGCCCGGCTGCGGCGATCCCCAACCGGCCCGCAGGCGCGCGAATCTTCATGGCTGAGTTCGTGAAGCACTATGCTCGGTGCGCCTCGCCGAATGACGCGACGTTCGCGCTTATGCAGCCTGCCTGCTCGCCGCCACAGGAATCGGCCCCGACATGCCGCTTCGACCCCAACGGCAAAGGTAAAATCAAGATGATGGCCGACACCGCGGCCGGGGATCTTGTTTACAAGATCAAGTTCAAGGGGCTCTCGGCATCCTGCGAAGGCGAGCAGCTCGACTTCATTCTCAAGTACCGGCAGACGAACGACGACTGCGCGGGCGGAGATTGTACTGCTGTGGATACCGAGACCATCGGCGGGAGCTGTGTGGTTGCCGGTGGACGCTGCAACATATTCTCATCTTTCAACGCAAACGCCGTACCGGCCGTTTTTCAGCCAGGCCTGGAGACGAGTCTCGAGTTCCACGGTTGCGGCATGAAGCACAACGGCGAGGTGGCCTTCGCCTGCGGCCTGTTGCTCGACTGAGAGCCGAGCTGACGGGTCGCGAAGGCGGGGCGGCAGCCGGACACGAGCGCTCCGAGGCTCGGGGACTCTCCGGCTGTTGCCCGCCTGGCCTGGTCGGTCAGGCAAGTCCGCTTGCGCGCCGGCGACCGGTCAGGCGGCGTGAAGCCTGACCGGCATATGGGAGTAGCCGCGCACGAAGTTCGAGCGTACGCGGGTCGGCGCGCCGGTGACCTCGACTCGCGAGAAGCGCTTCATGATCTCCTCCCAAAGGACCTGGACCTGCATTCTGCCAAGGTGCGCGCCAACGCAGTAGTGAATGCCGGTCCCGAACGACAGCTGTTCGCGGGCGTTGTGGCGGTCGATGCGGAAGCGGTCGCCATCCTCGAACATGCTCTCATCCCGGTTTGCCGACAGGTACCAGAGGACGACCTTGTCTCCTTCCTTGAAGCTGGCGCCGCCGTACTCGCAGTCGCGTGACACGGTTCGCCGCATGTGGGCCAGGGGTGTCTGCCAGCGAATGATCTCGTCGACCATATTCGGAATGAGCCTCTGATCGGCGCGAAGTCGGCCATACTCCTCGGGGAACTCGTTGAGCGCGAGCACGCCTCCGCTCATCGAGTTTCGCGTGGTGTCGTTACCGCCGACGATGAGCAGCATCATGTTTCCGAGCAGCTCCAGCGGCCGCGTGTTCATGTCGGCCGTATCCGGCGAGTGCGCCAGCATCGAGATCATGTCGAAAGCCGGCTCCGCGGCGGCGCGTTCATCCCACATATCGAGGAATGTCTGGAGGCAGTCGGCAAGTTCGTACTTTCGCTGGTCCCACGAATCGATCACGCCGTCGCCGGGTATGGCCGTGGTCACATCGGACCACCGGGTCAGCTTCGCTCTCTCCTCGAACGGAAAGTTGAACAGGGTTGCGAGCATCTGGGTTGTCAGCTCGATCGATACCTTTTCCACCCAGTCGAACTCTTCGCCGACCGGGAGGGAATCGAGCAATTTGGCAGCGCGCTCGCGGATCGTGGCCTCCAGCGAACGGACCTGCTTCGGCGAAACTCCGGGCCGGACCGCCTTGCGCTGGAACGTATGTTTCGGCGGATCCATCGCGATGAAGCTGGGCACCGACTCGATGGAATCGCCAGGCAGCCCGCCGAGATCGTCTTCGCGTGCCTCGAACAGCACGATGCTCGGCTCAGACGAGAAATTCGGCCAGTCGAGCTCGACGTTCTTGATGTCGTCGAAGCGCGTGATCGACCAGTAAGGGCCGTCTTCGCTGTCCGCGCAGTAGTGAATCGGGGCCTCGCGCCGCAGCCGCTCGAAGTAGGGCAGCACCGTGTCCGACCGGTACAGCTCGCGATCGGCAACATTGATCCTGTTGAGTGCGATCTCTTCGGCCCTGCTGCGGGCTTCATTCATGGCATCGGTGTGCGGCGTGAAGATCGATTCCTGTCCCATGGAAACTGGCCTCCTGTGCCCTATTGAGAGAACTATCAATAAAGTGGCCCGAAGTATACGAATTCGCTCCGACATCTGTCAACGACCGGTTCCCCGGAAGGGTTGTTCGGGCCGAGCACAGACGCGGTCGAGCAGGTCCGCAGGGAGCGCTTTCAGGAAGCCCGCTCCCGCGGGAAGGTCATGTTGACCCTGAGGCCGGGCGCGGCGTCCTCGAGCGCCAGCGTGGCATGGTGCAGCTCGGCGACTGCCGCAACGAAGCTCAGGCCGAGTCCGGTGCCGGGCAAGCCTCGCGATTCATCCAGTCGCGTAAAGCGCTCGAGTACTCGCTGTCTCTCGGTCTTCGGAATTCCGGGGCCGGCGTCCTCGACGATCAGTTGCGATCCGACACCCTTGGCGGCCGCCACCGTCGCGACGCGTATGACCCCGCCGGCTGCGGCGTACTTGATCGCATTATCGATAAGGTTGGTCAGCGACTGCGCGATCAAGTGGCGGTTGAGCTTCGCCGTGGCGCCCGGCTGAAGCGAGGCCTCGAGGCGGATTCCTGTTTCTTCGGCGACAGGCTCGTAGAGTTCGATCGCCGAGCTCGCGAGTTCATCAAGTGCGACCGGCTCCATTGTATCGCACAGCGCGCCGCTCTCGATCTGTGCCAGCGACAGGAGCCCGTTGAAGGTCTCCAGCAGAGAGTCGGTCTCTGCCAGGGCGGTGTGCAGCGCCTCGTCGCGCTGGCTCGCCGTATCCCCGATCGCCGATTCAAGAGTGCGCCGCATACGTGCCAGTGGGGTGCGCAGATCGTGCGCGATGTTGTTTGTGACCTCACGAGTGCGCTCGATGAGCCGGCGGTTCTCGGCGCTCAGTTCGTTGAACTGGCTGGCGAGCTGATCGAACTCATCGCCGCGGCCGGAAGTCGGCACGCGTTCATCGGTCGAGCCTGCGCGCATACGCGCAATCGTCGAATTCATGCCCTGCACGCGCCCGAGCAGATTGCGGCTGATCGCCAGGCCGGTGCCGATTGTCAGCAGCACTGCTGCTGCGAGCGCGGCGAGCGCGCCGGTGCGCAGCGCCGAGACCAGATCGGACCGCTGGCTCACATCGCGACCGACCAGCAGTCGCTCCGCGCCCACGCGTACGCTTCGCACTCTGAGCTCCCGGGTGACGCTGACGCTGCCGGTTTGCGGGCCGGTCGCCGGCCGGACGCGAATGTCGCTCAGCTGGTTCGAATCGCTGAGATCCGCAGGCCACGAATCGAGATTGCCGGTCAGGCTACCTCCTGTCTGCTCGAGGAGGTAGACGGTGGACCGCCCCTCGGAAGACTGCGAGCGCCGGCCGATCTCGCGCACGAGCTCCTGTGAGCCGTTGCGGGTGTACATGGTGACGAGCTCGGAGATCTCTGTGTGCACGTCGTCCGCCACTTGCTCGTCGAAATGACCGAGGGTGGCGAGGTAGACGACCATGACAATGATGCCCACCGCGGTCAGTGACAGGGCCCCGATCGCAAGAGTGAGGCGTGAACCGATGCTACTGATCTTCTGTGCCACGTTCCGGTTCACGCAGGCAGTATCCGACACTTCGGATGGTGTGGATCAGAGGAGCGTCGAAGTCACGGTCGATCTTTCGCCGCAGCCGACTGATGTGTACATCGATGACGTTCGTTTGCGGGTCGAAGTGATAGTCCCAGATCGCTTCGAGAAGCATCGTCCGGGTGACGACCCGACCCGCGTTGCGCATCAGGTATTCGAGCAGCAGGAATTCACGAGCCTTGAGTTCGATCGTGCGGTTGGCGCGGCGGACTTTTCGCGTGAGCAGGTCCATTTCCAGATCCACAACGCGCAGCGTGGTTTCCGCCGGCGTACCGCACTTGCGATTCACCAGAACTTCGAGCCGCGCGAGCAGCTCGGAGTAGGCGTAGGGCTTTACGAGGTAGTCGTCTCCTCCGGCGCGCAGTCCCTTTACGCGTTCATCAACCTCACCGAGCGCGCTGATGATGATTACGGGAATATCGCGCGCCTGACTGCTGCTCTTGCGCAACGTCTCGATCAGCGCGAGACCGTCGAGTGAAGGGAGCATGCGGTCCACGATCAGCGCGTCGTACGTGCCGACGGTCGCCATGTGCAGACCTTCCATCCCGTCCGCGACCGCGTCGGCGACATGCCCGCTCTCGCTCAGCGCGCCGACCAGGTATTCAGCGCCGGCGCGATCGTCCTCGATGATGAGCACCTTCACCGGGGAATTCTCCGGTGCAGCGGTACAAAGAGCGGGGTGAGGGTCCTCATCTTCTCGCGGTCGTCGCTCAGGGTGCCGGGTACAGATCGGGCAACGGCTGACCTGCCCCGGAGCGCTCCGATGCGTATTTCTTAGCGCGGGACGCCTCCCGGCGATAGGCCTGCCAGAGGCGCTCACCGCTCCAGGCGCTCTCGGCGGCCGCGGCTCGCCCGGTGGTTGCCGTTCGGTCCGTGCGGCGGCCGAAGCAGAATCGATCCAGCTCGGCGAGCTCCGCAGCGAGCCGCGGGCCGCACGGCTCACTGCCGAGAGGCCCGACCGGTGCGTCGCCGGGTCGGGCCGTACGGGCGTAGCCGAGCTCGAGCAGCAGTGTTCGTGCTCGCCGGGACTCGCCATGTCGACAGGATGCATGCAGGGAGCGCTCGAGTTTTCGGACCCTGCCCGCGGGAGTCATGGCCGAGTCGTGTTGCACGGCGGCTTCAGCGACCGCCGCTGCGCCTCGTCGTTTTCGTCTCCTCGACGCGACAACCGCGACCGAGAAAGCCAGCGCCAGCGCACAGAGCGCGGAGACTCGTACCAGCGGGTGAGCGCCGATCCGGGTATCGGAAGTCACGGCTGCGGTATCGCTACCTGCGTCCGCCAGTTCGTTCCCTGCACCGCCTGCACCGCCTGCATCGCCTGCATCGGTCATCCCACCGATGTCCACCGGCGCGGCGGCGTCGCCGCCGCTTACCTCCAGTGTACTGGCGGGTAGAGAGGCGATGCGGCGCTCTTCGATGTTCGTGTCCCACCATTCGACCTCGATTGCGGGGAGCTCGATACGGCCCGCGCGCGTGGGAATGATGACTGTCTCGACGGCCTTCACCCCTACGGTCTTCCCGTCGGCGACGAAGGTCTGCGCGCCTTTCGGCTGTGAGTACTGCTTGGCACCGTTGGCCGCCGGCGGGTCGAGCCGGGGCAGCTGTTCGTCGGATGCGCCTTCGGCGCGGATGACGATGGTTCGTGTCAGCTGATCGCCCACCGTGAGCGCCGTCGCCTCCGGTTCCCATTGCTCAACGAGCTCGACAGCCTGCGCCGGCAGCCACCAGCCGGCTCCGGCGCTCTCGGGCCGCTCGCGTGCCTCGAGTACGATGTTCTCCGCGCGTGCCCGCACCGGCTGAGCACGACTCGCGGAGATCCGATCAAAGAATCCGTCCGCGAACGGGTCGCTACCGAAGAAGTCGTCCAGCAGAGACCGCGCCGCGTGCGATCCGAAAGGGGATCGGCCGAAGTTCGAGCGACTTGCGGCATCCCGGCCGCCGCGCAGTGCGCCTTCTACCGCGCCCTCGAACACCGCCCCCTCGATCTCGATCCGGCCGCTTCGCTGAGGAACAATCGCGTAGTTTCGTTCGAGAACATCGAAGGTACGTCCATCGAGCTCCTGTCTGGAAACGCGGTCATCACCGACCCGCGTGATCGTGACACCGTCGGCATACGGATCCGATATGCCGCCCTTCAGGATCGGCCGGCTGCTGTGAATGCGCAGGCTCATGCGCGTCTCGCCCTGTACGTAGGGAGTCGAGGTGGCGATGTCGGTCTCGATAAACAGCTCGGGGCCGAGGTTGTCGCCGTCGCTGTCGCGATCCTGCCGATGCGACGCTGCGGACACCTGCATCACGATCGCCTCTGTGACGCCCGCTGCCGTCGCCAGAGACGGAATCTCGAGACTCCCGCTGCGCTTCGCTGCCAGGGTGATCGTCCAGTCGGTGCTGTTGTCGTAGCGCCCGTTGACGACCGAGACACGGACGCTGCGAGAGGTTCCCAGAATCTCGAAGTCGTTCTCCAGCGCGCTGGGGTCGGGCAGCTGTGACAGGTCGTCTGCCGAGCCCGCCCCGCTGCTGCGCAGTTGAAGCTCGAAGGGCTCCCCCGGCGTTACGTGACTGCGGCTGACGCGCGCGTCGATGTGCGATGCCGTCGCCGTGCTGGAGCGGTCGGCGACGCTTCGGGACTGAGGGATCGCCTCCGGCGCGGCCTGTGCCCGGGACTGGCCCGGAATCATGCAGGCAACCAGAGCCGCGAAGGCGGCACAGGCTGCCGGCGTCGCTGATACGCGGACGTGTTTCTGAACAAAGGTCACCATTGCATTCCTCCGTCGCGTTCGCCGTAGCGATTCCTGACGTACTGACTGAGGATTCTGTTTCGCAGCAGTTCGGCAGGATCGTCTGGCACGCGGGCAAGTGCCTGTTCGAGCGCCTGCTCTTCTTCGCTGTACTGTGCAGGCGCTGAGGTCGCGCGGCGCGGTGCGTTGCCGGTTGCCGTGTCCTCACCGTTAACGTCGCCGGGAGACTCGCCCTGCACGTCAGCTTGCGACTCATGGACAGGCGCGTAGTCGCCGTCTCCCGTGCTGCGATCGGCGCTGCGATCGGCGCTGCGGTCCGGATCTTCGGTCGTGCCGGTAACGTCGGGCCGGTCTGCTTGCGCTTCGCCGCTTTGCCCGGCCTCGGACTGCTCGCCCTTTGACCCGCTTTCGACCCCTTGGGCTGCGTTTGCCTCTGCCTCTGCATCCTTCCCATCCGGTTGCTGACCCGGCGTGCGGTCCTGTCCCTCGCCTTGCGCCTGATCTTGTCCCCGGTCCTGCTGACCTTCCTGTTCCCCGCTCTGTGCGTCCTCCTGCGAAGCTGCCTGATCGGGTGCTTGCGAGTCGGACGCATTCGGCTCCTGTGGTTCACCGCCTGAGGAATTTTGCGTATCGCTCTCCGAGTTCTGCTGCTGCTGCGTTTCAGAGTTCCGATCCTCGAGCAGCTTTCTCACCAGCTCGCGATTGAACCGCGCATCGTCGTTGTCCGGCGTTGTCTCGAGTGTCCTGTCCCAGGCGGCGATCGCTTCCTCGAGTCGCCCCGCGCGCGCCAGCGCGTTTCCGAGGTTGTAGGTTGATCGCGGATCGTCCCGACCGGCGAGCGCGCTCGCGGCGCCCGGGTAGTCACCCGCCCGATAGCTGGATGCGGCTTTCCACTCCGGATTCTCGAACAGCGCTGCCGCCTCGGAGTGCTGACCGGCCTCGAACGCGCGCGCGCCTCGCTGGTCGGGGCGCGAGAACCAGCTCGAGAGAAGGCCGGTTTCCGACTCCGCCCCGGGTTCTGCCGATTCGGACGACCTCGCCGACGCGCGCGACGCTGCGGATGCGGGCATCGGCATCGCGAGCGCGAGGGTCATGGCAAGCCCGAGGCTGGCCGCCCATCCGCGGCGGAAAGAGGCGGCCATCAACAATAGCGGTATCCACACCAGCCAGGCGCCCATGTCCTGCCAGACGTCGACCTCGACCTTACTGCTCCGGCGCGTGCCGGTGTCGTCGAGGCTGCGATAGATACCGGCAGCATCGCCGGCAGAGACCTGCAGCGGCAGCACCGCCGCGAGATCATCATCTCCAGGATGAACACGGGCGTATTCGCCACTGCCGGTCGCGATCCCTGCAAGCGAATCTTCGTCGAGCGCTGAGATTCTGTGCGACCCATCGGCTGACCGCACGAATCCATTGCGGGCAGGAACCGGTGCTCCGTCCGGTGTGGCGACGCCGATCAACGAGACGTCGTAGCCGGCATCGGCAGCGCGAGCTGCGGCAGACTTCGTTGCGACGGCGTCGTCGCCGGCGCTGTCGGTCAGCAGGACAATCGTCCCTCGCGCCGCGCGGGCCTTGCCCAGAAGATCAACGGCGAGATCGATTGCTCTGTCGGCGCGTGCGCCGTTGCCGGGGACCAGCGCCGGTTCGAGCAACGGCAGCATCGAACGAACGACAGCGGGGTCGTCGGTCAGCGGGGTGATCGCGTAGGGCTCGTCTGCGTAAACGATCAGCGCTGTCTCCGAGCCGGGGAGCAGCGTCAGTGCATCGTCAACTTCGTAGCGCGCTCTTGTATAGCGATTCGGCGCGAGGTCGGCAGCCGCCATGCTCGCGGATAGATCGAGCGCGAAGACCACGCGTTCGGGTTGCTCGAATCCCGGCTGCGCAAGCCGCTCGCAGGTCGGACCGGCCAGGGCCAGTGTGGTCGCGATCCACGCGGCTGAGAACGCCGCGATCGGCAGTCGACGCCGACGGGGCGTGTCATCCTCGCACAGATGCTCCAGCAGGTCGGCGTCGCAGATGTTTCGAAGTGCGTTCGGACGCGCAGCCGCCCTCATCAACAAGCCGGCCATCACGGGCAGTACGATCAGCGCGCCCAGCCAGGCCGGCCGCAGGAAATGAAACATTCCGAGCTTTGTCTCGAGGTCCATCATGCGCCTCCTTCGGGGTGGATGCGGGCGGCAACACGTGCGAGCAGGTCAAGGTGTTCACGACCGATGCGGCAAGCCGCGAGCAGCGTACCGACCGCGAACGCGGCGGCGAGTGGAAGGTGGAACAGTGCACGCATTGGGCGCACAAAGGCCGCTTCGCCTTCGCTCGGCTCCAGGGCGTCGATCTGCCTGTACACCGTCACGAGGCTCTCCGTGTCGCGAGCGCGGAAATACTGCCCGCCTGTTCGTGTGGCGACCTCGGCCAACGTCTGCTCATCCAGCCCGGAGCCGCCGCCGATCACGCGCGGTCCGAACGGCGTCTGGATCGTTCGCGCCTCCGCACCGATTCCAATCGTGTAGACCCGCACGCCGGTCTGCGTGGCGAGATCCGCCGCTGCAACGGGATCGAGTACCCCGGCATTGCTCTCACCATCGCTCAGCAGGACCAGCACCCTGTGTTCCGCAGGGCGATCTCGGAGGTGTTTTACGGCGAGACCGATCGCATCACCGATCGCGGTCTCACGGCCGGCCAGTCCGACCTCGCTCTGGTCGAGCATCTCGACGATCGAGTCACGGTCGAGAGTCAGCGGAGCCTGAAGATAGGCTCGCGAACCGAAAAGAATCAGACCCACACGGTCCCCCTCGCGTTTTCCGACGAAATCTTTTGCCACGGCGTTCACAATCGTATGTCGATCGACTCTGCGGCCATTTACCGAATAGTCCGGCGCCGCCATGCTCGCTGAAAGATCGAGCGCGAGCATCAGGTCGCGGCCGTTGGATGCCACCGGTTGTGGTTCGCCGACCCACCGCGGCTGGCCGGCGGCCGCAATCAACAGCAGCCAGATGGCAGTTTTGGCGGCGACAACCGCAAAGCTCCGTGCCGGCTTCGCCGATTGCGAAGCCGGCAGTCGGCGGATGGTGCTGAGAAACGGGACCCGCAATGCGGCGCCGCCTTCCCGGGCTGCGCGCGGCAACATCCACCAGACCAGAAGGGGTACGGGCAGAGCCAAAAGGGCCCACGGAAATGCGCTCTCAATCATGACAGGCTCCTGATCCACGCTCTGACGTCGGCGATCCATGTCTCGCCCTGCCGCGTGTCAGACTCGCCGCCAGGTCGTGCGTACATGGTACGGGTCAGCGCGTCTGCGCTCGCGACGGCTGCCGCCCCGGCAGGAGTCGTTGTTGCAAGGAACTCGATCCATTCATTTCCGTGCAGGCCGGCGACGCGGTCGCGACCGAACCGGGCAAGGGCCGTGCGCCTCAGCAGCGCGGAGAGGCTGCGTGCCAGCACGGCAGCGTCTGACGTGATTCGGTAGCTGTTCTCCACCGTGTCGAGTTCGCGCAGAGCGGCACGCCGAAGACTGCGGCGGTGGGCACGAATACGAAGGAAGACGACTGTCGTCGCCAGGATCATGATCCCGAAAGCAAACCACCAGCCCGGAGCAGGCGGCCATATCGGCACTGCATCGGGCAGGTGAATATCGCGAAGTTGTTCGAGACCGGTGGCCAATGCGTCGGAAGCCACGGGCTGCTCGGTTGCGCGGTCCGGAGGGAATGCAGTTGTCATGCAGCCCTCCCGTGAGCGCGGGGCCGTCTGTTTCCGTGTGGGCCGGTCGCCGCGATGAAGCTCAAAGCCTCGGCCGGTTCCTGATCGGCTCGCAGCTCGACCAGCGACATGCGATAGCGCCGGCACATTTCTTCGACTCGCGAACGTCGTGCATCGATCTGCTCGGCGTAAGCGTCGCGCCAGGCGCGTGAGGCATCCACTACGCAGCTCGCGCCGTGGCCATCGGCGAAACGATAACGGCCCGCAGGAGGGGGAGACTGTTCGAGGGCGTCGTAGATCCGGATGCAGGTCACGTCGCAGTTGCGGGCCAGCGCACGCAGGTGCCTGCGGATCTCGTCGCCTGTTTCATAGAAGTCGCTGATGAGGAAAATTCTGCTGCCGGGCTCAGCCAGACAGCGCAGGCGCCGCAGCCCGTCTGCCAGGCCGCCCGTGTGCTGCTTTACGGCGCTCGGCTCTGTTCTCGCAGCTTCCTTTGAAGGGCTGTCGCTGTCGGACGCACTGTCCGCAGTGCCGACAGCCTGCGCAAAGCGAGCAAAAAGATGGTGAAGGTGACGACGTCGACGGCGGGGCGGAAAGAGTCCACCGCCGACGTTCGTCACCACGCCGCCGACGCGATCCCCCGCGTCTGCAGCGCCCCACGCGATCACAGCTGCTGCGCGTGCGGCAGCAACAGACTTGAAGCGTTTGCGTGTTCCGAAGTGCATTGAATCGGCCATGTCGAGGACGATGAGAACGGGCCGTTCGCGCTCCTCGCTGAAAAGCTTGGAGTGAGCGCGTCCGGTGCGGGCGGTAACGTGCCAGTCGATGTTGCGGAGCTCGTCACCGGGCTGGTACGGCCTGACTTCATCGAACTCCATGCCGCGACCACGGGTCATGGAAAGATACGGACCGGCAAGCGGGGCAGCGGCGACCGAGGGCGGCGCGAGGCGTATCCGAGCGCCCTCACGCCGCAGTTCGATGAGCTCGTCGGTCGAAACGCGGGTTACCCCCGTCCGTCCGTCCGATGTCCGTCGCCCCCGCTCATGTTTTCGCTGATCTCTCATGCCGCTCCTGTCTCGTGTTTCGAGGTTCTCCCACTCTCATTCCGACTTCAGGGCAACGGCACTCGCGACAGGATCGCCGCCACCAGGTCGTCCGCGCTCATTCCCTCGGCTTCGGCTTCATACGTCAGGACGATCCGATGCCGCAGGATGTCCGGGGCGAGGCGCACGATGTCGTCCGGGACCACATGGTCGCGGCCTTCAAGCCACGCCATCGCGCGTGAGCAACGGTCCAGCGCGATCGTCGCGCGCGGGCTTGCGCCCCACTCGACCCAGCCGTCGAGATCGTCGCCGTAGAGCGACGGATTGCGCGTCGCGAAGACGAGCTGGAGCAGGTATTCCTCGAGGGCCGCGCTCAGATGGACGTCGAGCACCGCTGCGCGGGCCTCGAGGATGCGGCTCTGCGCGATCGGACAGAAGCTCACGGCCGACACGCCGGATGCACTCGAACGCACCAGCTCCAATACGCGTCGCTCCGACTGGGCGTCCGGGTATCCGATCCGCACATGAAGCAGGAACCGATCGAGCTGTGCTTCGGGGAGTGGGTAGGTGCCCTGCTGTTCGACGGGGTTCTGTGTTGCCATCACCAGGAACAGGTCGGGCAGCGAATGGGTTGTGCAGCCGACCGTCACATGGCGCTCCGCCATGGCCTCGAGCAGAGCGGACTGAACTTTCGCCGGCGCGCGATTGATCTCGTCCGCCAACACGATGTTGTTGAGAATCGGGCCGGGAACGAAGTCGAATCTGCCGGTCTCCGGTCGAAACACATCGGTGCCGGTCACGTCGGCAGGCAGCAGGTCCGGGGTGAACTGAACTCGTTTCTCTGACCCCTCGATGGCGCCGGCGAGTGCCTTGATCGCTGTCGTCTTGGCCAGCCCGGGTGCTCCCTCGACGAGCAGATGTCCGTCGGACAGCAGCGCGACCAGCAGGCGGTCGACCAGCTCGGCCTGACCGAGTACGCAGCCGTTCAACCAGGCGCGCAGCCGCCCGAAGTCTGCGTTCAGAGGGTCTGTCGCTGTCGTGAGCGCGTTATGGCCGACGTGGTCATATCCGGCGGCGGGGTTGGTAGCTGTCTCCATCGTGTCTCTCCTGGTCAGAACTGTTTCGGAAGTCGGATCCGGTGACGGCCGAGATGCGCGCTCGGGCTTGCCGCCGTTCGAGCCATATTGGACGCATCCGCTCTTGCCGCTGCGTGGCGCGTTGATGAACTGTCGTTCATGTTCATCGACGGCGTCCGAGACGTTCAGATGAACGGGCTGTAATGTTCGGGAAGGGCGCCTGTCAGGGGGCGTCCGGTAATCTTTCCTCCGAAACGCGCGGCCTGGGGTACGTTGCCCT
Organism: Candidatus Nitrosopumilus sp.; assembly: GCA_964225545.1. Lineage (GTDB taxonomy): Bacteria > Desulfobacterota > Binatia > UBA1149 > SPBQ01 > SPBQ01. Next base: position 28,882 of record CAXQPB010000126.1, on the reverse strand, counting down.
GCCGACCAATGGAGGAGCGAAGCTCATGAAAAGGAAAAACGAAGAGAGTCGGCTGTTCGGCCGCGATCTGCCCACCGCCGCCGTCGCGGGGTTGATGAAGATGTCGGCAGTCAGGGTGATTACCGCGACCACTGCCATGACGGCAATGACGGCCATCACGGCACTATCGGCTTGCGGAGGCTCGCCATCAGACGATTTCCGCGCGATGGCATCGGAGGCGAAGCGATCCGGCGGCGACGGGAATGAGCAGGGCCTGCCGGAAGCAGCACGTGCGGCGGATGCGGCACGTGCTGCGGATGCGGCGGATGAGGTCATGGCGCGCGTGAACGGCGTGATCCTGACTCGCGCTGAACTCGACAAGGCAGTCGACGGGATGCTTGGCGCCCAGCTGGGAACGTTGCCGGAGGAACAGCGCGCGGCGATTCGAGCACAGTTCGAGTCACAGGTTCTCGAAGGAATGATCGACCGCACGTTATTGATTGCCGCCGCAAGTGAGGCCGGCCAGCAGGTGGCCGGCGAAGAGATCAAGGCTGCGATCGGCGAGATTGAGTCCGGACTGCCGCAGGACAGAACACTGGAAGATGTACTGGCTGAAGCCGGGCTGACACGTTCGGAGATTGAGGACGAGATCGAGGAGGGGCTTCGTGTTCAGCACTGGCTGGATGAGAAAGCATCAGAAGTTACGTCACCGACCGAACAGGATGTTCGGGCTGCATACGAGGCGTGGGGTGATCGTTACCTCGTTCCCGAGTCAGTCCAGGTGCGCCATATTCTGATCCGCGTCGATGCCGGTGACACGGACGCCGAAAAGTTCCTCAAGCGAGAGCGAGCCGAGAAGATCCGCCAGGAGATACTCGACGGAGCGTCTTTCGAACAAGTAGCCGCGAAGAGATCAGACTGTCCAAGCCGCGAGCAAGGAGGGCTTCTCGCGCCCTTCTCACGAGGCGAACTGATTCCGGACTTCGAGAACGCAGCGTTCGAACAAGCGGTCGGCGTGATCGGCGAGATCGTGGAATCCGATTTCGGTTTTCACATCATCGAGGTCGAGTCTCACCAGGATCAACGCAACCTGCCGCTGCTTGAAGTCGAGGAGTCGATCAAGGCAGAGCTGACCTCTGCGAGAAAGCGCGAGGCGATTGATCAGATTGTCGAGTCCCTGCGGCAGAAAGCATCGATCGTCTATGCCCGGTCACGCGCGTCCGAGACCGTCGGGTCGGGACCTGCCTGACCTCTGCGGCGCCGGCGGGGCTGCGAGCCGAAAGTCACGCGCTCGGCCGAGTCGTGGCCGGTTCGTAGCCCCCGATCGGGGCGACACTGGTGATCAGGCTGCTGACAATAAACAGCAGCTAATAGCCGAAATTCAGAATAATTTTGGAGCGTGGAAGATGTACGATGGAGGGTGGGTCACGCTCGGTCGACCGCGTCTGATGCGCCGCGTCGCATCCGTTGGCGGATGGGACACGGTTTTCGGGCCACCGGCAGATGTCGGGCAGATCCCGGGGGTGGTGGTTCCGGTGGACCGGCCCAGTGCGCAAGGAGTGCTGGCGGTTCAAGCCTTTGCGAGACAGCAGCGGTTCCCGACATTCGACATGTCGAGTGTCATGCCCCGTGGCCGCTTGCTCGATGCACTGCGGCATTCGGCGTGCAGCGAAGCGAATGTCCGCTTCGTGTCTGCGGCCCGCTGGGCCTTTTGCGGGTGAGTGCGACGAAGGGCGGCGGATTATTGACCCGGTTCGGGGGTAGACGCTGCTCGGTACATCGCCGTATACACCTAGGTCAGTCGAGGGGTGATCTGTAAAAGCGGATTATTTCCCGCGAAATACATTTCCATTCGGGAAGCCGCCGCTGCCGGACTCCCAGGGGGAATCATGAAGAAACTCGATCAAGTCGCCAATTCATTCGCCATGCTCTGCGCTGTCTTCCTCGTCGCCGGAACCCCGGCACTCGCGCAGAACGGCCCGTTCGACATCCCGGATGATCACTTCCTTTGTTACAAAGGAAAGCCCGACAAGAACATCGGCCAGGTTATTCAAAAAGGTCAGACCACCGATCTCGATGACCAGTTCCAGGTCGAGGAGCACGTCGTCAAGAAATTGCGTGGAATCTGCAACCCTGCGGACAAAAACTCCGAGGGCATTGTCGATCCGAACACGCACCTGACTCCGTGGGCGATCAAAAGCACCGGCGCCAAGCATGTCGCTCAGACGATCACTACCTTCGATCAGTTCGGGCTTCTGTCGCTGACAACGGCCAAGACCGACCGGTTGCTGGTTCCCTCATCGAAGTCGCTGACCGCACCGCCGCCGTGGATCGTCTCCGCACCCAACGGAGCGGACCACGACGTTGACAGCTTCCAGTGTTACAAGGTCAAGATCACGTCTGGCGCCACGCCGTTCCCCAAAGGTCTGACCGTTACGATCGATGACCAGTTCGCCGAGCCCGTGCGAACGTTCAGCGTCAAAGGGCCGAAACTTTTCTGCAATCCGGTCAACGTGGACGGCGGCGGCATTCAGAGTACGGAAGGCCATCTGGTCTGCTATCAGGTCAAGCCTGCCAAGGGCGAGCCCAAGCACGCCAAGGCCGGCCCAATCCAGGTCGCAGATCAGTTTGTAGCCGAGTCGGCCGTCTTCACGGCGAAAGAAGACATGTTGTGTCTGCCGGCCATCAAGAATCCTCCAGCCCAGTTCTGCGGCGACAAAATCGTCAACCAGGCAAGCGAAGAGTGCGACGGGGACGCTTCGGTGTGCCCCGGGCAGACCGACGTTTGTCTCGACGACTGCACCTGCGTTCCGGCTCGCCGGCGATGCGGCGACGGCGTCCTCGAGCCTTCATTTGGTGAGCAGTGTGAGATCGACGCCGACTGTGCCGCAGGTGAAAGTTGCTCCTCGAGTTGTACGTGTATCGACGCGCAATGCCCGGATACCCTGGACTGGACACAGTATGGCGATGTCGGGGCCTTGGGCACGACCGTCTCCGACAACGATTCGGGCTGGAAGGGTATCGCCCACAACAATGTTGATGCCGACGAGTCTCATCTCATCTTCCGAATCACCTCGGTGAGCGGCAGCGGGCCGTCCTCGTGCGGTACTGCAACCGTCAGCGGGGTCGATACGGATTCCCGTATGTGTCGGTGCGAGAACGACGTCCGTGCAGTTTGCGATCAGCCCGGCGAACGGGATCTCGACGATTGCGGCGGCGATTTGTGCGAGTGCTATCTCGAAGCGCCGGTGCCTTCGGTATCCGGAAATATCCCGACGTGCAGCTTGACCAAGATCAGCGGAACCCCGACGGGGACCTGGGACGTCGATGCCGGTTCCGGCAGCGTTGATTTTCTCGTTGAGCAGACAACGTCATTGGATTTTGTTCTGCTCGCCCCGTGCGTGACATGCGACGGCGATGTGACGCTCAATGACGGCCTGCGAGAGGGCACGTGTTCGGGCGGCGACTTCGCCGGACTGCCGTGCGATGCTCAGTACAACGATCTGACGTTCCCGGCGCCGGGCGGAGGCAGCTACAGCCTCGACTGCAAGCCGAAAGGCCCGACGGTCGTGAACGGGTTGTTCACGGACATCAAATATTCGACGGGCTCGCGAGCGATCAGCGCGATCGTTCCTTGTATGGACGGGTCGAACCTTTGCCACTGCGGCCGCTGTGACAACGACATAGGCGTGCCGTGTCAGTTGAACGCGGACTGTGCCGACGCCGGAGTCGGTGGGGTTTGCGGCCAGCACACTTCGACGAATCCGCAGCCGAACAACTGCAGCGATCAGACCTGTACGGACGTGGGCGACGGTGAAGGAGAGTGCCTCGCGGACTCGAGTTTCTTCTGCGACGGCCTGCTCCGAGCCAACGGGCAAGGGCTGGTCGGATGCAACACCAATGCTGATTGTGAGGTGGGGTCGCTGGGAGTTGACGGCGGGACCTGCTCATTCGAGCAGAACAGACGCTGCTACCCTGACAGTGTCGCGGTCAGCGGCGAAGCGGATCAGTCGGCACCGGTCGTCGCGTCGCTCGAATGCATCGCTCCGAGTGCAAACAACCCCTCAGCGAACGTCACGGCCGGATATCCCGGTCTCGGAAAACGAATCAAGCAGCTCGGCAGCGTCGCGAAGTGCGGTGGTACCGATGGCGCAGCGTATCCGAGCTGTCCGTAATAAGACGATGCGATCAACTGGAGGATCGATAGGGATGTTCAAGCAACTGACAAAAATCGCTGTCTGCGGGCTCGTGATATCTGCCGTCTCAGTCGGCTCTTCCGAGGCGCAGGTCACTGCCTCCGACGCGAAGTGCCGCGCGTCTTTTCAAAAGGTGCTCGCGAAGTACAACGCGACGGTCAACAAGACGATCGCGGGTTGTTGGAAAGACGTGCTCAAAGGAAAGGCGGCACCGACGACCGACTGCAACGACATCAGCACCGCGGACAGCAAGGGCAAGGTCGCCAAGGCGCGGACCAAGCTCGAAGACACGATCGGCGGAGCGAAGAGTAAATGTGATGACGCCGCGAACGCTACGGCGCTTGCGGAGTTCACCACCGTTGGTTGCCCGTCTCCGGCTGCCGGTGCGATCGCGAACTGGGCTGATGCCCGGAATTGCGCGATCGCGATCACCGACTCGCAAGCCGAAGGGATCTGGCGTTACACCTTTGATCCATCTGCCGACGATGTGGCCACGATCATCGGTAACAAGACGATGGGCAAGTGTGCGAGCAGCATCCAGAAGAATGCCGGCAAGCTCTCCGATACGGCAGGAAAAGAACGCGGCAAGGCTCAGGCGGCTTCCGACAAGATCGGCGGCGCGTACGCATTCCTCAACGGAAACGCCGATCCCGGCGGGAAGATTGCCGGTGCCGCAAGCAAGCTCCAGGCGGCAATCGACAAGGACTGCGGTCCGCTCGACCAGGCGGAACTCGCGGTACTCCGTAGCTGCCACACCCAGCTCGAGGTTCTCAAGGAATGCCTGACCGGGCCGTGGGAGCGCAACGGCAGCGGCGTGACCTCGATGGCATACCAGCAGGCGGGGATCTGCCCGAGCCAGGTGCTTGTCGCGGTTGACGCCGGTAAAGGCGACGGTGTGCAGCTCAACGCGACATCGCTGAGTTCCGGATGGTCCGGTCTCGGTCACAACGTTGACATCTCCAGCGGCTTGAAGAGTGCAGCGAGCCTGGACTGCAGTGACTCGACCTGCGGATTCTGCGAGCCCGCGCTTATCTGCGATCCGGCCATCGGGAACTGCCGGTGCTCCAACGACGTGACTGTGGTTTGTACAACGCCGCTCGGTACCGATGCGGCCTGCGGAGGCAACGACTGCATCACCTACCTCGGCCCACCGCTTTCACTCAGCGCGTCGAATACGCCGGTTTGCGCGGTGAACGTCGTAACGACGAACCTCGTCCCGATCATCTTTGCCGATGTCGGCACGGGGACCTCGAAGACACGTGTCGAACTCTCCACGAAGGTGTTCACCGGAGTTGCCCAGAACACGCCATGCCCGATCTGCGACACCGGCAGCACGAATCCCCAGGTCGGTGATGCCGGGACATGTTCAGCCGGTCCGCGAGACGGCCTCGCGTGTGTCGTTGCCGCGACGCACCCGGCCTTCGGCGGAACGGCCTATGAGTGTCAGCCGTCCATCGGCGCCAATGTTACGGGTGCGGGCCTCCCGCTCGCGCTCGAGCTGGGCAACGGCACCGAGACTTTGACCCAGGGAACCGCCTGCACCTTCGGAGGCGGCGGCAGCGGACTGGAGTGTGCGTGTGGAGTCTGCACGGGCGGAGCGAATCTTGCGTGCAACGGAGACTCGGATTGCCCGATTGGAGAGACCTGCACGACCGTCGGGTCCGGACAGGATTCTCAGCCGAACGGCTGTTCCGACCTCACCTGCACGGACGGCGAGTGTCTCAACGGCGTGGGCGATGACATTGTCAGCTACTGTGATGGCTACACGCGCGGCGATGGAGGCGGCATTCTGACCTGCAGCAGCAACGCCGACTGCACCGGTCTCGATGCATTCTGTCCGAACGGGAACTGCGGCCAGTGTACGCTCCAATCGACCCGCCTCTGTTTCACCTCGGGGCTCCCGGGTGAGACGATCTCGGTCACTGGAGAGGCTGGAACCAACGGCGGCGTGCTCGCCTCGATGACCTGCATTCCGCCGACGAACTCCGCCTCGGTCAACACCGCGAGCGGCATTCCGGGGCCGTCGAAAGTCTCGCAGACCGTTCGTTTCACCGGGTACTGTGCCGACGGGACGACGCCTTGGCAGTTCCCCGGCGGAGCGAACTGCCAGTAGGGACGAGCACCGGATTCTCCTCCTGTCCTGCCGGGCCCTGCGTGCGAAGCGCGCAGAGAGCCCGGCGGGACATCTTCTTTGAAACGACGTCGAGGGCGGACGCGGTCGGCGCGTTTGCCACCCACCCTATGCTCCTGGTGTTCCGCTAAGCGGAACTGTCCCGCTATCCTGACGCCGATGGGGCGTCGCCGCGAAAAAGCCGAAACCGGGTCTACGGATCTGGAACAACGGGTGAAGACCTGTGCCGCGTGCGGTCGCGACTTCGAGTGGCGCCGCAAATGGGCGCGTTGCTGGGCGCAGGTGCGATACTGCAGTGAGCGTTGTCGCGGTCGCGGCGCCGGAACGCGCAAGGTCGATGCCGAGCTCGAGACGGAAATACTCGAGCTCCTCTCCGCTCGAAACGGCTCGATCTGTCCGTCCGAGGCCGCGCGCAAAGTTGCCGAGCGCCGCGGACTCGAGTGGCGCGACCTGATGGACGCGACGCGCTCTGTTGCGCGGCGCCTCGCTGCGCGTGATCAGGTCACCGTTTTGCAGCGGGGGCGACCGGTCGACCCGTCAGCGGCGCGGGGCCCGATTCGTCTGGCTGCGCCGGAGACGGGACGCGCGTCGCGAACGTCCACGCGGAGATCGCGCGATGAGTGATGCGGCGAGCCTGCGATGGAATTCTCTGCGAGGTGATGCCGCGCTCGCGGTCTATATCGACCTCAAGAGTCCGTATGCATACCTGGCGATCGAGCCGACTCGGCAGATGGCGGCCGGCCTCGGGGTCGCGATCGACTGGAGGCCGTTCACACTCGACATCCCGAGCTATCTCGGCTCGGCAAAACTCGGATCGGACGGACGCGCGACTGGCACTCGTTCCGCAACACAGTGGAGCGGTGTGCGATACGCGTACATGGACGCGAGGCGATACGCGAATCTGACCGGACGTATCGTCAGGGGGACTGTGAAGATCTGGGACTCGAGTCTGGCCGGAATCGCGATGCTGTGGGCGAAGCGCGACGGTCCGGACGCGATCGATCGATTCATCGACCGGGCGTATCCGCCGTTCTGGAGGCGCGAGCTCGACATCGAGCGGGTCGACGTGATCGAGAACATTCTTCGTGACGCCGATATCGCTGTCGACGGGTTCCACGAATATGCGCAGGGTGAGGGACGGATCGAGCATGACACGCTCAATGCCGCAGCGTTCGATGCGGGGGTGTTCGGTGTTCCGACGTATCTGGTCGCCGACGAAATGTGGTTCGGCCGCGAACATCTGCCGCGGATCGAATGGATCCTCAGCGGCCGTCACGGCGCGCCCGGCGACGTCGCGAACCGGAGTTTCGGTCGGTGAGCGTGGCGCGAATCGATACGAGCCGGCTCACGGTCGTTCTCGATATCCGTCAGCCGCAGGCCTGTCTTGCGCTCGGCCCGGCGATCGAATTCGGCCGCAGTCATGAGGTCGAGATCAACTGGCTGCCGACCTGCGTCGCCCCACTGAAACCACCGTCGCCGGCGCGTCCGGATGACGACCGATCGATCCGCCACCGCCGCGCACGTGCGCAGGCGATCGCGCGAGAGATCGACACCTACGCTGCCGCGCAGGGACTGGTCATGAGAGGGTACTATCGCGACCCGGACCCGGCGCCGCTTTATCGTGCATGGCTGTGGGTTCGGGAACACCGCCCCGGGATTCTTCTCGAGTTCATCGAGCGCGCCTTCAAACATTACTGGGCGGAAGAACTCGATATCAGCGACGAGATGGCAGTCTGCGCGCTCGCCGCAGAAACCTACGCGGCGGTGCAGCGCGGGAGCGACCGGGCTGCGCTTTTTCCCGATGGCTGGATCGGGACCGCTCAGCGCGCATTCGAGAGCGTCTCGCGCGAGCTCGATGAGCGGGGAATTCAACGCGCCCCCTGTTATTTGATCGGCGACGAGATCTTCATCGGCCGGCAACACCTGCCCATGATCGGCTGGATTCTCGACGGCCGAGTCGGTCCGGGCCCGATCTGAGTGATTCGGTCAGGAGGCTGTGGCCAGGACGCTGCGGCCGACGTCTGCGCGCCCCGGCAGTCCAGCGATGGCGGCGGTCGTTCAGTCGGCTGGTGCGGAGTCGGCGGGGACGATGTTGGTCGAACCGGTCGCCGGGTCGAAGACCACGACGACGTCGCCGCGCTCGAGCTGACGCATCACCGACTTCACTTTGCTCTCCAGCGGCAGAACATCGCGAGCGCCATAGTCGGTGCCTTCGCGCATTACGAAGCGCTCAATGACCGCGCGCAGGGTTTCGGGTTCGAGACGATCGTGAGGAATGACGACCGGGGACGCAGGCGGCTCGGTCATGGCTGCGGGTCAGGAGGCGTGTGAGCGCCTGCGGGCTCGACGCGGCCGCAGCGCGCGGCCTTGCTGCTCTCTCGCGCGCGGCGTGGTGCGAATGATCCGGGGAGTTTGAGCTTCGAGGTCCTCAAAGGCCTCCTCCGGTTCGAACGGTTCGGCCGGCCCGACCGATCGCGCAGCACGGTCGGTAGACGGCTCGAGCTCCGGGGGCGGCGGCGCGTCGGGGATTGCTCCACCCGAGACGATGAGCGCACGGCGGAAGTGCGTCGGCCTGCGGATCGGCGGGAGTCCTACTCCTCCGATCTCCGCACCCTCAATGTAGATTTGACCGTAGTCGAAGATTCGACCCATGAAGCCCTGGGTGACCTTGACGTGACGAATACGATTGGTCGCGACCTCGTCGGTGACGCGTGAAATGATCCCGCGTTTGTAGACGAAGCGTTTGCTGGTGACAGCCAGCTCCGTGCAGCGCTTGCGCGCGGTGCGCATGATGAAGACCGGAATACCGATGATGGTGAAGAGCCAGAAAAAGGAGACCCAGTCGTAGGCTCGCGGAAAACGGCCGACCGCAAGGATGATCTCATCAGGTGCTCGCGTCGCTTTGACGTACCGCAACTGTCCCCCCGCGCCCAGCGCAGTCGCAGGCGGCGACCGCAAGACGCCCGTTGAGCGTAGCACGCCGGCTGCCGGCGGCACAGCCGATCCGCTCGCGTCAACGTCTGAACTCCGACTCGGATTGTGCTGACGCGCGTGACGCTGCGTGTCAGTGCAGCCGCGCTTCATGAAAGGGAAACGTTTTGCCGATCTTCAGTGCGTCATACGCTGGAGAGCCTCGATGCGCTCTTCCAGAGGGGGATGAGTCATGAAAAGACGCGCGAACCCGCCGCGCGTGCCGCCGGAAATACCAAACGCCGCCATCTGATCGGGCAGGTGAGGTTCAGCGACCGAAGCCTGCAGGCTCTGCAATGCGGCGATCATCTTATTGCGACCGGCCAGTCGCGCCCCGCCGGCGTCGGCGCGGAACTCGCGCTGACGCGAGAACCAGAAGACGATCACGCTCGCCAGTACGCCGAGGACGAGCTGGGCGACGATGGTTACGATCCAGAAGCCGGCGCCATGTCCGCGTTCTGTTTTGAAGACCACTCGGTCGACGACGTGGCCGATCACGCGAGACAGTACGATCACGAATGTGTTGACCACACCCTGGACCAGCGCCAGCGTGATCATGTCACCGTTGGCTACGTGGCTGACCTCGTGTGCGAGAACGGCCTCGACCGAATCCCGATTCATATTTCGCAGCAGGCCCGTGCTCACAGCGACCAGCGCGGCATCACGCCGTGCTCCGGTGGCGAACGCGTTGGGGTCGGGCGCATCGAAGATCGCCACCTCCGGCATGCCGATACCGGCCGCCTTCGCCTGCTGACGCACGGTCTCCACGAGCCACTGCTCGGAGGCGTCGGTGGGATTCTCGATGACCCGCGCGCCGGTCATTTTCTTGGCAGTCCATTTCGATATGGCCAGCGAGATGAAGCTGCCGCCCATACCGATCACTGACGCGTAAACCAGCAGCGCCTGAAGGTTGAGGTTTACCCCTTGCTCGTCGAGCAGGCCTCGAATACCCAGCAGCGAGAACGTGATGCTGAGGAGCATCAGGACCGCGATGTTGACTACCAGGAAAAGCGCGACTCTCTTGACCATCAGGCAGAACTCCGTCGGGCAGGAAGCCCGTTCCCTCTGAGATAGCCATTGCGAGGCCACTCGGCAAGGCCGCAATCGGCCGCGGGGCTCCAGTCGGGCTCTCGGCGGGAGTTCAGAAGCCCGCAGCGTGGCCGTCTTTTCGCGGGTCCGAAGCAGCGACGTAACCGTCGCCGTGGCGCAGCGCGGCCTGGCCGCCGCCGAACCACTCGGGACCGAGACGGCGCATCCGGTGCCCGCGTCGCTCGAGGCCCGCGACCACCGCGTCCGGAACCGCGGCCTCGACAGCTACGCCGAGCGGGTCGTCCTCGCTGACCTGCCAGCGAGGGGCGTCGAGCGCGGCCTGCGGTCCGGATCCGGCCGCCATTCGTACCATCACCTGAAGGTGGCCCTGCGGCTGCATGGCGCCGCCCATGACTCCGAAGCTCATCAGCGGTTCGGACCCTGTGGTGACGAAGGCGGGGATGATCGTGTGAAAAGGGCGCTTCCCGGCCGCGACACGGTTGGGGTGATCCGCGCCGGTTGTGAAGCCCGCGCCGCGGTTCTGCAGGCTGATCCCCGTCCCCGGAACGACGATGCCCGAGCCGAACGAGAAATAGTTCGACTGGATGAACGAGACCATCATCCCGTCGGCGTCCGCGGCGGTGAGATACACTGTATCGCCGCCGCGCGGTGCGATCGCGCTGCTGTGATTTGAAGCGCGATCGCGATCGATACCCGAGGCCTGCCTGCGCAGATAGTCATCCGCGAGCAGCTCGGCGCACGTGACACGCATGTTCTCAGGGTCGCCGAGATGCGCATGGACCTCAGCGAAACCGATCTTCATCGCCTCGATCTGCAGATGAATGCCCTCGGCGCTGTCCGGATCAAGTGCTCCGTCCGAAGCGTGGTCGAGCACGCCGAGCGCGATGAGCGCGGCCAGCCCCTGTCCGTTCGGCGGCAGTTCGTGCAGCGTATGATCGCGGAATGGTGTCGAGATCGTGTCTACCTCCTCGAGCGCGTGGGACTCGAGGTCGGACATCACCAGTGCAGCGCCCTCCGAAGTGGCGTGCTTCGCTATCGAAGCGGCGAGGTCGCCTCGATAGAAATCTTCCCCCTCGCTTTGTGCGATGCGCTCGAGGCTGGTTGCCAGCTCGGGCAGTCGGAAGGTTTCACCGGCCTGCGGCGACCGCCCGCCGGGCAGAAACGCCGCGGCGAACGAGGGCATCGAGGCATACAGCGGCGCGACCGTCGCCCACAACTGCGCAGTCACCGGCGAGACCGCGAATCCATCCCGTGCGTACCGGATCGCGCGCTCGAACAGGTCGGCGAACGGAAGCCGGCCGAATCGTCGCGAAAGATCGACCCAGCACGCGACCGCACCGGGAACGGTCACCGCGTCCCAGCCGAGCAGAGGCATCTTGTCAGCGCTTGCCAGTCGGTCCGCGTCCAGCTTTGCAGGGGATCTGCCTGAGGCATTGATCCCATGCAGTCGAGGTGACGGTCCGGGTGTCGAGATGATGGCGAAGGCGTCCGAGCCGAGGCCGTTATTGGTCGGCTCGACGACGACCAGGGTGATCGCTGCAGCCAGAGCCGCATCGACCGCGTTGCCGCCGCGTTCAAGCGCGGCGATCCCCGCCTGGACAGCCAGCGGCTGCGACGTCGCCACAACGTTGCGGGCGAGCACGGGTTGCCGGCGCGAGGGGTAGGGCAGGTCCCAGTTCACGAGACGCGAGAGTAGCGCGATTGCCGAATTGACGTGAGCGTCAGAGAGGCTTTTGGCAGCTCACCGGACGGCCGGGCCGATCCCGTGCCGGCGCGGGGGACCGCCGGTTCTGCCTCGGTTGTTCCCCGGTTCTTCGACCGTGCGGTGAATTTCAGCTTTGGCAGCTGGCTCGAGAGTGTGAGTGGAGTGGATAAAGATGGAAAGCAGGTCAGTGAAGGCAATCCTACGGCTGTGGCTCTGTATCTTGGTGCTCGGTTTGTCGGCGCCTGCCCCCTCTTCGGCCTCCTCTTTTCCTGACCGCTACGATCGCGAGATCCGCAAGGCGGTCAAGAACTGGCTTCCCGGTGTCGACTGGATCCTGCTGAAGGCCCAGTACTACCAGGAATCTCTGCTCGATCCGGATGCGATCTCCCCGGTCGGTGCGCGAGGGATCGCGCAGATGATGCCCGGGACCTGGGAAGAGATCTCCCAGGCCATGAAGTGGGGCGGCATCAGCCCGCATGATGCCGAATTCGCCGTCGAAGCCGGGGCGTTCTACATGCGCCGGATGCGAAAAGGCTGGTCGTCGCCTCGTCCCGAGCGCGACCGTCATGACCTCGCGCTCGCTTCGTACAACGCGGGCTTCGGCAATCTGCTCAAAGCCCAGCGTCATTGCGGGATGCCGATCGAGTATCCGGAGATCGCCGAGTGCCTGCCGGACATCACGGGCCACCACAGCAAGGAGACGCTGACCTACGTGACGCGCACCCGGAAGTGGCACACGATGATGACGCTCGACGACTGACCCCGATCAGGGGCAGTCGGCGGGGGCCGGCGCGTCCTTGATCTTGATCAGCTTGCCCTCCTTGACCACCGCGTGCGGCGCGGCTGCGGACGCGCAGTAGCGGTTCGCTCCGAGCGCCAGGCTCGTCTCGACCGCGTCGTTCGCGCCCGGCGCCAGCGGGGCGGGGATCGTCCCCAGACTCTTGCAGATTGCCTTGATGCTGCGTCGCTTGATCAGCAGCGTCTTGCACGGCCCGCCGTCGGGTGCCGCGACGTTGGAATACTTCCAGCCGCTCGGCGACTCCGGGTTTCCCAGAACCTTCCATTCTCCGGCGGACAGCGGGTCGAGCATCTCGCCGCCGTTGCTGGTCACGCTGAACGCGGTTGCGGTGAGCGTCGGCGGCGCGATCGGCAGAATCGTCTCGGTCTTCGCCACGACTTTGAGTGCGCCGCTCGATTTCACCAGCGCCGATGTTGTCGGCAGAGGCTCCCGGTACAGGTAGCCGCCGCCACGCGACTGGAGAACCGCTTCGAGCGCGGTTGGCCGATCTGTGATGATGCCGTCGGCGCCCTGATCGAAAAGTTCGTTGTAGACGATATCGGTCTCCTCGGACGGGTCGATGAAAAAGTAGACCGACAAATTGTTCGCGTGTGCAGGGTCGATGATCAGGGGCGGCACCGACGTCCCGGAAAACGTTCTGGGGACCTGGAAAGCGACGTGATCGGGCAGCGGGCCGGGAGCGCTGACGAAGCTGACCACCTCGGACAGGCCCGGAGTCGTGTTGATCTCCGGCGCGTAGGCTTTGAAGGCAGCCGTGGTCGCGTCATTGAACGACGCGATCATGACATTGGTCGACCGGCCGTACTGACGAAGCAGGCCGGCCAGCGCCTCTGCGGTCGGAATGCTGTCCGGCGCTACGCCCTTGATCTCGATGCTCATCAGTACATCGGGGAAGGCCTTCAGTACCTCTTTCAACGTGGCGATCTTGAAGTCGTTGGCGCTGAATCCAGCCGGCGGTGGCACGTCCCCGGTGGCGACGCCCCTGAAATCGTAGTCTTCAGCAGGTTGCGAGTTGCAGGTTCCCTCGCACACCGATGAGTACCAGTATGCGCTGTCCAAAGCCTTGAGCTCTTTCAACGTGAACGCGGCGACGTCACCGGTGCCGTTGGTTACCCGATCCAGTGTCAGATCGTGATGAACGACAAGCACGCCGTCCAGGCTCAACGTGACATCGATCTCCAGAACGGTCACACCCTTGGGCAGCGCGGTTTTGTAGGCATACAGGGTGTGTTCGGGCGCCTCCGCAGCGCCGCCGCGGTGCGCGATATTGAGCGGGCGCCGATCGATCCACGGATTGTCCTGAGCAACGACCGGCGCAGCGAACACGGCCAGAGTCGTCAGTGCGGCGGCGAGCGGTCTCGGCAGGCTGATCGATGCTGCGGCCGCTGTCATTTTTCGAAACTTCAGTGATTTCATCGGTGGCAGTATCTCCGGTTGGTCGGCGGGTCTGCGGTCGCCGGGCAGCTTGGACAGATTAGGTTGCGGGACACCGCTGAGTCACCCCGCGATACGACGTTTTTCCGGCCTCTTTTGCGGTTCGCGAAATCGACGCGCGGAGGATGCCGGGCCCGGCGGTTGCGACGGGTCTGCGCTGAAGGTCTTTTCTGAGCAGGGCGCTTTCGGTTCTCCCGGCCGGTGGGGCCGAGCCGGCGGCGGCGAACCCATCCGCGCGGCGCAAAGGGCGAGCCGACAGGGAAAGAGGCGGATCAAGTGAGCAGCGAAAACGGCAATGGCTCGACGCGATACCGGGGGCCGGCATCCTCTGAGCCGCCCGTTAACGGTGCGGGCTCGCACGCTGCGACGGGTGCCGAGTCGGAGGAGGCTTTCTCAGCAGCGGAGACGCCTGCGAGTGCTGCTGCGACCGCACCCCGAACGGGGGGACGTACGAGCAGGTCCTCACACCCGCTTCAGGTTCTCATTGTCGGCGCCGGATTCTCCGGGCTGTGTCTCGGGTACCATCTGCGCCGGGACGGCATCGAGGACTTCGCGATTCTCGAAAAGGCCGAAGGGCTCGGTGGCACGTGGCGTGACAACAGCTACCCCGGCGCGTGCTGCGACGTTACCTCGCTCAGTTATTGCTTCTCATTCGCCCAGAAGACCGACTGGTCGCGCAAGTGGTCTCCGCAACCGGAGATCCTCGCCTACATGCAGGAGTGTGCTGAACGCTTCGATCTGATGCGGCACATCCGTTTCGGTTCCGAGGTGGCTTCGGCAGCTTTTGACGAAGAGCGCGGCGTGTGGATGGTCACGACAGCAAGCGGCGAGCAACTCGAGGCCCGTTACCTTGTCAGTGGCGTGGGCCAGCTGCACCGGCCCTTCGTACCGGAGATCGAGGGTGCGGACTCATTCGGCGGCATCGTGTTTCACTCCGCGCGCTGGCGTCACGACGTCGACCTGACGGGCAAGCGCGTCGCCGTGATCGGAAACGCGGCAAGCGCGATTCAGTTCATCCCTGAGGTCGCTCGCAGCGCGGGGCGCGTTCTGGTTTTCCAGCGCACCCCGAACTGGATGATGCGACGGCGAGACCGCGCATACACCGAGCGTGAAAAAAATCTTCTGGCACGCCACCCACGCCTGACAAAACTGCTGCGCGGGATCACGTGGATGGCCTACGAGATGCAGTTCCCGGTCTTTGCCGGCCGTCGCTGGGCGTCAGCCTGGTACCGGCGCATGAGCATGCGCTACCTTGAAGAGGCAATCACCGATCCACAGCTGCGCGCGCAGCTCACTCCGGATTACGAGCCCGGCGCCAAGCGTATCCTGATCTCCGACGACTACTACGAGACTCTCGCGCAGGATCATGTCGATCTGATCACCGAGCGTATCGAGCGTATCGACGCCACGGGGGTGGTGACGGCCGACGGTCTGCACCACGACGCCGATGTCATTGTCTACGGAACGGGCTTCCGCACGACGGAGTTCCTGGTTCCCATGCAGATCCAGGGGCGTGAGGGGCGTGATCTGAACGAGGCATGGAGCGATGGGGCCGAGGCGTATCTCGGAATTTCCACCTCCGGCTTCCCGAACTTCTTCATGATGTACGGGCCGAACACGAACCTCGGCCACAACTCGATCATCTTCATGATCGAGTGCCAGACCGAGTACATCATGGACTGCATCCGTAAGGCTGCGGCCGCAAAGCTGCGCTGGATCGATGTGCGACCGGAGATTCAGCGCTTCTTCAACAACACCATCCAGAAGACATTGCAGGGGCGGGTCTGGGCCAAGGTCGGGAACAGCTGGTACAAGAACTCCGCGGGACGAATCACCAACAACTGGTCGGGCACCACAACCGAGTACTGGATGCGTACGCGACGCGCGGATCTGTCGAAGTACGAGTTCGCTGTCGCGGATGTGACAGCCGCCTCAGCCCCGGCGGATACATGCGGTGAGGCCGCGGGCGAAGATGCTACGGGCGGCCATGGCACGGGCGGCGATGGCACGAATCACCCCGGCGGCGGCGAGCCCGGTCGTCGGCAGGGCGAACGCAGCGCAGCCTGAAGTTTCGAACGAACTCTCACCGGAAAAAGGAAGTCGAGTTATGGCCGTTTTCATGAAGCCCTATGCACCGCAGACCTATGCACTGCTTCGCATCATCACCGGTGCGATGTTCATCCTTCACGGGACCCAGAAGCTGGTGAACTGGCCAGGCTCGCCGCCGGCCGAAGCTCCGGCGTTCGTCCTGTATACTGCCGGGCCGATCGAAGTGATCGGCGGGGCGCTCGTTATGATCGGCCTGAGGACGCGCTGGGCGGCGTTCATCTGCAGCGGAACCATGGCGTTCGCCTATTGGCTGGCCCATGGGACGAAACATCTGCTGCCGATACTCAACCGCGGAGAGCTGGCGGTGATCTACTGCTTTGTCTTCCTGTACATTGCAGCGAATGGTTCGGGAATCTGGAGCGTCGACGGCGCTCGGGGCGAAAACTGAGCGCGACACCGCGCCGTTACTACCCGTGAGCACGGTCGAGGGACCGGGCGAAATGACGGGGACTGAAGGGGAGTTTCAATGTCGAGCGAGCTTGTTCACTGCGAGCAGAAGGGAACCGTGACCGTCATCAGGGTCGATGACGGCAAGGTGAACGCACTGTCTCATGACGTTCTCGATCAGCTTTGCGCGGCCTTCGACCACGCCGATACGGTCGCAGCCGGCGCAGTCGCATTGGTCGGACGGGAAGGGAAGTTCAGCGCCGGTTTCGATCTGTCGGTGATGAATCAGGGCATCGAAGCTGCGACCGAACTGCTTGCGAAGGGCGCGCAGCTGGCCCTGCGCATCTACGATTCGCCGCGCCCGGTGGTCTTCGGAGTGACCGGCCACGCGCTCGCGATGGGCGCCGTGCTGTTGATGACCCCTGACGAACGCATCGGCGCAGAGGGCCCGTACAAGATCGGGCTGAACGAGGTCGCGATCGGCATGACGTTGCCCGAGTTCGCGCTCATTCTTGCCGACGAGCGGCTCTCGCGCCGGCATCTGTACCGCGCGACCTCGCAGGCCGAGATCTACAGCCCGCAGGACGCGGTCGATGTCGGCTACCTCGACACCATCGTTCCCGCCGATCGTTGCGCCGAGACCGCTATCGCGCGTGCCGGTGAGCTGGCCGCGACGCTCCATGCGAAAGCCCATCGCAACACCAAGCACTCTCTGAGGCGTGACACGGTTGAGAAGCTCAAGACTTCACTCGGAGCGTCGATCGTCTGATCCCGGCACGCCGCAGGAGGGGCGACGCCCCCTCCAACGGGTGAATCCCACCCGCCGTATTCAAGGCTTCGACCGACTGTGACGAAGGTGTAAGTTCGCTGCTGTGAAACAACGTCTCCTGAATCATGCCGCGCCGGCCCGCGGCGCGCTCGTCGCGCTGCTCGCGCTTGCTCTCACTCCGGCTGTCTCCGGTTGTTTCTACCAGAGGACGACCAATGTCCCGCTCCAACAGGCGCGACCCGGCGCCGGTTACCGGCTCGGAAACACCGATTCATTCCGGGAACGTGGCGACATCATTATCTACATCGCGTTCTCCGGTGGTGGCACACGAGCCGCGGCGCTCGCATACGGTGTTCTCGAGGCGCTGCGCGATACCGAGGTTGTCGTCGGCGGGAAGAAGATCCGGCTGCTCGATGAAGTTGATACGCTGAGCGGAGTCTCCGGTGGCAGCTTTCCGGCGGCCTACTATGCCCTGTTCGGCGACCGCATCTTCGACGAGTTCGAGCCGCGGTTTCTCAAACGCAACATCACAGCAGCGATCGTCGGTCGCGCCCTCAGGCCCTGGAACCTGGTCGGGCTCTTCACGCCATGGGTCAGCCGCAGCGAGCTGGCCATGGAGGTCTACAACGAGACGATCTTCGAGCGGGCGACGTTCGCGGATCTGGGCCGCGCCCGCGGCCCGCGCGTCATCATCAATGCCACCGATCTGTCGTCGGGTGAGCGCTTCGTCTTCAACCAGGGGTACTTCGACGTGATCTGCTCGAACCTCGATCCCCTGCCCGTTGCGACCGCTGTCGCGGCTTCATCGGCCGTGCCTGCGTTGCTCTCGCCGGTCAGTCTGCGCAACCATGCCGGAACCTGTGGGTTCGAATTGCCTGAGGCCTTGCAGGTCGCACTGACCAAGCGACGCGAGGACCCACGACGCTATCGCGCGGTTGCCGGTCTGGTCAGCTTCACCGACACCGACAAGCGTTACCTGCATCTGATCGACGGTGGCGTCGCGGACAATCTCGGAATGCGCGCCGGACTGGACCTGGTCTCCGCGGGCGGGGGATTGGTCAGCACCGCGGCTCTGCTGGATACCGACCTTCCCGAACACATCGTCATGATCGCGGTCAATGCCGAGACCGAGCCTCCGCGTACGCTGGATCTGAGCCGGGCTGCGCCGTCGTTCGCGGCAATGATGCGGGCTGTGAGCGGCTCACAGATCCGTCGTTACAACTTCGAGACACTCGTGCTGGCGCGTGAGGCCGTTCGCAACTGGACCTACGAGGCCGCGCGGATGGGAATCAACACGAAGGCCCATGTCATCGAGGTCGGTTTCGAGAACATCACCGACCCGGCCGAGAAGAGGCAGCTGCAGCGACTGCCGACCAGCTTCAGTCTGAACGATCGCGACGTCGATCATCTGCGCGACGTCGGTCGCAGGCTGCTCAACGAGTCGCCGGACTTCCAGGAGCTGCTCCGCGACCTGAACTGAGCCCCTCGATTCGTACCAGCCGCCGAGCCACCGAGCGGGCCAGCCGGGCGCCGAGCAAGCGGGCGGCTGTCTGTTCAGCTCATCCCTTTGCCGAATCGCTTCCGCTGCCTGCCGAGGCGATCTCGACAACCGCGCCACCAGCCCCGCGAGCAGCTTTGCCCCCGGTCTGTTCCGGCGTCGCTGCGTCGTTGTCCGCGGGATTCTCAGCCGCTGCCGCATCTCCCGCCGGTGCGCGGTTTTCCGCGCGCTCGGCCGCCTGTGGTGTGATCTCGACATTGGCTCGGGCGATCTTCACCAGCTCATCGAACGCCGCCTCGACGTCGTCGACGAACGGATGAAGATCCGGCACCAGGTCGTAGTCGGCGTTGAAGCCCCAGCACAGTTTCCCGTCGTAACTCATCAGCGCGATGCCGAGGCCGAGGCTTTCGAACAGCGGGACATGCGGGAAGCACTCCTGCATGCGCGCGCCCAGCATATACATCGGGAACTGCGGGCCGGGGACGTTGGTGACGACCATATTGAACGGCAGCAGCCGGCTGACGTTACGCCCCGCGAGCGAAAGCAGCGTTGTCGGTGTCCACTCGGCGGCTGAGGTCAGCATCTCTGCGCCGACCGCGTCCTTGGCGTCCTTTAGCTCGTGGGTGCGCCGCGTGATTGCCGCGAGCTGACGGCGTGGGTCCACCTCCGCGATCGGCAGTTCGATGATCCAGGCTGAGACCCGGTTGCCGAGCGCTCCGTGTTCCGCCGCGGCACGCACGCTGACGGGAGCCATGATGCGGAAGTGGATGTTCTCGGGCCGGACCTGGCGGCGGATCAGCAGCCGCCGGATCGCTCCGGTCACGATGGTGAGGACCACATCGTTGAGGGACCCCCCGAGCAGCTTACGGATCGCCTTGATGTCCGACAGGTTCATGGTGATCCAGTCGAAGCGGCGATGAGGCCCGATCTCCCCGTTGATCGGTGTCGAGGACGGCGGCCGCAGCGAACCGCCGAGCGTCGTTGCGAGACCGCGCGCGGCCGTCAGCAACTGACGGCGGACATCCCGCGCCTCGCCGATCGCGTGACCGACACCGCGCAGTGCGCGCGCCGGAGCCGATGCCCAGCGGAATCCCTCACGAACCATCAACTCGACGCCCGAGGGTGCAGGGCGCGGCACGAACAGCGGGGCCTCGACAATGCGCTGATCCTCGCGCGGCGACATCAGCACGCGCATGATATCGACGCCGGAGACGCCGTCGATCATGCAGTGATGAACTTTCGAGATCATCGCGAGTCGATCGTCCTCGAGTCCCTCGACAAGCCACATCTCCCACAACGGTCGCCGACGATCGAGGTGGTGCTCCATGATCCGCGCGGACAGCCGCTTGAGCTGTCGTGCATCGCCAGGGCGGGGCAGGCTGGTGTGGCGAACATGGAAGTCGATGCTGAAGCGGTCGTCATCGATCCACACCGGGTTTCGATACAGCGGCGTCCACGCGAGCCGTTGCCGGTAGCGCGGGATCATCGGCAGGCAGCCGGCGATCAGCTGCTTGAGCGCCTCGGCGTCGATGCCGCCGTCGGCATGGCGCAGCGGGCCCGCATCGAACGTCATCGTCGACGCGACGTGCATGTAGGCGTTGTGGTTCTCCAGAGCGAGAAAGGAATTATCGAGTGCCGTCAGGCGGTCGAATGCGTAGCGAGCCATGGGTCGAGTCCTGCCGTTGGCGCGGTGCAGACCGAACGTCGGCGACTAGCGATCCGCGGGCGCAGAATATGCAGCCCGATAGTGCAGCGATTTTTGTGCGGAGACCAGCCGCGGCGGCCAGAGGAAGCGGACTGTGCGTGGGGAACCGCGCCGATCAGAAGCGCCCGGCGCGAGCGGCGACGGCCTCTCGGAACAGGAACACCCCTGCGGTCAGAAGAATACTGATTGCCAGCGGGACCATCCCGGCAGAGCCGAAAAGCCCCGGCTGGGTCGCCAGCGCGCCGCAGGCGGCGGCGCCGAGAATCTGCAGGCCGTCCATGAAGAACAGCAGCCCGAACGTGCCGCGGTCGCCGCGGTTCGACTGCATCGCCATGCGGTTGAGTTCGGCCTCGCGAACATGCTGGACGCATACCGGTGCGTGCGGGTGGTCGCAGTCGTCCATACTCAGTTCGCACGACGACACGAAAAGGTGGCGCGCGTACTTGTTGACGTTGAACCAGTAATGTTCGCGAGCCTCGGGACTGAGGCGGTCGAGGTCGATGCCACGCAGGTCGATCCCCTCGAGCTCGGGGAGTGAGCCGCGGCGACGGGCACGCCTTCGTTGCTCGCGGCGCGCGCGCGCCGCTGAGAGGGAGAGGACCGTGGCCGGATCAGCCTTCGTCGTTCCACCTGTCGTCGTTTTGCCTGGCTGCGGGTCCGATCGGTCCGGGGAGAGTTGCGTTACACCGAGGGACACATCGGAGGAACCTCTCAATCCGGTCAGAAATTTCTTTCGCGTCGAACCCTTCACCGTATCCACGACAGCATCCGCATCGGCAGCCGCAGCCGTCTCCATCTCCATCTCCATCTCCATGGACTCCGCTTCCATGGCGTCCACTTCCACCGCGTCGAACTCGCGCGAATCCCGCGTGAGCTCGCCGGCGGCGCCGGCCTCGGTCCGTCCGCCGGGCCTGTTCAGGCCTCGGCATTCCCTGTCATTCGAAGTCCGCTTCACCGCTTCAGCCCGATTCGCCCGGCTCCTGCCGGGCGCTCCCGGCATGCGCCGTCGCTGCGCGCGCGCAGAAACGGCCATGACCGGCCGGAATGAGTCAGCAACCGCTATGCCATCGACGAAGCCGCAGGATTTCAGTGTTTTAGGGTGTAGCCCCCGTTCCTGGCCGCACGTTCCCGGCAGCGATCGGGCGTTTTTGTAAGGCGAAACGACGACGCAGCATGCAGCCCTGCATACCGCTGGTTACAGGGAGGCTGCCGGCGTCCAGTCTTTTCAGCTGCGGCCGAGAGGCCGAGAGGCCGGGAGGGGCCGCGCGCGTGACAAGGCAAAAGACGGAGATCGGCGGCCGAGGTTGCCCGACCGCGACTATCCGGCAACTATCCACCCGAGTCTGAACAATTCGCGTCGGAGCCGTTCCGTGGTAAGGCTTCGCCCGCTTCTATACAATGAGCGCGCCGGTCAGGGCCCTCCGGGGTCGAGACCGGCTCCCGGAGAGGTGACCGAGTGGCCGAAGGTGCTCGCCTGCTAAGCGAGTGTGGGGTTAGACACTCCACCGAGGGTTCGAATCCCTCCCTCTCCGCCATTATACTCTGGTAGTGTTGCCTTTCGGGCGCGGGGCGAAAGACGGGGCGGTTGAATGATCGGGGTGCGTGGGGAGTCACAATCAGGCATGAAGCGGCTTCAAACCAGCAGCCGTTCTGCGCTCGCCGCGCTGGCCTGCTGCGCCTTCCTCACTTCGGGCTGCTCGGCGATCGGCCATAACCTCTTCGACGAAGAGGACGCTCCGTCCTACATCACCCAGGTCACGCCCGGCGGTTACCTCTACGCGCACAACTACCCGGAGCGGCCCTGCTTCACGGTCGAGCTGCCCGGACAGGGCTGGCGTTTTCTCGAGTCCACGCCCGACAACGTCCAGTGGCTGCGCGGCGGCGAGGTCCTGCGGATCTACCTGACCGACAACCGCGAAGCGCGTTTCGCAGTTGCCGGCATGAACAGCGAGCAGGTGCTGCGCTCGTTCGTCGCCTACGAGATCGAATACGTGCAGCCGTGGTTCGATTTCCACATCACGGCCACGCCGCGGATGGCGGAGAACTTCAACGGAGTCTGGATGCAGTGGGGCTGGGAGGGCCACGGCGGCAAGCGCCGCGCGGCCCGGGTTGATGAACCGGCCGATCAGCGTCACGTGGTTCACAGTCTGTGGCTCGAGCCGTGGGTGCTCTCTCTCGATTGGGCGACGACCGACCTGACGGTGGAGTCCGGCGCGACGCCGCTCAAGATCGATACGCTGGAATCGGTCGAGGTTCGCGACAAGTGCCTGACCGCAATGCGGTCCAACCGCTACGGTCGCACGCCGAACGGGCGCGGGCCGTCGAGCGCGGCGCCGCCGTCGGCGCCTGCAGGGCCGGAAAGTCAGGCTGTGCCGAAGACCTCTTCGAGCAGAGGCGGCTACGTCCGCCGCTCGGGGACCTCGCGTCCGTCGCGCTGAGCGCGGACTTCGTTCCATTTCGCCGCCCCCGCGGTGCCGTCTCGCCGCCGGATATCCGTCCCGCTGTCCGCAGCCCTGACCACTGCGCTCGAGCCGTAGTGGTTTCCTCTCAGGACCTCCGTCCTTCAATCCCTGAGGCACTCGGCCGTGTCGTCTTGGCCGTGGCCTGCACACCTCGCTATAAAAACGTCAGCGCGAGCACCGGAGAGAGCGCCTGAGAAAAGCACCGGCTGCGTCGCGCGCTGGGACATGAGCGAGAACAGCGAGCCAAACACCAAAGACGAAAAAGAAGTCTTACAGAGCAGCGTCGAATACGGTGAATGGATGAGCGATTCGGACTCGCTCATGTGGCATATCGAACGCGACCCGCTTTTGCGCTCGACGGTTCTGACCGTCTGGGTTCTCGATCAGCCCCCCGACCTCGAACTGTTCTACAACTCCCTCGAACGCACGCTGCACATGGTGCCGCGCCTGCGCCAGCGTGTGGTCGAAGACCCGCTCGGCGTATCGCCGCCGCGCTGGATTGAAGATCCGCTGTTCGACCTCAACTACCACGTGCGCCGACTCCGTGTCGCGGGCGAGGGGACGATGCGCGACCTGCTCGACCTGGCCGCGCCGGTCATGATGCATGCATTCGACAAGGACCGTCCGCTGTGGGAGCTGCACGCGGTCGAGGGCATGGAGGGCGGCAAGTTCGGTGTGTTGCTCAAGGTCCACCACGCAATGACCGACGGCGTCGGGATGGTGCGCATGACCGAGGGCATGGTCGAGCTCACGCGCGAGGCCGGTCGTGAGGCGCTCGCTCGTCAGCGCGAGCGCGAAAGCGCTGCTTCGGCGGGTGACAACGAGTCGGCCGCCAACGGTTCTCAGTGGAGTGAGGGCTCGCTGAGTGCGGCGGGCGCGCTGCCTTCGAGCACCGCGCGACGCGCGCTTGTGTCACAAGCGGTCCGCAAGTCTGTACCTGCCAAAGCTGACACACGAGGCGGACGCGGCCCGGACGGACGCGAGATCTTCCGGATCAGCGATGCGGTCCTGCACCGTGCTGCGACCGCGCTCGGTCGCGGGCGCCGCGTGGCCGGAGCCGTTCGGCGCGGCATCACCGGGCTGGCCGGCAGTCCGGTCTCGACCACCGAGGAAGTATTCGAGACGCTGGAGTCGGTCGGGCGGCTGGTGCGGCCCGTCTCCGAACCCATGAGCCCGCTGTGGACGGACCGCTCGCTGGGGTGCCGGCTCAATGTTCTCGAGATCCCGCTTGACGACCTCAAGCGCACGGCGCGTGCCGCCGGCGGCACACTCAACGACGTGTTCGTGGCCGCCGTGGCCGGTGGGCTTTCGCGACACCATCGCGATCATGACGAACGTGTTGACGAGCTGCGCATGAGCATGCCGATCAACACGCGCAGCGGAGACAAGGCGCGGCAGGCAGGCAACCAGTTCGTGCCCGCGCGCTTCGCGATCCCGCTTGGAATTGAAGACCCGCGCGAGAGAATGAGCGCGATCCACGCACTCGTGCAGAGCCAGCGGTCCGAACCCGGCCTGGCCTACATCGACGAGATCGCCGCGACGATGAACCTGCTCGGCGAGTCGACATCGACGCGTCTTACCGGCGCGATGATGAAGGCGATCGACTTCGTCACCAGCAACGTCCCCGGCCCGCCGTTTACCGTCTATACGAGCGGCGCACGTATCGAGCGGATGTATCCATTCGGCCCGCTCGCCGGAGCGGCCGTGAACATTACGCTGTTCAGCTACGACGGTGTGGCGCATGTCGGCATCAACGCCGACAGCGGTGCAGTCCGCGATGCGGACGGCTTGCTGCGGCGTCTCGAGGAAGGCTTCGCGGAAGTTCTCGCTGTCGGCTGACGCGAGAGCCTATTTCCAGAACGGTTTGTAGTCGCCGCCCGCGCTGTCGGCGTCGGAGGTCTCGCCGGCCGTATCCGCGGTGTCCGGACGCAGGTCAGAGGCGGGGATCGCCCGATCGGCACTCGGCGGCCGGCGCATCAGGATCGCCTGGCGATCGGGCATCGCCGCTACCGCGCCCGCGCTTTGCTCCGTGTCGGCAGTCGGCGCTGACGGCTCCGACTGCGCTGACTTGGCCGACTGCTCTGACTGCTCTGGCTTGGCCGACTTCGCTGGATTGGCCGTCTTCGCAGGCTTCGCCGACTGGCCAGCCTGCTCTTCCGTCCTGCCGGACGGGGCGGCTTCGATCCCTTCCCGCGGCGACAGTGTCCGCGCGGTAAGAGCCTCCAAGGCAGTCGGCGCGCTGCGCCCGCGCGCTGCGGGCGAAGCGCCGGGCCGACCGGCCCGGTTTCCAGACGCTGTTGCAGGCACGGCAGGCAGAGCAGGCACAGCAGGAACAGACGCCTTCGGCGCTTCGACTCGAGGCGAGGACTTGCCGGCTTCGGCCGCTGCTGCTCGCGCCTCTGAGTGAATCTGCCATGGCGGCCGGCTGCCGCCGCGTGTCCGAATCGGACCGGAACGCTGGCTGCCGTTGTCGACCCACCAGCGACCGCCGGCCATCACAAGGCGCCCGGTCGAGACGAACGACGGCGTGCCCTTGATCGGATCGACGATACGGAAGATCCGGCCGGAAGAAGGGTCGACCTTGAAGTACCCGTCACCGAGCTGAACAGTCGAGAACGGAATCTCGAGAGCGGGCAGCGCGGCCGGAGTCCCGAAGGCGAGCTCGCGGAACGCTACGTTGCAGATCGGGCAGCTGCGTACATGGTAATTGCGACGTGAGGGTGTCGTCGCTGCACGGGCCTCGAGGATGTAATGAGTCCAGATCGGATCGAAGTGGGGATGCCCGTTGAGGTTGACCAGGTGCTGGGTGAGCCGTCGCTGCGTCGTCTCGCGGACGATCCGTCCGGTCTGCTCGTCGCGCGTACCGCTGCCCATCGCAGGCGTGGCGGCCGAGTCCGACGGCGTATGCACATGGACATCATGGCGCACATGCCGGACCAGCTCGCGGAGATTCTCCACCGATGCGAGCAGCGCCGGTTCACTCTCGGCCTGCGCGGGTGTCACCGCAGCGGCAGCGAGAATCGTGAGCAGCAGGCCTGCAAGGGCGACACGCATGGCTTGAGTATACGCGCTGCGTCGCCGCGGCGCATTCGCTGGTTGTCCGGCGGGCCTCCTGCCCGAAGAATGTCTCGGCCGGCCCAAGCCAACACGGGCGAGCACGGGCCAGCCCCGGCAAACAGGGGCAAGCCCCCGATTCGGGGGCGTGTCACCGGAAAAACCGGCTGAAATCAGTCTCGATCCTGCTCTCGCGCTGGTATGGCGGCGGTTTCCCGCGCACACTTCCGGATGAACCTGACCGGCACCGGCGGCCGGCCGCCTGCTTCGACGGCGAAGCTTCACCGTTCGCGCGTGCCGGAAGCTGAATCGGAGGCAGCCGTGAAAACCGCGAAAGACTTCATCTCACTGTTCGCAATGCTTTTGTTCCTGGCGACCGCCGCCGCAGGCTGCAGCGGCGAGACCGATGACCGGGCGGGAGAGATCGTTGCCGGCGGGGAAGGCCGAAGCGTACTCGGCGACATGACCGGCGCGGGATCGCTCGGTGCGCTGCTCGCCGACGCGCGGGTGATCGACCTGTCGCACGCCTACGACGAGAACACGATCTACTGGCCGACCTCTGAGGGCTTCGCGCTCGAGACGGTCTTCAAAGGAAAGACCGAGGACGGGTACTGGTACGAGGCGAACAACTTCGGCAGCGCCGAACACGGCGGCACGCACATCGACGCGCCCGTTCACTTTGCAGCCGGACACCAGACCGTCGACCAGATCCCGCTCGAAAAGCTGATCGGCCCCGGTATCGTCATCGACATCTCCGACCGCGCCATGGCCGGGGATGAGGGGCGCGACTACCAGATCAGCATCGCCGACTTCCAGCGTTGGGAAACCGAGAACGACCGCCGCATCGCGCCCGGAACGATCGTCCTGTTGCAGACCGGCTACGGCCAGTGGTGGCGCGATCGGGCGAAATACCTCGGCACGGCCGAACGCGGCGAGGCGGCGGTGGCCAGGCTGCGCTTCCCGGGACTTCATCCGGATGCTGCGCGCTGGCTGGTGACCGAGCGCTACATCTCTGCCGTCGGCCTCGACACCCCGAGCATCGACTTCGGTCGCTCCGAGCTTTTCGATGCGCACCGGATTCTGTTCGCGGCCGACGTTCCGGCCTTCGAAAACCTGGCCGGACTCGAGCAGCTCCCGCCCGCCGACTTCCTCGTCGCCGCGCTGCCGATGAAGATTCGCGGCGGCAGCGGTGGGCCCCTGCGCGCGGTCGCGATCGTGCCGGTCCGGTGAGCTCGCAGAGCGGGCTTGTCGGCTGAGCCGTGACTGTCCCGGGTCCCGGGCCTGAGTTGCGGCTCGATGCTCCGATGGGTATGATCCCGCCGCTGACCGGAATGAGTGCGGGGACCGCCCCGACCGACGGTCACCGTCAAAAGACAAACGTCCCGTTCCATACGCGCCCGTAGCTCAGCTGGATAGAGCACCAGACTACGAATCTGGGGGTCGCACGTTCAAATCGTGCCGGGCGCGCCACCTTATCAGACGGTCCTACCCGGACACATCGTTTACAGATTGTTCCGGAGACCCTTCGCCCCGTGTGATCAGTGCCCGGCCTTCTTCCGGGCGCGCTGATCGACGAAGAGTCCGAGGGGCGGCCCGATGCGAGGGCTGCGGGGGTTGAGCTACGCGGACCGGTCAGGCGGAGCAGACGGCGTGACCAAAGTGGGGATCAAGGCGGGCGCCGAAGGCAGGGGTCTGGTGCAACTGCAGGCCCGAGGTTCAAGCGCTGGATGGCCCGAAGCGTTTTCAGCCGAGTTGTTCTTCGCGCAGAGGCAGACGAACACTGCGGACAGGTTCAAAGCGAAGACGCGTTGAGGGACATCGGCTCGAAGCCTCGCTCGCGACAAAATCCTGAAACGGGTCATCCAGAAGCGCCCGATACCTTGCCGCAGACCGAAACCCGTTCGAAAGACCCGCGTCAGCAGGCAGCAGTCATCTCGCCGTAAAACAGTTTCTTTACGCCGCCGATCGTCGTAGGAAACACGCGGCTGCCGACTCCCGGGCGCGCCACGTCTGCGGCGGCGTTTTTCGCCGTCGGGTCGGGGACGAGCAGCCACGACGCGCTTCAAGCCGGGCTATGAGTATGACGCGCATCGCGCGCATCGCGCGCATGCGATGCCCGGCACGCACGGATCGTCGTAATACCGGCGGCGCGGCGGCGCGGCGGAGCGAGAGCGGGGATCGCAGAAAGTTGGAAGTTGGTGTTCAGCGGCTGAGCGGAGTCGAGAGCGTGCGGTGGTGTGGAGGACGTTTGTGCCGGCCGGGCAAGCGTCCGCGCGCGCCTGAAAAGAGTCCGCGAGCGCCTGAAAAGAGCCAGCGATGGCCCGGCCATGTTGTTGTCGGGGCCGCCCTCCAGGCCGCTCTCATTGGTCTTTCGATGCTGGCGCTCCCGTCAGCCGCCGCCGCCCATGACTACTGGTTCGAGCGCGACGGCGACGCGTATCTTTTCATGCGCGGTCACCGGTTTTCGGAGCACGATGGCGCGCAGGTGGTCCCGTACGATCCGAAGATCGTGTCGCAGACGCTCTGTGTGGCCGCCGACGGGTCGGCGATCGCCGGAGAACGTGAACCCGAGCGCGACCCCGACCCCGAACTCGAATCCAAACCCGAGCGCGACCCCGACCCCAAACCTGCCCC
>CAXQPB010000125.1:0-9365 GCA_964225545.1 Candidatus Nitrosopumilus sp. | reverse complement strand
ACCTGCTCGGTGATCGTTTTACCGTCGCCGACGCGAGCGCGTTCGGTCAGCTGGATATGAATCTGAGCGACCCGACCGCCAACGAGATCATCGAGGTCCGCGCGCCGCTGACCCACGCCTGGATCCGCCGGATCGAAGACGGCCGTTTCGAAGAGCGGCCGGTACCCGACGAGGCTCTTGAGCTCGGCGGCCGCCTGCGCGGCCTGCTCGAGGAGATCGGGCGGGTTTTCGTGCCGCTGATGCGCCAGAACGAGGCCGCCTACGAGCGTGAAGTGACGTCGGGCGCCCCCCCGGACAGCAGCTACTACAACGAGAGCGCGTTCGATGCCGGCCGCGCGCTGTACGACGGCGAGCTCGACGGCACGCCGTTCCGGGCGGTCGTCAAAACGTTTCAGGTAGCCGTCTGGCGCGGCCTTTGCGCGCAATGGCGCGCGCTTGACCCGGACAAACGCCGGGAACTGCCGATTTCTCTCGACTGATTGCGGCTTCCGGGGGCTGCACCCGCCGGTTGAGAATCGCGGCTGCTGCGGGTTTAACTGGAGGACGATGACGATTTCGGCTGTAGCGGATTATCTCGACGGCGTAAGGACTTCGGGCGGCGAGCCCGACCCGGCGGTTCTTGCCTATATTGCGGCTCTGGAAAGTGTGGCGCGGGTCTCGCCGCTGGTCGCGCGTTCGACGGTCCAGGAGCTCGCCGATCAGCGCTCGAACATCAAGCTGATTGCCAGCGAGAACTACTCCTCGCTGTCGACGCAGCTGGCGATGGCCAGCCTGCTGACCGACACATACGCCGAGGGCATCCCGCAAAAGCGCGACTATGCCGGCTGCGACAATGTCGACACGATCGAGGAGTTCGCCGCCTCGCAGGCCTGCAAGCTGTTCGGCGCCGATCACGCATCTGTCCAGCCCCACAGCGGCGCGGACGCCAACATGGTCGCGTTCTGGGGCATTCTTGCCGCGCGCGTCGAGACGCCGCTCATCGAAGAGTTCGGCGCACGCAGCGCAGCCTCGCTGAGCGATGAACAGTGGGCCGAGCTGCGCAGCCGCGTCGGCAACCAGCGACTGCTCGCGCTCGACTTCGCCTCGGGCGGACATCTGACTCACGGCTACCGGATGAACGCCTCGGCCAAGATGTTCGACTCGTACGGCTACACGGTCGATCGGGAGACCCAGCGGCTCGACTACGACGCGATCGAGAAGCAGGCGCTCGAACTCAAGCCGCTGATCCTGATCGCGGGCTACAGCGCGTACCCGCGGCTGATCAACTTCGAGCGCATGCGCGAGATCGCGGACAAAGTCGGGGCGGTGCTCATGGTCGACATGGCCCACTTCTCCGGGCTGGTAGCCGGCGGCGCGTACACCGGAACGAGCAACCCGATCCCCTACGCCGATATCGTGACCACGACCACGCACAAGACCCTGCGCGGACCGCGCGGCGGTCTGATCCTTTGCAAGTCCGAGTTCGCCGACTACATCGATCGCGGCTGCCCGATGGTTCAGGGCGGTCCGCTGCCGCACGTGATGGGCGCCAAGGCGCTGTGCTTCACCGAAGCCCTGCGGCCGGAGTTCAAGGCGTATGCGGCGGCAGTGATCGACAACGCGCGCGCGCTCGCCGAGGCCTGCATGAGCCGCGGGCTCGACGTGCTCACCGGCGGCACCGACAATCATCAGGTGATTCTCGATGTCACCAATCAGGGAGTCTCCGGACGGCAGGCCGAGGCCGCACTGCGCAGCTGCAACGTAACCTCGAACCGCAACGCGATCCCCTTCGACTCGAACAGCCCGCTGATCACCAGCGGACTGCGCCTCGGCACGCCGGCGGTCACGACGCTCGGGATGACCACAGCCGAGATGGGCGAGATCGCCGACGTCATCGCCGGCGTGCTGGCGGGCACGACACCGGCAGCGGGCAAGAACGGCCAGCCCAGCAAGATCGAGTACACGACGACCGACTCCGCGGCCGAGACAGCGGCGGCTGCCGTCAACGACCTGCTCGGACGCTTCCCGGTCTACCCGGAGCTCGACCTCGACCTGCTGCTTCGTCACTTCTGCGACGACAGCGGTCGCGCGGCGGCGGCGGGGTAGCGCGGCGATCGCGACTCCCTGGCGCAGGTATTGGGTCATGCAGGTCCCCGGCCTGCTGATCGTGATCATCGGACTGGCGCTCGTCTGGCCTCTCACCGGCTGGCCGCTCTGGGCTGCCGGTGCCTGCGTCGCCGCGTGGATTGCCAAAGACCTCGCCCTTTACCCTTTTGTCCGCAACGCCTACGAGGGAGCAGCTCCCACCGGAGTGGCGCGCCTGATCGGCGCGCGCACGCGTGCAGCGTGCAGACTCGAGGCCGGGGAACAAGGCTGGGTGCAGGTGCGCGGCGAGCGCTGGCGGGTACGCGTGGCCGACGGCTGCCCGCCCATAGAGGCCGGCGACGAGGTCCTGGTTGCCGCCGCCGAGGGGCTTTTGCTTACGGTCGAGCCTGCTCCGCAGAGCGTTCGTGAGCGGGGCCCGGCGTCCAATGATGACCCGCCCGGCGCGCCGACCGCTGGCTCGTGACGACCGGCAGTGTTACAACGCCCGGCCATGCGAATGATGATCCGTGAGCTTTTGCCCCTCGCTTTTCTGTTCGTTTTCGTCGCCGGCGGATGCACCTCCGCCGATGACGGAGGCTCGGGCGGCGGGACCGCAGGCTCGTCGACAAAGGAGAATGCAGTGATCGAGGCCATCGACGCCTTCATCGCCGAGCAGGCGATCGACAAGACCGACGCACGCTGGAAGACGCGGCTGACCAAGCCTCCCCAGCAGAGCTTTGACGCGGGATCGAAGTACTTCTGGGTGCTCGATACCAATCAGGGCCAGATGAAGATCGAACTCATGCCGCAGGTGGCACCAATGCACGTCACCAGCACGATCTACCTGACCCAGCTCGGCTTCTACGACGGGCTGGCTTTCCACCGCGTGATCAACGGCTTCATGGCCCAGGGCGGCGACCCGCTCGGCAACGGCACCGGTGGCCCCGGCTACAAGTACGAGGGCGAGTTCGACTCGTCGGTCAAGCACGACGGCCCCGGCAAGCTCAGCATGGCCAACGCAGGCCCCGGCACCGACGGCAGCCAGTTCTTCCTCACCTTCACAGCGACGCCCCACCTCGACGGTCGTCACACGATCTTCGGCGAGGTCGTCGAAGGCAACGACACGCTCGAAGCGCTCGAAGCACGCGGCAGCCGCAGCGGACGGCCGAGCGAGCCCCTGTCGATCGACAAGGCGACGATTGTCGTCGAGTAGCGGCGAACGGGCGACGGCGGCGTACCTGCGGTGACCGGGCAAGGAATCGGCGCCTGGGGCGCCGCCGAAACTCGATTCTTCTACGAACTGACGCCCGACCGCATTCTCGACTCGGTCGAGGCTGCCGGGCTGCGACCGACCGGTCGCTGCTACGCGCTGAACAGCATGGAGAACCGCGTCTACGACGTGGAGATCGAGATCGACGGCGCTGCGCGCACTCCGAGCGATCGCTTTCGCGTCATCAAGTTCTACCGGCCCGGCCGCTGGACCAACGACCAGATTCTGGCCGAGCACGAATTTCTCGAAGAGCTCGACGAACACGAGCTTCCGGTGGTGCCGCCGATCAATATGGAGGTCGGCTCGACGCTGGCTGCGATCGAAGACACCGGCCTTCGCTATGCAATCTGGCCGCGGATCGGCGGTCGCATTGCCGATGAGCTCGACGATGAGAAGCTGCGCAGACTCGGCCGCCTGATGGCCAGAGTGCACAACATCGGCGAGGTCGGCGTCGCTGACGAGCGCATTCGTCTCGATGTCGACAGCTACGGGCGCGACAATCTTGCCTATCTGCTCGATCACGACGTTGTGCCGGCCGACGTGCGAGACGCATACCGTTCGCTCGTCGAACAGCTCTGCGACACGGTCGAGCCATGGTTCGAAGGCGTGGCCTGCCAGCGAATTCACGGCGACTGCCATATCGGCAACGTCCTGTGGCGCGACGACGATCCATACCTGGTCGACTTCGACGACATGGTCCGCGGCCCCTGTGTCCAGGACCTGTGGCTGATTGTCCCCGGACGCGACACCGTTGCTGTGCGCGATCGCGAGACGTTCCTCGAGGCTTACGAGGAACTGCGCGGTTTCGACCGCTCGACGCTGCGGCTGGTCGAACCGCTGCGGGCGCTGCGCTATATCCACTTTACTGCATGGATTGCACGGCGACAGGGCGACCCGGCTTTTCAGCGGGTGTTCAGCGATTTCGGCAGTGAGCGCTACTGGTTCGAACAGATCTCCGGCCTGCGCGAGCAGATCGGACTGATCCAGGACAGCGCCTGGAGGTAAGCGAACGATGCGTTATCTCGACAGCAACAGGCCCAGACTCTTTGCCCACCGCGGCGCCAGCGGGCGACGACCGGAGAACACGCTCGAGTCGTTCGCCGAAGGCCTCGAGGCCGGCGCGCAGCTGCTCGAGCTCGACGTCCACGCCAGCAGCGACGGCGAGATCGTGGTCTTTCACGATTCGACGCTCGAGCGCACAACAGATGGCGCAGGTCCTGTGAAGGCACGGACGCTCGCCGAGCTGCGCGAACTCGACGCCGGCTACCGGTTCCACGACGACGAGCGCGAGGGCTTTCCGTATCGCGACCGCGGGATCCGGATCCCGACGTTGCGCGAGGTGCTCGAGAGTTTTCCCGGCGTACCGCTCAACATCGAGGTCAAGCAGGACGCTCCCGCGATCGAGCACGACGTCGTCGCGCTGATCAACGAGCACGGGGCTGCCGACCGGGTTCTGCTCGCAGCGGCCGAAGACGGCATCATGAAGCGCGTACGTGCGGCCTGCGGCTCGATGCTGACGAGCAGCTCGGCCGGCGAGGTCGTCTCGTTCATCGAGCACGCGGAAAGCCCCGACTACCGGCATCCCGGCAACGCGCTGCAAGTTCCGCCCTATTACGGAGACATCGAACTGGTGACCGAAGGCTTTGTGGAGATCGCGCATTCGCGCGGGGTCGAGGTCCACTGCTGGACGATCAACGACACCGACGAGATGGAGCGACTGCTCGAACTCGGCGTCGACGGTCTCATGAGCGACTACCCCGAACGCCTGGTGAGAGTCGCGCGTCGATGGGCAGGCCGAAAGTAACGGCGACGCGCAGGCGGGGAGAACGAAGCGCCGCCGGCTAAAAGCGCGAGCGTCCCGACAAAAGCGCAAGCGTCCAGATGCCCGGGCCGCGCACTCGCGCGCTACATGCGCTCGGACGGCGCCTGCTTCTCCGCGAAATCCGCTGCAGCGTAGGCGACCACAGCGCGTGGCGCGACACGGTTGGCGTTGGCGCGCAGCCAGTTCATCCAGCCGCCCGAAACAACGGACGGCTGGCGTCCAAGCGCTTCGAGCGCATGGGCGACACTGGCGTCGGGCAGCTCGTCCTGTTCGGGATGCCGACGCTGCTCGCCGGCCACGGCCTCGAACTCGGTCGCTACCGGGCCGGGCATGAGCACGGTCACGTCGATTCCCTTATCGGCAAGCTCGACCCACAACGCCTCGCCGAGCAGGTTGTCGAAGGCCTTGGTCGCGGCGTAGGTAGCGAGGAACGGGATCGGCTGGCGGCCGGCGGCCGAGCCCACAATCACGATCGCTCCGCGCCCGCGCTCCTCGAGGCGCGGCAGCAGCCGGTGGGTAAGCTCGACCGGCGCAATGCAGTTCAGGGTGATCATGTCGCGCAGAATCGTCACGTCCTGGCGGTCAAAACGCCCGGCGTAGCCGGCTCCGGCATTATTGACGAGGATGGCGATGTCGAGATCGTCTACGGCGTCGGCGATGCGCGCGGCAGCGCCGGCTTCGGTCAGGTCGCTTACGACCACTCGGGACTGGACATTCCAGTTGCGCTCCAGCTCTGCGGCCAGCTCTTTCATTCGCTCCTCGCGGCGAGCCACGAGCACACAGGAGACGCCCTCACGAGCCAGCGCTCGAGCGAACTCGGCGCCGATTCCAGCCGAAGCTCCCGTGACAAGCGCCCAGTCCCCGTAGCGTTGACGCAGCTGAAGGGTCTGCGGCGCAAACACATCGCGAGAATTCCACAGCGCCCGGGTGATGCCGCCGAACGGGATCACCGCGCCGAGCGCGAGCGCCCAGCCTCCGATGCCGCCGACGTAAAGCAACGGCCAGACCGCCATCGTGAACGTCAGCGTGCTGGCGTAAACAGCCGCCCACGGCCACATCCACGGGCGCATACGCCAGAACCCGTAGGCGCCCGCCGCGTAGATGAGAAAGTGCAGCGGCTCGGTCAGCTTTGCCGCCCATCCGCGAAACGCGACACCGAGCCAGATCTCATGATCTTCGTCGATGGGCTTGGCGATGAAGTCCCAGGGGACGTAAATGAAGGCGATATATGCGCAGAGAATCATCAGCGCGTTCATCCACCAGGGCCGGTATGCGGACTGTTCGTCGAGCCAGCGCAGGATTCGTTTCATGGGGTCGCGGTGCTCCTCATCTGCGTGTGTAACGGGAGCACCCGTCCACACGGCGACCGCGCCCTTAACCGTTTCCCCTTGTCACTTGAAGGCCCGCGCTCGCGCCGCCCGGATGGCTTTGCGGGCCAGAGCGCTCAGCGGCGCAGCCAGCGGGTCAGGGTAGGGGGCCCGGTCGGCACTGCGCCGAAGCGAGGGCACGGAGCGCGCCTGATACACCTGCGCATGGACATCGCGATGGCTGAGCTGGTGCTCGACCTCGGCGATGGGCCGACCGAGCTCGACGCCGAGCCGCTCTGAGAGCCTGGCCCGCGCTCGCGGCCCCTCAGTGCCGGGAAGCTGCCACATACCGGCCCAGAGGCCTTCGAGCGAACGCCGTTCGAGCCAGACCCCTCGGCGACTTTCGACCCATACGAATGCGACACGCAGCGGCCTGCGAGCAGCCTGCGCTTTCTTGCGCGGATAGCTTTCCTGCGAGTCCGCCGCTCGAGCCGCACATCCGGTCCGCAGCGGGCAGCACTCACACCGCGGGAAGCTGGGCGTGCATACGGTCGCGCCAAGCTCCATCAGCGCCTGGTTGACGTCGCCGGCGCGAGGGCCGCGGGCCAGAGTTCCGGCAAGCGCCCAGAGGTACGCACTGCCCGCCGCGGACGATGGTGGAGCGCTGACCGCATCGAGGCGCGACAGGACGCGAGCGACATTGCCATCGACGACAGGTTCGGGGAGCCCGTACGCGATCGAGGAGATTGCGCCGGCCGTGTAACGGCCGATGCCGGGCAACAGGCGAAGCTCGGCCGCGCCGGCCGGCAGCCGGCCGCCGTACTCTTCCATCACACGGCAGGCCGCGCGGTGCAGGTTTCGGGCTCTGGAGTAGTAGCCGAGACCGGCCCACTCCTCGCAGACCTCCTCGACGCTGGCCGCCGCGAGCGTGTCGAGCGTCGGAAAGCGCGCGAGAAACTGCCGGTAACGAGGCTCGACAGTCTCGACGCGGGTCTGTTGCAGCATGACCTCCGACAACCAGATGCGGTAGGGGTCGCGTGTGTCCCGCCATGGCAGGGCGCGATGACCGGCGTCATAGAACGCGAGCAGGCGCCGACGCATGGAAGCTGCCCGACGCAGATCGCCAGCGCGCTCCGTGTTCAACCGGACTCCCCTCGCGTCTCCGGCGAGCCGTCCGACAGGCGAGGCCGCGTTGCTCGCAGCTCGAGCAGGCAATCAAACAGGACGTCAGGCGATGCCGCGATGACCTGTGCGCCGGCCTGTTCGAGCTCTTCACGATCGCGAAAGCCCCACGCCACACCCACCGCAGCCATCTGTGCTGCGGCTGCGGTCTGCATGTCTGTGGCGGTGTCGCCTATATAGGCCGTGTCAGCCGGAGCGACACCGATCTCATGGGCGATCGCCAGCGCTGAGGTCGGGTCGGGCTTGCGCGGCACCCCCGTGCGCGCACCGACAACGGCGGCGAATCTCGTATCCGGAAACAGTGCCGCAACCAGGGGTACCGTCAGGTCGTGCGGCTTGTTCGAGAGCACTGCAATCGCGACACCTTCGCCGGACAGCCGCGTCAGCGCCTGCGCAATGCCCGGGAAAGGCTGTGAGTGCCGGTCCCAGCGCCCGCCATAGATTCTGCGCATCTCCGAGACGCAAACCTCGACCGTCCGGTCGTCGCGAGCGTCAGGTGGCAGCGCCCTTCTTGCCAGCAAGGCGACACCGTCGCCGATGAACTCACGGTACGCATCCAGAGAGTGTTCGCCGTGTCCGCGACGTGCCAGCACCTCGTTCATCGACTCGGCGATGTCGCGCAGGCTGTCGACCAGCGTGCCGTCAAGGTCGAACAGCGCCGCGCTCGGCAGGCGGCCTTCGTACTGCCGTTCAGCTGCCACCGGGCTCGCGCGTGAGCACCACCACCGGAATTCGGCGCGCGGTGATCGTCGCATATCGCCGGTAAAACGGGTTGTACTCGGTAAGCCTCGCCCACAAGCGGTCACGCTCCGGCCCGGTCGCGGCCGCCGCACGCACGGCGAACTCTTCGCTGCCAACACGGACACGGGCGTTCGGAGCGGCCTCGAGATTGAGCCACCAGGCCGGATGTCGCTCGGCTCCGCCATTGGAAGCCACAAGGACAAGCCGGTCGTCATCGCGCAGGAAGGTGAGGGGGACGGTCCTCTCAGCGCCGCTGCGCCGGCCGACCGTCGTCAGCAGAAGGTGCGACAGGCCCCCGGCGTACATGCCGATGCGGCCGCCGCTCCACCGGTAAATTGCGCCATGTACACGGCCGACCCGCGCCCAGAAACGGGTCTTTGCGATCCACGCGAGCACGGCGTGGTTCTGACAAGGAGAGGGCCGCGACGCAAGCCGTCAAATCGGCGCCGTGACGATCGGGTTCGACAACCGACCAGGCCGTTCGGCTTGTGGTAGGTCGCGCCCATCGACTATTCAAGAGGAGGAGGTTCACGCCATGGCGAAGGCAATCTGGAATGGGCGGGTGATCGCAGAGAGCAGCGATTACGAGGTCGTGGAGGGAAACGTCTATTTCCCGCCTGACAGCGTCGATCGATCCCTGCTGCGCGAGAGCAGCACGACGACCGTCTGCGGTTGGAAAGGCACGGCCAACTATTACGACATCGTCGTCGACGGCGAGGCCAACAGCGATGCAGCCTGGTATTACGCCGCGCCGAAGTCCGCGGCGGCGCAGATCAGAGATCACGTGGCGTTCTGGAAGGGTGTCGACGTCGAACGCTAGCGGAACCGCGGCGGTCAGCGCCGCGGAAGTGCCGGCGGTGGAGACCGAGGAGACTCGAGTCTGGCCGGGAGTCGATGGCGAACGGGTGATTTTTCTCGTCGACGCCAGCGGCGCCGCAGAACACCGCCTGATCCAGCGCTGGATCGAGCGCAACAAGCC
>CAXQPB010000124.1:0-22905 GCA_964225545.1 Candidatus Nitrosopumilus sp. | reverse complement strand
TCGGCACGTCATGGTTCCAGCGAGCGCTGTGAAAGATCTCGCCGTTGAACGTCGGCGCGCCCTCGAAGTCGGGGATGTTCGGGTGATGGAGGACGCCGGTCGCCGCGATCACGAAGTCGGCGACGTCGCGCGTGCCGTCGGCACATTCGAGATGCCAGCGGCCGCCCTCGAACGCGCAGCGCGTGATCTCCTTGTTGAAGCGGATCCGGTCGGTCACGCCGTGGCGGTCGGCGACGCTCTGAAAGTACGCCTGGATCTCGGAGCCCGGGGCGAAGGTCCGACTCCACTCGGGGTTGGGCGCGAACGAGTAGCTGTACAGGTGCGACGGGACGTCGCAGGAAAGCCCGGGGTATTCGTTCTCCCGCCATGTCCCGCCGAGGCGATCGGCTTTCTCGTAGATCGCGACGTCATCGATGCCGAGCTCGCGCAGCCGGATGGCACACAGGACGCCGGCCATGCCCGCTCCGATGACGATGAAGCGGTGCGTGCCGTTTGCCCGCGCCGACGTTTCCGGTGCTGTTCGTTCCGTCATCGCGTCCTCGCCCTCTCGTCGCCTGACTCGCGTGTTCTGTTTTCGGGATGTCGCGAGGCCCGGTCAACACGGACATACCAGGCGCTTGTCTGCGTCTCACCCCGGCGGGATCGTCAGCGCCAGTCGCACCCCGTACTTCGCGTCGTTGGCGCCCGGCGGGTAGCCGTCCCGGTGCGCCGAGCGCAGCCGCTTTCCCTGCGATGTCCACGCGCCGCCACGAATGATGCGCGGCGCGCCCACGGCCTCGCTGCCCGTGGGCGGAGAATCGGTCTCCGGGTGCATGACGTACGGGTCCTCGCACCACTCCCATACGTTGCCGTGCATCTCGTACAGCCCCCACGCGTTGGGCGCATAGCTTCGCACCGGCTCAGGCCCGGTGCTGCGTTCGCCCGGGGGGGCGTCCGCGTACGGCTGTTTCGCGTTGAAGTTCGCGTCAGCGGTTGTCAGCTCGTTACCGAACGAGAACACGCTGGTCGTCCCGGCGCGGCACGCGTACTCCCACTCGGCCTCCGAGGGCAGCCGCCAGAGCGCGGCGCCGCCTTCGTTGAGAATTTCGGCAAGACGCACCGAGCGTCGCCATCCCAGCGATGTCATCGGTAACTGCGGACGGTCGTCGTGAGCCGGGACCACCTCGGTCGCCTCGGGCCGGCCGGCCACGGCCCGGCGCCACTGCTCGACGGTGATCTCGGTCTCGCCGAGATAGAAAGGGTCGGCGATGACGACCTCGTGCTGGCGCTCGTCGCCGTCGCGGCCCGCCTGCTCGCGCGCGGACCCCATCGTGAAGCGGCCTGGTGCGATGTAGACCATCGTAATGCCGGTCGGCACGTGACGTACACGCATCGGGAGCCCGTCGTCGGCGAAGCTCTCCCCGGCGGTCTCGAAGTCGGTCCCCAGCCGCTGCGCCGGGTCGTCGTTCGAGGTGCATCCGGCAGCGGCGATCGCCAGCGCCGCCAGTGCGAGACCGGCTGTACGCGTCATTGTTCCCGGGAGCGTTGTGGGGTCGATGCACACGCCGCGCCGCCGGTCTTCAGTTCTTGCGGCGTTCACGCAGCAGAACTTCCTGGGCGACGGTCGCGATCATCGTCCCGTCGCGCTTGAAGATCGGGCCGGTCGACAGGCCGCGGCTGCCGAGGATTCCCTGGCTCGCCATATCGAGCAGCAGCCAGTCTCGCGGATCGGCCGGCCGATGAAACCACATCGAGTGATCCAGACTTGCGCCGACGAAATACTCGTCCCATTCGCAGTCCTCGGGCGTCCAGTTGGGATGGGCGTTGAGCGCGGCGTTCATCGGGTTGAGGTCGGACACGTAAGCGACCGCGCAGGCGTGGGCGCGCGGATCGTCCGGGAGCGACTCGGGGTAACGGACCCACGTGAATGAACGTGGCGGATCGGTCTGGCCGGCGGCGTCGCAGCGGATCACGCCGGCGTCGTATTCCTGGACCAGATTCTCCGGCTCCGCGATGCCGGCCGGGAAGACGACCGGGTGAGTCTCGGCGCCGGACTCTCGAACCTGAAACGAGCAGCCCAGCGTCAGGATCGCGCCGGCGCTCTGACGGGCGACCACACGCCGGGTCGTGAACGAGCGGCCGTTGCGAACGCGGTCGACCTCGTAGCGGACCGGTTCGCGCAGATCGCCGCCGAGGATGAAATACGAGTGCAGGGAGTGCAGGCGGTGCTCGGCCTCGACGGTCTGCATCGCCGCCCACAGCGCCTGCGCCACGACCAGCCCGCCGTAGATACGCCCCCACGGGTACGGGGGGCTCTCTCCGACGTAGGTATCGGGGCCATGCGGTTCGAGCTCGAAGACTCGGGAAAGGTCCAGCGGTTGCTGCTCCACGGCGGCGGAGCGTACCAATCGCAGCGGCGCTGCGCCAGTCGCCGCCGCCGCCCGCGTGTTTCGGCTGCGTTTACTGCAGGTGCTGCTCGAGGTGATCGGCGATCCGCTCGATGGCCGCGTGCCCCTCCGGTACCAGCGCAGCGAACGCATGCCAGACATGGATCATGTCTTCCCACTCCTCGTAGGTCACGTTGACGCCCACCGATTCAGCCGCTTTTGCGAGCATTCGCGCATCATCGAGCAGCACCTCGCGGGTGCCGACCTGGACGAGCAGCGGCGGCAACCCGGTCAGGTCCGCCAGCGCGGGGGAGGCGGTCTGTGTTGCCGCGTCGGCGCCGGCCAGGTACGCGGTGGCCATCATGCCAAGGGACTCGGCCTGGACCATCGGGTCTTCCTGTGCCTTCGACTGCATCGAATCTCCGCTGAGCGTCAGATCCGACCACGGCGAGATGCAGAACGCGGCACCCGGCAGCGCGGCGCCTTCGTTGCGCAGGTGCAGGAGCGTGGCGACGGTCAGGCCACCGCCGGCCGAGTCGCCGCCGATGGCAACCGACCCCGGCGCGAGGCCTGAGTCCATGAGATGGATGAACGCGCTCGCCGCGTCCTCGACCGCAGCCGGGTGCGGATTCTCCGGTGCGAGCCGGTAGTCGACCGACAGAACCCGCGCGCTCGCGGCGCGTGACAGGTCGGCGACCAGACCGCGATGAGTTTCGACGCCGCCCATGACGTAGCCGCCGCCGTGCAGGTACAACACGACGCGGTCCTCGCGGGCGTTGGGCGCGATCGCCCACTCCGCCGGCACCGCTGTGCGGCCGGCCTCGATCTTCTCGAAGCGAACGTCTTCGGGCAGCGGCATCGCCGCTGTCGCCTCGCGCATGCCCGCGCGCATCGTTTCGATGTCGTCGCCGACGAACGGCGGGCTCTCTCGGAGCATCGTGATTACGGCGTCGATCTCGGGTCCCGGCATGGTCTTCGTCCTCCTCGCTGAGCAGCCTCGCTGCGCGGGCATTGAACCCGCCCGGCGCAGTCCAGACCAGCCCAGCGAAGCCCGGATGAGCGAAGGCCGGATGAGCGAAGCCCGGATGAGCGAAGCCCGGATGAGCGAAGCCCGGATGATGGACGTCCCGGTTTGCGCTCGCGTTCAGCCGCCGGCGAGCAGCCGCCCCGCGCCGAGGACCGCGCGAACCAGCACCGCGTCGAGGTGTTCGCGGGCCGCCGCCCACGGCGCATGCAGCAAGACCAGATCGGCGTCGCCGCCGACGACGACTTCGCGCGCAGGCCCGCCCGGCGCGGAAGGGTCGGTCGTGAACAGCCGCAGGGCTCTCTCCGGCGTCACGCCTTCGCCGGCGGAGAGCACCTGACCGGCGGCGGTACGCCGGTCGACCGCTGCGCGCATCGCGCGCCACGGGTCGGCGCTGCCGTAGGGCGCGTCGGTGCTGCCGCCGATGGCGACACCCGCTTCATCGAAAGCGCGCAAACGGTAGAGCCACGGGCGGTCACGCTCATCGACATCGCGCAGATAGCGATCGCCGCGATCGTGGACCAGCCCCGGCTGCGTGACGACGGTCACGCCGAGCGCGGACAGGTTCGCGATCATCTCGTCGGTCGCCACCGATGCGTGCTCGATCCTGTCGCGCGGCAGCGCGCCGGCCTGTTTGAGTGCCGCACAGGCAAGGACCATCTCGACACGCGTGACGCAGTGAAGTGCGACGTCGCGGCCGCCGGCGTGAGCCTCGTCGATGGCATCACTGAGCGCGTCCGGTGACGGCGGGTCGCGCTCGTCGACCATGATCTTGACGGCGGCTCGTCGCACGCGTTCGTG
Organism: Candidatus Nitrosopumilus sp.; assembly: GCA_964225545.1. GTDB lineage: Bacteria > Desulfobacterota > Binatia > UBA1149 > SPBQ01 > SPBQ01. The sequence continues at coordinate 18,714 of CAXQPB010000124.1, read as the reverse complement.
TCCCGGATCGGGCAGGCCGGCGGTTCCCATCAGAACCAGACGCTGCACGAGGTCGCCGGCCTCGACGGCGTCGACCATGCGGAGGACGTCCGCCGCGTCGTTGGTGCAGGTGGCGTCGGTCACGCCGGTCACGCCGGTCGACGCGAGCTCGGCGCTGACCGAGCCCAGGGAAGGCGGTTCGCTCCCGCGCGTGCGCTCGGACAGCCAGTCGTCGAGGCGGAACAGTCTTCCCGTCACGCGCCCGTCGGCGTCGCGCTCGGCGCCCTCCGGCAGATCGCCTGATGAAGCCGCTGGCCCGTCCAGCCCGAGTTTTCGGCACGCAGCCGAGTTGAGAAACCATGCCGCGCCCGTCGCATGCTGTATCCGCAGCGGTTGGTCAGGCAACAGAGCGTCGAGCACGTCGCGGTCGAGAGGGCCTGCGACCGATTCGTGATAGCCCACCCCGCGCAGCCAGCCCTCCGAATCGCTCGCGCGGCCCGCTGCGCGAAGACTGTCGCGCAGCTGTGACCGGTCGCTGACCTGCGGCGGTCCGCAGGCGATCGAGCTTCGTGCGGCAGCGAGCGCGGTCAGGTGAATATGATGATCGTGCAGGCCGGGGATGAGCGCGCCGCCGGCGGCGTCGATCTCGGCCTCGCCGGAGATCGGCGAGAGGCCGCGGCCGATCTCGGCGATCCTGCCCCCGGCGCAGCGCACGTCGACGAGGGGTTGCTCTGCCCTCTCCGGTCGCCCCGCGCTCTCGAACTGCGCGCCGACCTCTGCGTTGCGGATCAGCACGACAGATCGAGCTCCGCGAGCACCGCGCGCGTATCGGCGCCGAGCTCGGCGGCGGGCCCGGCGCAGGCGCGTGCGCGCGGCGGCGCAATGTCCACGGTGGCGGTCGAACCGTCGGCTTCGGTGTAGCGCGCTCGCCACCGAGCGGCGTCCGCGTTGTTTCGCTCCGCGCTGCCGGCTTCGCTTGCCGCGGCGAAGGCGACAGCCGGTGCGACGTCGCGGTTGCAGGCGAGCGCGTGCGCGGCGACCGCGCGCAGCGAGACATCGGCGAGCGCGCCGCCGCCGTTTATCCACAGGCCGAGCGCGGCGAGCGCGGCGTGCATTCCGGTCAGCGGATCCGCGACGGCGTCCGCGCAGAAGATCGGCGCGTCCGCGCTGCCCGCGGCAACCGCGAGGCCGGCGGCGACCGCTGCGTCGTCCCCGAACGCGACTCGCTCGCCGGCCGCTCCATCACGACCGTAGCCGGTGATCGAAACCCAGGTCATGCCCGGTCGTTCGGCGATCAGCAGCTAGGCATCGATGCCGAGCTGCAAGAGCGCACGTGGCCGCGAGCCTTCGATGACGATGTCGGCGGCGGCGATCAGCCTGCGCAGGCACGCGACGTCGTCATGCCGGCTGAAGTCGAACGCGACGCTGCGCTTGCCGGCGTTGAGCAGATCGTAGAAGCCGCGCGCGCCGTTGCGCGCACCGTCGGGACGCTGACGGCTCTCGACCCGGATCACATCGGCGCCCAGTGTGTGGAGCAGATGAGAGCACAGCGGCCCCGCCCACAGGCTGCTCAGATCGACGACGCGCGGAGGCCGGCCGGGCGCGGGTTCACGAAGCGGTCCGCATCGGTTCACACGCAGCCACGACGCGCTGCGGTCGGGCGGCTCGGGCTCGGTCGCGCGCGCGACGGCCATCCCGAGCAGCGCGGCGCGCTCCTCGAGCGCCGCCGCTTCGCGATCCGCGAGCGACTTTGCAACCCGCGACCACGGTGGTTGCTCGCATTCGCGATCGTATGGAAACGAGGTCTCGAGCCACGCCCCGAGCGATTGGCGATCTTCATCGCGCGCCAGACAGACGGCGAGCCAGCCGTCGCGGCAGCGCAGCAGGCGCGTCGCGCCGCCGGCCGAGATCGTCGCCCGCCGGCCGAACCCGGCCAGCGCCGCGCGTTCGCCGAGCAGTGCGGCTGCGTCGATATCGGCAAGACCGCCGACCGCCAGACCACCGACCGCCAGACCTCGGTCCCTGGCGTCGCGTGCCACAGCCGACAGAGCGGCGGCGGCACCGACCGCGGCTGCGGCGATGCCTGCCGTGCCCCCCCGGGGCAGACCGTCCGCCGCGCCGGTCAGTGCCATCGCTCCGCAGGCGGCCCAAAGACGTGCAGGAGGCTGGTCGCCGGCATCGACAGGCAGGCCTGCGAAACAGCTCTGCCCCCCCGCAGCGCACGGGGGCGCGAGCAGCTCTCGCGCGTAGCGCGTCTGCGGCTGTACCCGGCTCACGGCCGCATCCTAGCCGTCGCCCGCGTGCCTTTACAGGGCGCGGGCGATCCCGAGATCGGAGGGTCGGCAGGATTGAGTTGATCGGGGCCCGGCGCTGGCCCACCATGAAGCCATGAGAATAACGTTCGGGTCGTACCGGTGGCGCGTGGCCGTTGCCCTGACACTGGCAGCGCCGCTGATGACTTCGGTGGCAGTCGTAACGCAGCCTGCGGCCGCTCGCGCCGAGACCGAGGCCGCGCTCGACGCGCAGACGCGCGAGGCGCTCGGCGAAGCTCTGGCCGATCTGCGCAACAAGAAAGCGTTCTATGACGCGGTCATGGTCGAGCACGGCAAGGTAAAGCCGTTCACCAATATCGCGAACGCCGAGGCCCACCAGGCCCTCGTGATCGAAAAGGTTTACCGCAGGCACGAGCTCGAGGTGCCGGCGCCGGCAGCGCTGACGGGCTATACGGTTCCGGACAGCCTGCGCGAGTCGTGTCTGGCCGCCGCCGCGGCCGAGCGCGAGAGCGCGTCGCTGTACGCCGGGCTGGCCGAGAAGGTGAGCGACAGCGATATCCGCGGCCGCTTCAACCGGCTGCGCACACTGTCGACCGAATACCGTATCCCGGCCTTCGAGCGTTGCGCTGAAGGTGGCCGCGACTTCGCTCAATACGTCCCGGGGAGCTGCTCGGGCGGCTGTGGGATGGGCAAGGCGGCCTGCGGTTGCGGCGCCGCCGCTCTGCCGAAAGAACCTGCTCGCCCCGCCGGCGGCTGCGGCTGCGCAGCACGAAGGGCCGCCCAGCAGGCGCGGACCGGAGGCGGTCAGTAGCCACAAAGCCGGGATGCCTCGACGTCATCTCATCGGAAACATGGGAGCAGCCGCACTTCGATCATGAACGCCGCCGACCTCGAGTCTGTGGTTCGGGAGCTCGCCGATCGCGATGCCATTCGGGACCTTGCGTGCCGCTATGCGCATCTGGTGTGGCAGGGACACGGCCGCGAGATGGCCGAGCTGTTCAGCGAGGACGGCTGGATGGACACCGGGCTCGAGGATCCGATCCACGGCCGCGGTGCCCTGGCGGCCGCGTTCGAACGGCTCGTTGACCCGCAAATCGACCTGCAGCCGTTCGTTCACAACCACGTCATCGACCTCGCCGGTGATCGCGCGACGGGGACCGCATATATCGACCTGCGGTCGGTTCAGGATGCGCGCAGTATGATCGGCTCGGGATTCTACGAGGACGAATACATCCGCACGGCCGGCGGCTGGCGGTTCGCATCGCGGCGGCTGACGCTGCGTTTTCTCGTACCGCTCGCCGAGGGGTGGGCGGGGCGACCTCGCGTCTGAACGCAGCGCGCCCGGCGCCGATCAACGGTGCGTGTTTTCCGGTTCACGATCGAGCGGGTAGTACGAAGCGGCGCAGCGACGTCCCTCGGGATCGCGCAGGTATACGGTCCACGCCGTCTCGCCGTCGTGACAGCCGCGCGCCCGCGCGCGCTCAGCGATCCTCCGGCAGCCTTCCTCCGTCGTCCGCAGCGCGAACAGTTCCATCGAGCCGGCCGGAATCCGCGGCTCGGCGTCCGCGCGCGCTTCGATCATCAGCACCGACTCGTCACCGATGCCGAGCCACAGCGAACGCGGGCGGCTGTCACGAACGACGATGAGGTCGAAGACCTCGCCGTAAAACTCAGCGAGCGCGTCCATGTCCGCGCTGCGCAGCGCGATGTGGTGGACCGCGGCGATGTCCACCTGCTGCTTCCCGACCCGGCTGTCGTCGTCACTGTCGTGCATGGGCGTGGGCGTGGGCATGGGCATGAAACCCGGACTGCGTGCCTTTGGCGACAGCGCTTCCGGTTCCGGTTAGCATACGCGCATGCGCACCGGACTCGAACGGCTCCTCGATGATCCGCGCAGCCTGCTCGGCGCGGCCTCGGTCGGGCTGGTCGCCAATCCCACGGCGGTCGATTCGCGGCTGCGTCATGCGGTCGATCTGCTGCACGCCCATCCGGATATCCGGCTCGAGCGATTGTTCGGGCCCGAGCACGGGATTCGCGGCGCGGCGCAGGACATGGTCGGCGTCGGCGAGGGCCGCGACGCGGTAACGGGGCTGATCGAGTGCAGTCTGTACGGCGAGACGTTCGAGTCGCTGTCGCCTCGAGACGAGCAGCTCGCCGGTCTCGACGCTTTGATCTTCGACATTCAGGACGTCGGCGCTCGCTATTACACGTACGCCGCGACGATGGCGCTGTGTATGCGGGTGGCGGCACGCACGGGGACCCGTGTGATCGTGCTCGACCGCCCCAATCCGATCGGCGGGGTGCGTGTCGAGGGCGGCGGGCTCGAAGCCGGACTGGAGAATTTCTGCGCGCTCTACCCGATCCCGCAGCGTCACGCGATGACCGTCGGTGAGCTGGCACTTCTTTACCGCGACAGCTTCGGGATCGACTGCGACCTTGAGGTGATCGCGTGCGAGGGCTGGCGTCGTGAAACCTACTTCGAGGACACCGGCCTGCCCTGGGTCATGCCCTCGCCGAACATGCCGACCGTCGACACCGCAGTCGTCTACCCCGGGATGTGCCTGATCGAGGGAACGAATCTGTCCGAAGGCCGCGGCACGACACGGCCGTTCGAGCTGGTGGGTGCGCCGTTCATCGATGCCCGCGCGCTGTGTGCCGAGCTCGAGGCCTGCGAGCTGCCGGGACTCGAGCTGCGCCCGTGTACGATCGAGCCGATGTTTCACAAGCACGCGCGTGAGCAGTGCGGGGCGGTACAGCTTCACGTCACCGACCGCGCGGTCTTCGATTCGTATCGCACCGGGCTCGCCCTGCTCGTCGCGGTCAGGGGCCTGTGGCCGGAGCAGTTCGCGTGGCGCACCGAAGCCTACGAGTTCCGCGACGATGTCCCCGCGATCGACCTGCTGACCGGCAAGGCCGCGGTTCGTGAGGCGATCGATGCCGGCGAAGGCCTCGATGCGGTCGCGGCTGTGGCTGCGGGTGGGACCGAGGTCTACGACGCCGGCCGCGAGGCGGCGCTGCTGTACGAATGACGACGCGCGCTCTGTCAGGAAAGGCCGGAAGAAGCTCCGCGCTCTGGGACCGGCTCGGCCCCGATCCCGCTCGCGTGATCCTCGGGCTCGAGCCGTCCGGCGAAGAGATCGCCCGGCGGCACGCGGCGGTCCGAACGGCGCTGCTCGAGACCTCGCCGCATCTGCGGACACCCGGCCTCGAGAAACTTGAAGCAGGAGATCTCGAGTCGCTTGTCCGCCTGTACGACGAGCACTGCTTCGCCGGCTGGCTCGGCGAGCTGCTGCGCGAGGCGACGCCCGCGCCGCTCGAATTGCGGCTGAGCCGGCGGATGACTTCGGTCGGCGGCGCGACCCGCATGCGCCGCCGCGCGCGGCGGGACGGGCGCAGGGGCGAGTACGACAGCTACGAGATCGCCGTCTCCTCGGTGCTCCTGTTCCAGAGCTTCGCCGATGTCGATCGTTCGATCGTGGTCTCCGGGGTCGAGTGTGCCGACCGCCTCGCCGCGCTCCAGCGGATTGTCGAGCACGAGCTGGTGCACCTGATCGAGTTCCTGGTGTGGGGCCGGTCGAGCTGCGCACGCAAGCAATTCCAGCGGATCGCCCGCAACGTGTTCGGTCATACCGCGGCGAGCCATCAGCTCGTCACCCAGCGCGAACGCGCGCTGGTCCGTCACGGGGTCCGGGTCGGCGACTGGGTCGAGTTTGACGCGAACGGCGCGCGTCACGCCGGTTTCATCCGGCGCATCACGCGGCGCGCGACGGTGCTCGTCGAAGATCGGGCGGGGCTGCCGTATTCGGACGGTCGCCGCTACACGAAGTGGATGGTCCCGCTCGCTGAGCTGCGCAGAACCGACTCACGACGCTGACGGCCGGCTGCGCTGCTGCGACCCGGTGCTTCGGTTGTTCGGAGCCCGCCAGCCTGCCCGTCTCCCCGTCTCCTGGGTTGTCTGACGCTGCCGCGGGGTGTACCCATCGACCATGAGTTCGCCCGGCTGCAGCAACTCGCTGGAAGACCCGGTGCGGCCCTCTCAGGCTGCGCACACTGCACCGGTGGCGATCGATGCGGCGGCAACCGCCGGGCGCGCGCCGGGCCCTCGGGGCAGCCTGCTGATGGGCCATTTCCTCGAGTTCGAACGTGACGCGCTCGGTTTTCTCGACCGCTGTCACCGCGACCACGGTGATGTCGTCCGCTTCCGCTTCGCCCTCACTCCGTCGGTGCTGCTGGCCCACCCCGACCACGTCCGGCACGTGCTCCAGGACCGGCACACGTTCTACGACAAGAACACGCTGGACTGGAAGATGCTGCGCCCGGTGCTCGGGCAGACGCTTCTGACCACCGATGGTGAACCGTGGCTGTCGCGCCGGCGCATGATGCAGCCCGCATTCCACCGCGAACGCATCGCAGGTTTCGCGCGCCTGATGGTCGAGCAGACCGAGTCGATGCTGGAGCGCTGGGAACGGGCGGCGCGCGAAGACGAGCCGGTCGATGTCGCGCTGGAGATGAACGGCGTCGCGCTCGATATCATCACCCGTGCGCTGTTCGGCGCGGTCATCGAGCGCGATGCCGAGTCGATCAGTGCAGCGGTTACGATGGTCAACCGATCGTTCATCGAGGAAGCGATGACGCTGCCCGGGCTGATCGCGACGATGCTCGGACGTCCAACGCGGTCGGCGCGCCGTGCCCTGGTGCCGCTGCACGAGCTCGTCAACGGGTTCATCCGCGACCGGCGTTCGGCTGCGGACCCCGGCGAAGACCTGCTGGCAATGCTGCTCGCGGTGCGGGACGAGGAGACCGGTGAGGGCCTCGACGACCGAACGCTGCGCAATGAGCTGCTGACCCTGTTCGTCGCCGGGCATGAGACGACGGCCAACGCGCTGGCGTGGACCTTCCACCTGCTCTCGAAACACGGCGACGTGCGCGAGCGGCTCGAAGCCGAGGTCGACTCGGTGCTGGGCGGTCGGGCGGTTACGCTCGAGGATCTCGGCGAGCTGCGTTACACGCGCATGGTCATTGATGAGTCCATGCGCCTGTACCCGCCGGCGTGGGCGACGTCACGCGCTGCGCTCGAGGATGACGAGATCGGCGGCTTCCGGGTCGCCAGGGGGACCCTGGTGATGCTCAGCCCGTGGCTGACCCACCGGCATCCGGAGTTCTGGCCGGAGCCTGAGCGCTTCGACCCCGAGCGCTTCGCAGCGGGGGCGGCGGAGCGGCCGCGCTTTGCTTACTATCCGTTCGGCGGCGGGCCGCACCTGTGTATCGGCAACTCGTTCTCTTTGCAGGAGATGATGGTGGTTCTGGCGACGGTCACGCAGCGCTTCGCGGCATCCGCGATCGACGACCGGCCCGTCATCCCCGAACCGATGATCACGCTTCGCCCGCGCGGCGGGCTGCCGATGCGACTCCACCGGCGCTGGCTTCGCTGACTTCGCCGGCTTGGCCGACCGCCGCGCTTAGCGCGCCTTCGCCATTACTTCGGTCGCAAATTGATCGAGCCACTGGTCGAGTGACTCGAGGTCGGGTGTGGTCGCGGCGACAATCATGCGCTCGGCGCCGAGCGCGCGGCAGTAGTCGAGGCCGGACGCGTCCGCCGGCGCGACGGTCGTGACTTCGATCGAGCTCGCGTCCCGTCCCGCGGCCTGCGCCTCGCGCTCCATGATAGCGCGCAGCTCGGCCATGCGGTCCGGCATCACGCCGAGCGGGAAGAAGCCGTCGCCGAGACGGCCTGCGCGTCGCGCTGCCGCCGCCGAGTGCCCGCCGACAACGATCGGCACTCCGCCGGCCTGCACCGGCTGCGGTCTGGACACCATCCCCTCGAAACTCACATGGTCGCCGTTGAACGAAGCGACGTCTTCGGACCACAGGGTGCGCATCACACGGATGTACTCGTCGGCTCGCTTTCCGCGTGTGCCGAAGTCGCTGCCGACGGCTTCGGCTTCCTCGCGGACCCACCCGACACCGATGCCCAGCTCGAGGCGTCCGCCGCTGAGCCGATCGAGGGTGGCGAGCTCTTTGGCCAGGACCAGCGGGTTGCGCTGCGGCAGGATCAGTACGCCGGTCGCGAGCCGGATACGCTCGGTGACCGCCGCGACAGTCGACAGCCAGATCAGAGGGTCGGGTTGGACGGTGTGCGCATCGAACGGCGTGCGGCCGCTCGGGTCGTAGGGGTAGACCGAGTTGTACTCCACGGCCATGACAACGTGTTCGACGACCCAGATCGACTCGAAGCCGGCGCGTTCGACAGCGCGAGCGAAACCGGTGGCGAACCCGGGGTCTTCGATCGGCGCGAGGCCGTACGGCGGGATGATTCCGAATTTCATTTCTGTTGTCAGCCGCCCGGCGGCGCGTCCATCGTGCACGAAGCCCGCGCTTGAGGCACGTCCGGAGGTTGCATAGGTTGCACAAGCCGCGGGGCATCTTGCCCGGCGCGGCTTCGAGGAGGACCGAAGTGAGCGCGAGCGCGGATCAGATCGCGAAGAACAAGCAGATTGTGGAGGAGTTTTTCCGGAAACTCTCGGCCGGCGACGTCGAGGGCGTCGTCTCGCTGTACTCCGATTCATGCACCTGCTGGGTCTCCGGCAGCCTGCCGTTTTCCGGCACCCAGCCGCGCGACCGTCTGCCTGAGATGATCGCCGGCGTGGCTCAGATGTTCCCCGAGGGTCTCAGCTTCGATGTCCGGTCGATGACCGCCGAGGACGATCGCGTGAGCGCCGAAGCCGAGTCGTTCGGCAGACATGTCAGCGGTCAGGTCTACAACCAGCTCTACCACTATCTGTTCGTGATCCGTGACGGCAGGATCACCGAGATCAAAGAATATTTCGACACCGTGCACGCGCAGGAGGTGCTGTGCAGCATGCTCGCGCCCGGCTTCGGCGAGGAGTGAACCCGCGCCTACTTCTGTTTGGAGAGCTCGGCGGCGATCGCGTCGAAGGCCCGGACATGATCGACGACCAGATCGTAATCGTCAGCCACCGGGAATGACGAGAGCTTCACGCCGACCATATTCGCCGAAACGTTGATGTACAGGGTCTGCCCGTAGCGTCCGGCCGCGATGTAGATGCCCTTGCCGGGATCCTTCACCCACCACTGGTTGCGGTAGATGCCCTTGGGGAACAGCCGCGCATATTCCGAGCCGACGTAAGCGCCTCGCGCGCCCTCGTCGCCCTGACGGCAATCGGTGATCCACTCGGTGGGGATGATCTGCTGCTCGTTGAAGAAGCCGCCCTGCAGGTGCATCTGTCCGAAACGTGCGATGTCGCGCAAGGTCGCGTTCAGGCCCGAGCCAGCGGCCGTCGTTCCATGCGGATCGACCGTGAACGCCGCGTCGTGCTCGGCGCCGAGCTTGGCCCACAGCTGGTTCTGCAGGTAGTCCTGCATCCGCGTCTCCGAGCTCCGCTCGATCAGCCACTGCAGGACGTAGGTGTGCGCGGAGCGGTAAGCGAAGCGCTGGCCGTGCTCGGACTCGCGGTCGGTGAGCGATTCGAGAAAGTCGTAGGCCGAGGCCGGAGCGGTCGAGTAGCCGCGCGGACGCCAGCCGATCGAGATCTCCATCGCGTTGAACTCGGCGGTCGGGTCTTCGGGGTCCTCGCTGAACTTCACGCCGGTGCGCATATCGAGCACCTGCCGGACGGTCGCGCCGGCAAACCCGGTTCCGCCCAGCTCGGGGATGTACTCGGTGACCGGCTTGTCGGGGTCGAGCTGCCCGCCGGTGATCGGCAGGCCGGCCAGCGTTCCGATCACACTCTGCGTGATTCCGTAAAGAAGGTGCAGCGTCGACGGCCCCATCCCGTTGAAGTAACGCTCGGCGACGATCTTGCCGTTGTGCAGCACCAGGAAGCCGTCGGTGTACGTGCTGGTCAGCATCTCGGCGATCGGCTTGCGCTTGCCGTCGACGGCCGCGAACGTGACCGCGTCGACGTTCTGGAGCTGCGTCTCGAGCGCGGCGAGTCCGTTGGAGCGGCCGATTCTCGCCGCCGGGATGATCTCGCTGACGTGCTGCAGTGACCACCGGCTGAAGGGCGCGCCCTGCCAGTTGGCCAGTGTGATGAGCTTCTCCGGCGGGGGAGGGAAGCCCTGCATCAGGCCCAGCTCGCCGGCAGTCTGCGGAAGCCCGTTGTTGTCGGCGGCCGGCACGGATGAGGCGCCTGTACAGACAAGGAGCAGCGCCGCCAGCGTGCGGGCGATACGGGTGTTTGTTTTCGTACTGGAGCGGTTCACCGGTTGTGCCGAGTCGTCGGTGGGCCGTGGGTCGTTACAGGGGGTGGGCTGCTTCGATCAGAGGCGCGACGAGATGTTCTAGTTAGCCCGGTGTCTTCGCATTCGCCAGCATGGAAAAGAGTTTGAAGCGATTTTTCGTGCGCATCCTCGCCTGTTGGCGGCGGCTGCAGAGGTCAGGCACCGATACGCGCGAGCGCTTCGAGGGTGTCGAGGTCGAGCAGCGCGCGGGTGGCGCGGGTCAGACCGGCGCGGGCGATGGCGGTGGGCTGGAGTCCGGGGACGGCTGCCGTCACGGCGGCTCCGATCCACGTATAGGCGGCGTGCAGACGGTGTTGTTCGAAGGCCTCGTCGGCCGCCGGCGGCGTGGCCCCGCCGGCGGAAACGGCCGCGCGCCACAGTTCGATCAGGTCGCGCTCGTGAGTGCGGCGCAGCTCGGTCGGGACGGAATTGACGAGAAAATAACTCACGTCGCGCATGCCCTGACCGCATTGGGTGACCTGCCAGTCGAGCAAGCCTGCCTCGCCATCGAGGAAGTACATGTTGCCGATATGCGAGTCGCCGTGAATGAGGGTCCGGTCGCCCTGCGCCCAGGCGTTCTCGAGCGCGTCGCGCGCGGACAGCAGTCGCCGTGTCGAGGCCCGGACGCGGTCGGGGATCGCATCGCGGAACCGCTCGACGCCGCGTCCGACCAGCGCCCGGCACAGGAAGCGCTCGCGGCGCAGACCCCGACGCGGGCCGGCACGGCGCAGCCAGCTCAGGTCGCGGTCGAAGCGCGGACTCTGCCAGAACCCGGCGTGAAGCGTGCCCAGCGTGGTGACGACCTTCTGCGTGGTCTCGAGGTCGGCCCGATCCGCGGCGCCCGCGACGTCGGTGAAGCGCGCTCCGGCGGCCGCGAGGTCCTCGAGGACCAGCAGGAACCGGCCCGTGCGGGGGTCGTGGCGCGCGTGCCAGGCGCGGGGCACGGGGATCCGGACTGCGCGTGCGATCTCGTCGTAGAAGCGTACCTCCGTGCTGCCGAGCTCCATGACTCCGACGAAAACGCGCTCGCCGAGGCTGCGCGGTGCGGTCTTGACGAACACCGATGCCGGCGGCGTCTCGCCGTCGCCGGGTTGTTCGCAGCGAATCGCGATGCGCGCCCGGTCCGTGGTGCCGCTGTGTCCGTCGAGCGTGCGAAGCTGTCCGACGTGCACACCCGGGCAGGCTGCGCTCAGCGCTTCATCCATCAGCTCGGGGGTGATCGCGCTCGCCGACAGCGGGTCGTCACGCAGACCGCCGCCGCGAGAGATCGCGATTCGTCCGAGCTCCCGCCCCGCCGCGCGGAGCATCGAAAGCGCGTCGAGTGTGCGCGCGATCACGGTGAACCGTCCCGTCTGCGCGCGGGCCCGCACCGGCGCGCGCTTCGGGCGGCGGTCGCGCCGGTGCCGTACTTTCGGGTTTGAATCGCCGCGGGAACGGCTATCCTCGGGTCACCATGCACTCTGCAAAGCCGCGCTGCCAAAGGTCGCTCGCCGCTGCGCTCGTCACGGGCGCGCTCTGTTTCGCTCTGCCGTCGTCGGCGGCCGCGCGCAACATCGGGGATGTCCGTTTCGCTGACGTCGTTGACTCGGAGGGCACATCGCTGCGCCTGATCGGCCTCGGGACGGTTTATTACATGAGGATCTGGCAGGTGTACGTCGGCGGCCTGTATCTGCCGGCCGATGTCGATGCGCAGAGCGGCGAGGTGCTCGGTCGCGTGCCCAAGCGGCTCGAGTTCCGTTACTCGCGAAAGCTGCGCGCCGATCAGATCACCGAGGCCGCCGACGAGTTTCTCGAACGCAACCTGTCGCCGGCACTGATCGCCCGACTGCGACCGTCGATCGAGGCGCTCAACCGCCTGTACACCGATGTCGGCGAGGGCGATCGCTACGCGCTGACGTACCAGCCGGGGGAGGGGACGAGCCTGGATCTGAACGGGCGCAGACTCGGGACGGTCGAGGGCGACGAGTTCGCAGCCGCTTACTACAGCATCTGGCTGGGCGACAAGCCGATCAGCCGCGACTTCAAGGCAGCTCTGCTCGGGGATACCTGATCTCAGGGCCGCTGCCTCGCCGCTACTCTTTCTCGTCGATCACCTGCCCGCGGCTGGTGAACGAGATGCCCTGGCTGGCGAAGTTACCGATCATGACGCCCTCGAGGATCGGCGGGGTGACCGGCTCGTCGGCGATCCACTCGATGATGAAATTGGCGCCCGAGCCACCGCGCGTGTCGTCTTCGCGCACGTAAAACTCGCGGCTGCCGAGCGGCGGCAGGGTCAGCGGCGAGGTGACGTAGCCGCGGACTTTCTTGCCGTTGAAGTCGTAATAGTCAGCCACCGTGATCCGGAGCGGATGCTCGGGGTCGGTGTTGCGGACGCTGGCGGTTGCGGCCAGCTGGAACGTGTTGAGCTTCGCGCCCCGGAACACCTGCGAATAGATCGGGACATAGACCGTCTGACCGGACGATCGTTCAACGTCCGCGCGTGCCGCAGCAGCGCTCGTGCAAAAAAGGGTCGTGGCGAGCATCACCGTAAATGAGATTCGAATCCGCGGTTTCATTCTCTGCACCTTTGCACCTTTGCTCCTCTGCTCCTCTGCCCCTGTGATCCAATGTTGTTTCAGTTCTGATCAGGCTTGCCGGTGACCCGCGACTGCGGCTGCCGCCGCGCGAGAGTATGGAGCAATCGGCCGTCCGGTTCCATGTGCAGCCGACATCGCCGTTGTCAGGCCTGAGGATTTGCTTGGGCGCCGCGCAGCTCCGCGAGCTCGATCCCCACGCCGGCGGCGACCGATGTGAGCGCCTCGATATCGAACGGATAGACGGCCGCGGCGTTGTCGGCGAGCAGCGCCCGGATCTCCACCTCCGGGTATTCGCCGAAGGTCTCGCGCAGGGCGCTGCGTGTGTTCGGCCAGGTGCCCTCGATGTGCGGGTAGTCCGAGCCCCACATCAGCTTGTCGAGCCCGATGCGGTGCCGGTCGTCGCCTTCGTGGGGTGGCAGGAACGAAGCGCCGAGAAAGCATTGCCGCTGAAAGTATTCGCTCGGCCGCAGCGAGAGGTCGCGCGTAAAGTGTTTGAACAGAGGGATGTCGGCCTTGAACTCGAGCACACGCAACGTCTCGAGAATCCACGAACAGCCGGTCTCGGTGAGTACGAACTTCAGATTCGGGTGGCGCTCGAAGGCACCCGACCAGACCATCGCGGCGAACGGCCTGTGTGCCCACATGTCCACCTCGGTGATATACATCGCCGTCGCGGTCTCGACGTCTCCGTAGTCGGGCGACCAGCCCGAGTGGGAGTGAACCGGCATCTGAAGCTCTTCGCACACCGCCCACAGCGGTTCGTAACGGGGGTGGTGGTAGAAGGGGTGCTCGCCGGTGCTCGTCGGTAGCAGTACGCCGCCCCACAGTCCCATGCGCCGGGCCTCGCGGATATCGGCGACCGTAACATCGATGTCGTCGACATTGATGAGCGCGACGCCGGCGTGGCGGCCGGGATGACTGGCGCAGAAATCGGCCAGCCAGCGGTTGTAGGCGTGGATGCCGGCGAGATTGAGCTCCGGCGTGACGCGGTAGCGGTACTGCGTCAGCCCCGCTCCGAACGGCGCCATCTGCGGAAAGATCACCTCGGCGACGACACCGTCGGCTTCGAGGTCACGCAGCCGGACGTCGGGGTCGAACTCGCCGCGGCGCGGAGCGATCGGGCTCGACTCGTCGATGAGCATTGCCATCAGGTCGTCGTCGCTGGGCTCGACTTCCTGGTCGAACAGCGCCTGCAGGAAGCCGGCGCTGTCGCCGCTCTGCTCTTTGTAGAGGTCTACCGCCTCCTGATCGAAGAATGTACCGACCCGGCCGATCATCTCGCGGGCATAGTTGAGCCACCACGCGCGCGATTGCTCGTGGTATTTCGACGGCATGTAGGCCTCGTATCCGGCGGGTGGGGCGCCCGCGTGACAATCCGAGCTGATCACGACGATCTTCGACATCTTGTGTTCCGCTTTTGTTCCGCCTGTCTCGTGCCCGGCTTGCGCGTTCCTTGCGCGTTCCTTGCGCCAGCTCCGCGTCGGGTCAGTCCAGCCCGAGATGCTGCAGCTCGATCGGACATTCGCCGCGCGCCAGCTTCGCGGCGCGGTCGTTGAGCGTCGCTTCCATCGACGGCCGATCGATCATGATCACGAAGTCACCGGCGCGAATCCCGTTGATCACGCTCGCGGCGAGCTCATCGAGGTCCTGGACAGGCAGCTCGAAGCCGGCTTTTTTCGCGCCCTCGATGAACTGGTCGAACGTCGTCTCCTGGGCCGCGTCGACCTCGCGCGTGCGCGCCAGCTCAGCCGGCCGGTTGCGCTTGGTCGTCCAGATCCCGGTGCGCAGCATCCCGCCGCTCGGATAGAAGATCGCGGCGCGCAGGCGCGTCCCGCGACCGACCAGCGCTGCGTGCAGACACTCGGTCATGATCGAGATCGCCGCTTTGCTCGAAGCGTAGACAACCTGCTGGGCGAGCGGGGAGATGCCGCCGTCGCCCGACGAGGTGTTGATGACGAGGCCCTCCTCGCCTGAGGCGATCATGCGCGGGACGAAGGCCTGGACGCCGTGGGCGACACCGCCCACGTTCACGCCGTGGACCCACTGGAAGTCGCTCGGCTCGGTCTCCCACAGGTCGAGGTTGGGGGCGGCTACGCCCGCGTTGTTGCACAGGATGTGGCACGCGCCGTGGACCTCGAACACGCGATCGGCCAGCGACTGCACCGACTTTGGATCGGAGACATCGGTGCGCACGGCGAGCACGTCACTTCCGAGATCCGATGCCGCAGCCTCGAGCGCGGATTCTTCCACGTCGGCGATGACCACCTTCATGCCCTCGCGCAGAAAAGCCGCGGCCAGCGCCTTGCCGATCCCGCTGGCGCCGCCGGTCACCACCGCGACGCGGTCCTTCAAATCCTTCATGTGCTGCCCCCTGTGTCGTGATTGACCGGCCCCACGGGGCCGTCGCCTCGACGTTTCCTACCGAAGCGCGCGCGGTGAGTCACGGTGCGGCCCGTGAGAACGCGCAGCGTCTCGCGTTCGCCTGGCCAGCCGAGCCGTTCTAGGCTTGCGCGCCGCGCAGCGTTGCAGCGCAGCAGCGCCGCCGTATGGAGGATCTGCCCGTGTCCGACCCGTCAGCCGATACGCCGCATGTACTGTTCACCGTCGAGGACGGTGTGGCCCTTGTGACGCTCAACCGTCCCGACAACGCCAACGCGTTCTCCGGCCGCATGGGCACCGAACTCGGCGAGGCGTTCACAACCTGCGATCGCGACGACGAGATTCGCGCCGTGGTGCTCACCGGCGCCGGCAACACCTTCTGCGTCGGTGCCGACTTCGGCGACGGCGGCGCGGTGTTCGAGCGGCAGGAAAATCAAAGTTTCAGTGCGGCCGCCTTTGATCCCCCGGCGTTCCGCGTGCGCAAGCCGGTGATCGCCGCGGTCAACGGGCACGCTGTCGGGATCGGTCTGACCATCGCCATGCAGTGCGACGTTCGCCTGTTCGCCAGCGAGGGCAAGTACGGCTTCCTGCACGTCCGGCGCGGCGTCATCCCCGACGGTTACTCGCACTGGACGGTCCCGCGCGCGATCGGCTGGGCACGCACCGCCGAGCTGTTCCTGACCGGTCGCAAGATGCAGGGGCCCGAGTGCGTCGAGATGGGGCTGGGCAGCCGCGCGCTGCCGCGCGAGCAGGTTCTGCCCGCGGCGCTCGAAATGGCCCGCGAGATCGCGGTCCACGTCGCGCCGCTCTCGGCCGCGCTGTGCAAGCAGCTGCTGTGGGAAGGTGCCCCGCGAACGGCCGTCGAGGCCGAGCGCGCCGAGACCGAGCTTCATCACGTCGTGATGGGCAGACCGGACGCGCTCGAGGGCGTGATGGCGTTTCTCGAGAAGCGCGATCCGCAGTGGCAGCTGCGCGTCTCCCGCGACTGGCCTCAGGAGCTGCTCGACAGCTTGTCCGGCGATTCGGCGGCCGAACCCTCGGGCGGCGGTGCTGCGGACGCCGAACCCGCGGCGAACGACGGCCCGGAGGGGTAGCGGGTGGCTTTTCTCATGCGGCGTCGCGGTCCGAAGGCAGGCCGTATTCAAGCGGTTCGAACCGGCGCGGATCCGGCTGACCGGCGGGCGCGGTTTGACAAGATTTCAGACCGCGGCAACCCTAGAAAGTTAGAACGTGTTCTAATCTGCCGCCAGATCGGGAATCGCCCGGATATATAAAGGAGCAGACGTGGATTTCGAGTTTACGCCCGAACAGCAGGCCTTCGCGGCCGAGGTTGATGAGTTCCTTCGCGAGAACTTCGACCCGGTCGTCATGGACGCAACCCGAGAGAACTTCACCCAGCTCGTGGACACCCCCGAACGGCGGGCGTTCATGAAGAAGCTGGCCGCCAAGGGCTGGCTCGGGATGACCTGGCCCAAGGAGTACGGCGGTCAGGAAAAGGACGGCATCTACGAGTACATCCTCAATGAGGCGCTGGCTCGCTGGGCTGCCCCGCAGATCGGCAAGGGCGTCGGCATCATCGGCAAGACGCTGATCCGCCACGGCAGCGAATTTCTCAAAGAGAAGTTCCTCCCGCAGATCATCAACGCCGAGATCGAGTTCGCGGTCGGCTACAGCGAGCCGCAGGCCGGCTCCGACGCTGCCAACATGCAGCTCAAGGCGGTGCGCGACGGCGACGGCTGGCGTCTGAACGGCCAGAAGATCTGGACGACCTCGGCGCACTTTGCCGACTGGTACTGGGTCGGCGCGCGAACCGACTCCGACGCGCCCAAGCATCACGGCATCAGCCTGTTCATGCTGCCGATGGACGATCCGGGGCTCGAGATCCAGAGCATGCCGACGATCGGCAAGGACATCACCAACCAGGTCTTCTTCGACAACGTCTACGTCGGCGACGAGTACCGTGTCGGTGAGCTCAACAAAGGTTTTCAGTACATCTCAGAGGCTCTCGACCTCGAGCGCTTCACGATGTTCACGTTCTCGCCGATCGAGGAGCGGACCAAGCTGCTGTGCGAGTACGTCCGCAACGCCTCGATGGACGGCCGTCCGCTCAAGGACGATCCGGTCGTGCGTCAGCAGATCGCGCACACGGTCACCGAGACCGAGGTGGCGCGGGTGCTCGGACTGCGCTTCGTGGCGGCGTCGCTCAAGGGTGGTAAGCCGCCGACCAATGAAGCGTCGGAGTACAAGCTCTACGCGACCAACCTCTCGCAGCGGGTGTGCAACACCGCGCTCGACCTGATCGGAAGCGAGGGGCACATCCGCGTCGACACCGAGGAGGCGCCGCTGGCCGGACGCTTCGAGGGTGCGTATCGCTGCACGGTGGTCGAGACCATCGGCGGCGGTGCGTCGGAGATTCAGAAGAACATCATCGCGCGCCGCAAACTCGGGTTGCCGAAGAACTTCTGACCGCCGATGCCGTCGTCGTCGCCGCCCCCGGCGCTGGAGGGGATCAGGGTTCTCGACTTCGCCAGCGTAGGACCGGCTGCGCGCTGTTCACGCATTCTCGCTGACTACGGTGCGGAGGTCATCAAGCTGTCTCCGCCGCCGAAGCACGGTGCGAAGCAGATCCAGCCGCCGTTCCACAGCTACGGGGCCGGTCGCGGATTCAAGCGCGCACAGCTCGACCTCAAGGCGAGCGAGGGCCGTGAGGCGTTCCTTCGGCTGGCCACCGGCGCCGATGTCGTGATCGAGAGCTTCCGTCCCGGAGTCGTCGACCGCCTCGGGATCGGGTACTCGGCGGTCAGCGGCGCCAACGACCGTATCATCTATTGTTCGACCAGCGGCTACGGGCAGAGCGGCCCGTCCTCGCTGCGAGCGGGCCACGACCTGAACTACCTCGCGCTCGGCGGCTATCTCGGATGCACCACACCGCGGGGGGACGGCGGACCGCCGATCCCCGGGGCGACCGTTGCCGACAGCGCGGCGGGCGGCATGCATGCGGCGATCGCGATCCTCGCCGCCGTGGTCCGACGCGCGACCACCGGTGTCGGCGAGTATCTCGACGTCTCGGTCGCCGATGGTGTGGTGCAGCTGATGTCGCTGCACATTGACGGCTACCTCGCGACCGGCGTCGAGCCCGGCCCGGGCAGCGATATCCTCACCGGGCGTTACGCCTGCTACGACAGCTACCGCACCGCGGACGGAAAGTGGATGTCGGTCGGCGCCATCGAACCTCCGTTCTTCGTCAACCTGTGCCGCGCGCTCGG
>CAXQPB010000123.1:0-4584 GCA_964225545.1 Candidatus Nitrosopumilus sp. | reverse complement strand
TCGGTCGCAGCGTCGAAGTCCGGGTCGCGCCATACGGTGCACAGCTGGTTGGCGCCGCTTTGCAGCGGCTCGCAGGTCTCCAGGTCGACGGGCGAGTCCGCTGCGCCACTATCAGCAACCGAACCCGCGACATCGTATACGCGCACCCGCGTCTGTCCGTCGACAACCCAGCCCTTGATGATCTGAATGCGTTCGAGCGGCGCACCCTCGTGGCCTGCCGTGCCCGGGTCACGCAGCGCGGAGACGATCAGGTTCGGTGTCGCACCTGGCGGGGCGTCTCCGAGCTCGCCGAGCTCACCACCCATGGCGACACCGCCGCGATAGCCCTGCTCGGCCAGAGTCGGCGACTCACAGAGCGACTCCTCGAAATCCCAGCCCGCGAACATCCGTAAAACGATTCGTGGACCGCTGGTCGCGTAAACCTCTCGGCGCTTCATCGCATCGAACAGCGAGTCACGCGAGTTTTCCTCGGCCCAGACAACCGCCAGCCCGCCCGGATTCCACGCCGGGTGGTCGGGCAGCGCCGGGATCTGCATGCGCGCGGTGACAACGCCGCCAGCGTGACCGACAAAGGTATCCTCATCGACCATCCCGGGCGTACCCAGATGAGTATCCGATGCACCGATGGCTCCGAGTCGGTATGGGTTCACGCCGAGGGTCTCGCGCTTGAGGATCCCGTCGAGCAGAGCCTCGCGAAAATAGACCCGCGGCGGAATCGGATCGCTGAACAGAGAGCTCGCGTGGCCCGCGACGACGGAGAAATCGACCGTCTCGAAATCGCAGAGCGGATCCGCCTCATCGACCCGGCATTCCGAATCGCCCTTGTGCTGGGTGATCTCGAGCAGCGGCTCGAGGTCACGTCGCCGCGCCGCCATCTTCGCATCGAGCGGAGTGCCGTCGGGGGAGACATCCCAGAACAGGCTGCCGTTACTGACGTTGGAGTTGTGGGGGATCGAAATCGCGTCGCACTCGCTGTCCGCATCGATGCAGTCGTCAAGCAGCCGCTGCCACAGCCGCGTCTCGTCGTTGCCGTCGTCCATCGCGTTGGGCGGCCAGCCCTCAACGGTCGGGATATCGGCGTTGCGGAAGACGATGTTGCGGTGAACCATGCCGGCGCGCGTGCCGCTCCACTCGAAGCCGGGAAACGCGGTGAAGCCGCACGCCCCCGAGTCTTGATTGAATTCCTCTGCGGCCGCGATCAGCTCTCGCCACGGAGCGATCGCCGCCTGCCTGCAGACGCTTCCGTCTTCGCCGCACATATCGCGCGAGCGCGCCCCGGAGGTCGTCCACTGACTGTTGACGATCATATAACCGAGCAACGGCCAGCCCCGCATCATCCGGCACGTGTACGTATCGTAGACCTCGGTGCCCGGGATGCGGCACAGCCGGGTCTCCCCGAGCATCTCGGCGTGATCGCTGACCATCGCGAAATCGAGCGGCCGGCGCAGCTGTACGGTGCGCAGCGGCTTGCCGTCATCGTCGTACGGCTGGATGCCGAGCGCGTCGCCGCGTGCGACGCGGTAGGCATCCCGAGGGGTGTTGCGCGTCCCCTGCGCCCACGCGTCAAACGAGTAGATCGTGTGAACGTGGATGTCGCCGAAGAACGGCTGGCGCAGCGGGTCGTAATGATCGCAGCGCGCAATCGCGTCCCGGGCCGCAGGCTGCGGCGGGTCTGCCTCTTCAGTGGCGGCAGCGGCCCCGGTCGCAAGAGCCGCACCGATGGTGATCAGGCCCGCGGCGAGGGCCGCGATCCCTGCCGACGCCCGAAAACGATTCATCGGAACAGCTCCACCCAGGATGCCTGGGCCTGCTTGTCGTCGAATGGCGTGCGGTACAGGTCCGTGGAGATCGCGAGCAGCAGACCTGCAGCGATGACGACACCGACCACGCGCCCCCGAGCCCTCTCGGGCAGCAACGCCGCAACCGCCCACGATGCGACCGCGAGCGCCAGCCCGTAAACGACCACCTGAAGAACGAGGATGGTCGTCATCGGCCAGGCGACACCGGAGCCGTCGATGAACATCGTGTAGTAGCCAGCCACCGAGGTCAGAATCATCATGCGGACGAGCGGGATGCTGCCCTCGGCGAGGATGATGATCGGCAGTGGCGCCAGCAGCACTGTCGCAAGCCATAGAAAAAGCGCGGCCCTGTTTCGTGTCATTGTCCGCGACCCCCATTGCCGTGCGGCACCCGTCTGCGCGAAAGGCTATCAATCAGCGCAGCATCTCACCGCCGTTGACCATCAGGCTCTGGCCGGTGATGCTGCGCGCGCGATCGGAGGCCAGCAGGACAATCGCTTCGGCCACGTACTCATCGGGAACGATCTCGCCGAGCGGCATCTCCGTGGCGATCTCGCCCTTCACCTCGTCGGCCGTCTTGTTCTCCGACTGCGCGCGGAAGTCAACGAACATCTGGACCGGCGGCCCCCACATCCAGCTCGGCACGACCATGTTGCAGCGAATCCGGTCGCGGCCCAGCTCGTGTGCGAGGTAATACATCGTCGTCAGCAAGCCGCCCTTGCTGGCCGCGTAACCGGCCTGCTCGAGCTGCGGCTTGTACATCGACTGCGAACCGACCAGGACGATCGAGCCGCCGCCGGCCTTCTTCATGTGCGGTACGACCGCCCGCGAGACCGTCAACGCGCCGATGACGTTGGTATCCCATGCCTTGCGCCATTGATCGGGGTTCTGCTCGAGGACCGGGCCCCAGGTATTGTCGTAGGCGGCGATCTGGGCGGCTGCGTCGATCCCTCCGAAACGCTCAATCGCCAGCGCCGCGAGCGCCTCGCAATCTTCCGCGCTCGTGATGTCGGTCGGACGCCAGGCGATGCGTTCACCGGACGGGTCGAGAGTCTCGGCGTTCTCCGCCAGCTGCTTCTCCGTCCGCGCGCCCATCACGACGCTGGCGCCGTCGCGCAGCGCCAGACGCGCGACCTCACACCCCAGTCCGGTTCCCACACCGGTGACAACGACAGTCTTTCCCTCGAGGATCATTGCGTTTCAGCCCCCTTCGCTTTTCAGTCAGAAGTCCACCGGATTGCCGCCGCGCGCACCGGCAGCGGCGGCCCCGGCGCGGCGACCGAAAAAGGTCGCATCGGCAATCGACAGTCCGCTCGAATATCCCTGCGCCGCGATACCCGAAGTCGTTCGCCCTGCGGCGTACAGACCGGTGACCGCCTCGCCGTCGGCCGACAGCACCTCACCGGCCGGCGAGGTATGCAGCCCGCCCATCGTGAAGACCGTGTACAGCGCCTCGTCGGTCGTGTAGTCGAGCGCGGCAAACGGCGGCGTCAGCAACGGCGTGAGATTCTCCGGCTGTTTGTGGAACAGCGGGTCCTCGCCGCGCTCGGCATGCCTGTTGTAGAACTCGACCGTGTGCTGGAGGCTGCCCTCGGGCATCCCCATCGAGCGCTCGAGATCTTCGATCGTATCCTCGACTGCGGCCAGCTCGGTCGGCGGGAACGGCCGCTCGAAGATCTCGTTGTCGCCGATCAGAAACACCTCGCCGCCCTGATGCAGCAGCGCCGCCTCGCCGACGACCGTCTGGTACAGGTCCTCGCTGATGAAGCGCTGCCCCTGGCGGTTGACGAAGATTCCCTTCACCAGCTTCTTGGGAACGGTGTACGGCAGCACGATGCAGCCGGCATCCATACGGATGGCCGCACCGCCCGCGCCCATACCCATGCGGATGCCGCGACCGTCGTCACCGTCGGACGCCGCACGGAACTTGCACTTGCGGAGCAGCGGCGCGTAGCGCTCGACCATGGCCTTGTTGTTGATGAAGCCGCCGGCGCAAAGGACAACCCCTCCGCGCGCTGCGATAGCCTGCTCCGCGCCGTCGTGCCGGGCAATCACGCCGACAACACGCCCGCCGTCATCGATCACCAGGGTCTCGACCATGGTATCGACCTGCACCCGCGCACCCGATCCCTCGACCGCAGCGACGAGGGTGCGCATGAGCTGGCCGCCGGCCTCGATGCCGTCCTGCTGAACGGTATGGCCGCGCGGCGCCGGGACGGCGAGGTCACGGTAAGGGTGACACTGCTCGCTGCCCGAATAGCTCAGACAATCGTCGGTCGGCGTATAGGAGCCCTCGCCGTAGTAGGACTCTTTGAACGGCATGCCGTGAGAGACCAGCCATTCGTAGTGCTCCAGACATCCGTCCGCGAAGGCCCGGATCTTGGCCTCATCGGCGCCGGGTCCGCAGGAAGCGAGCAGGTATTGGAACATCTCCTCCGGCGAGTCCTCGAAGCCGCAGGCCCGCTGAATCGGCGTGCCGCCGCCGAGGTAGATCTGTCCGGTCGACAGCGCGGTGGTGCCGCCGCCACCGCTGGCGCGCTCGAGGATCAGGACCTCGGCGCCGTCGGCGCGGGCTTCAAGCGCCGCGCAGGCGCCGGCGCCTCCGAAACCGACGATCACGACATCGGCGATCCGGTCCCACTGCCGGATCTCTGCTTTGCGGCGTGGCTGTGATGCCCTGCCGTCGCGTGTCACGTCCGTCATTTCTGCGAACCGCCTGTCCACTTGCCCGCTTTCCGCGCTTCATGCGCTCTGCGCGAATTGTCCAATACTGTCATCTCTTCAG
>CAXQPB010000122.1:0-34905 GCA_964225545.1 Candidatus Nitrosopumilus sp. | reverse complement strand
GCGGCGGTGGACGTCGGCGGGTACTACCGGCCCGACCCCGAACTGGCCTCAGCGGCGATGCGACCGAGCGCGACGCTGAACGCGATCCTCGATCGCGTCTGAGCGCAGAGGTTCGCCGCCGGCCATGTGGAAATACCGGGGAGGGAACAGGCCCGCGTTCGCCGTCGAGCCGGGTCCCGGGCAGGAGTCGGTCTGGGATTATCCGAGGCCGCCCGCTCTGGTTGAAGACTCACGGCGTGTTGAGGTGCGATGGTGCCCGCAGGGGGAGGGGACCGAGCCGGTCCTGATCGCGGATACGCGAAACGCGCTTCGCGTTCTCGAAACGGCGAGCCCTCCGACCGTGTACATTCCACCGTCCGATGTCCGCGGGGATGTCCTTGTGCGCGTGCAGGGCAGCTCGTACTGCGAGTGGAAAGGTGCCGCGGCGTACTGGGGGTTGAAAGATGCACCGGCGCATCCGCCTGTCGGCTGGAGTTATCCTCAGCCCGACCCCGCGTACGGCAGGCTCCATGATTTTCTCTCGTTCTACCCCGGCCGCGTGGAGTGTTACATCGACTCCGAGCGCGTGCGTCCGCAGCCCGGCGGGTTTTACGGTGGCTGGATCACCGACGAGATTGTCGGCCCGGTCAAGGGCGAGCCCGGTACCGGCGGCTGGTGAACGCGCAGCTACATCCCGCGATGCGTGCTGCATCCGCAGTCGCTCTGCTCGTATTCGCGGGGTTCACCGCTTTGCAGTTCAACGATCTCGAGCAGTACGGCACGCGGCTGTGGTTCGGCTGGGTCGCGGTTTACGGAGGAACCGCAGCGATCAGCGCGGTGAGCCTGGTGCGCCCGCCATCGACGGTTTTCTGTGGCGGCTGGGCTCTGGTGGCGCTGGCTGCTGCGCTGGTGCGCGCGATGTCGATCGACTGGTCCGCCTCGATTCTCCATGACCCGTCCAACCCGGCGGGCAACGAGACCGGGGGACTGCTTATCGTCGCGTTCTGGCTCGCCGCCCTGGCGACCGGTTCTCGCGGCGCTCGCGGTCGATCTCGGTAAGCGCTCTCGCGACGGCGGAAGGCAGCGATACCCCGCCGCTGCCGCCCAGCCGTTCATCGATCGCATCGAGCGCTGCAACAAGATCTGCGACGAGCGCGCGTGGGTACGTTCCTCCGGCTGCGGAGCAGAAGTGCGACCGGCACGCGAAGGGTCGGTCTTCGTAGATCAGGCATCGCCCTGCAGCATCGAGGAGCGGACAGTCGCCTCCGGAGGCCTCCGGCAGTGACCTCCGGCCGGTGGCGCGCACCGCGCGGGCGGCCACCAGCGCCTCGCCCCGAGTCAGGTACGGTGTGCGGCCTGTGAGCCTGAAGCGGCAGCAGTCGGTGCGGCTCTCGCAGGACCGTTGCGGTGCGCGGCCGGCCAGCCGCGAATAGACGCTGCGTACCTCGGCACAGACACGTTCGGTCGGGCCCGAACCGGAATCCGCCGTTGCGTCGTTGTTCGCGCTGCGCGTGCGCCGGTTCCGCGAACCCATCACCCGGGCCTACCACGCGCGTCGGCGATCGACCAGCGCACGGCCGGCGTCACGACTACGCCGAGTCGATCGTTCGCATCTGATGAGGCGACGCGACTTCGCTGCCCCTTCGTGCGAGCTCGCAGGCGCCGGGTGGTGTGAGAGCGAGATGCACGCTAGACAGGCACTCGCGTGCGGCATGCACGACTCGCCGAGGAGGCACCCCGAAACATGGCAGCGAGCGATCTTTATCTTTTCGACGTCGAGGACGGCACCGGAGTCATCACATTCAACCGTCCGGACAAGCTCAATCCGGTTGACTGGGACCTCGGAGAGCAGTTGTGCGAGTTGTTCCGTGAGCTGCGCGAGCGTGACGATGTCCGTGCGATCGTCCTCACCGGCAATGGCCGGGCGTTCAGCGCCGGCGGCGACGCTGAATGGCTGAGCGGCAACAGCGAGCGGGTCATCCCCGGCATCTCGGAACGCGAGGCGGAGCGCAACATGCCGCGCTTCCAGCGCAAGACCCCCGCCGGCCCGATCGCCGAGGCCACTGCGTGGATCCAGAAGGTCGACAAGCCGGTGATCGCCGCGCTGCACGGCCCCGTCATGGGTGCGGGGCTGGCTTACGCGCTCGCCTGCGATCGACGTTTCGCCGACCGAACGACGATGATGTGCGCCGCGATGGTCCGGCTCGGCTTCGCGCCTGACTGCGGCGTGTCCTGGTTGCTGCCGAGGCTGACGAGCCTGCCGACCGCTCTTCGCATGGTGACCACCGGTGACATCCTGCAGGCCGAAGAGTGTTTGTCCGAAGGACTGATCGACGAGCTGGTCGACGAGGGCGAGGCGCTCAACAAGGCGATGGAGTACGCCGCGCGGTTCCGCGAGGCGCCGAGCGTGGCTGTCGAGCTCGCTCGTCGCTTTGTCTACAAGTCCCTCGATTGCACGCTCGAGGAGATGCTCGATTACGAGGCGATCGCTGCGGTCCTCTCGGCTCACACCCATGATGCGCCCGAGGGAACGGCGGCTTTCGTGGAGAAGCGCAAGCCGCGCTTCAAAGGGCACTGAAGACGTCTGTCGATCGGCCTGTCGATTGCCCCGTCGCGCAACGCTGCGGCGGGTGCGCGCTGATCGGTACCTCGCGCGAGCATCAGCTGGACCTCAAACGCAGGCGTGTCGAAGAGGCCATCGCCGCTTTCCCGTCGCTCGACGCGATTCCAGTGGAGCGGTGTATTCCGCCGCGTGCGGCGGCCGGGTATCGCAATCGAGCCAAGCTCGCGGTCGGCGAGATTGACGGACATGTCCGCGTGGGACTGTTCGAGCGCGGAACCAATCGCATCGTCGACCTCGCTCCATGCCGTGTTCAGCGAGACGTCGTGCAGGCATCCATCGAACCGCTCCGCGCGTGGCTGAGTGAGCACGGGCTCGCACGTCCTCGCGGCCCTGTCATTTACGTCGATGTTCGCGAAGCGCTGAACGGCACGGCGCCGGCGTGTCACGTCACGCTGGTGGTCGACGCAGACCGCTTTGCCGCGGCGAAGAGGAGCGCGCTGCCGATCGAGTCGCTCCTCGCCCGGATGCCCGGCGTGGTCGGCGTCGCCGTCAATTACGGCGACGCGTCGTCTTCGTACGCAGCGGGGCAGGCGACCGAACCCTTGATCGGTGACGGGACGTTCGTGGCGCCGACATACCGGCGTGCCGACGGACCGGCGGTGTTCCTCGTGCCGGCGGCCGGCTTCTTTCAGGTCTCGCCACCGGCGCTCGAAGATATCCACGCGCGGATGCTCGACCATCTCGGCGAGAACGGACCGGTACTCGATCTGTACTGCGGTGTCGGCGTGCACGGGCTGGTGATGGCCTCCGCGGGCCGCGCAACCTCGGCCGTCACGCTCACCGGCATCGACGACGCCGAGGACTCCATCGAGTGTGCAAGAAAGAATGCACAGCGATTCGGCATCGCGTCGCAGATGATCGCCGCGCCCGTGCAGGAGTATCTTCCGGCGCATGCGGGCGAGCTGATCGATGCCGGCACGCGGGTGATTCTCAATCCGGGACGCGCCGGTTGTCGCGTCCCGGTGCTCGATGCAATCGCCGGTGGGCAGCCCGATCGCGCGGTCTACCTGTCGTGCAATCCCGCCACGCTCGCACGCGATCTCGATCACCTCGTTCGTGCGGGGATGCCGGTGTGCAGGCTCGTGCCGATCGACCTGATGCCGCAGACCGACCTGGTCGAAACGCTGGCTCTCCTGGGTAAGGACGACGCGGAAGCGGGACTTCCGTCCTAACCCGATAGGAGAATTCGAACACAGCAGCGCAAAAAGGCAGCGACTTCCCTTCACGGCCGGCGGCAAGCGCGGTAGCGTCGATCGCAAGCCGACTACGTACCCGGTTCGAACGACGACCGCCGCGCGAGAGCATGGTCGATCGACAAAGCTGTGAACCCGGTGCGATTCGGTTGATCGATTCATGCACGACTGGACCCGAGGCAGGGGGGCGGCAGCGCCGGCCCCGTTTGTGGCTGCGATCACCGCGGTCGCGATACTATGGCTCGCGATCACGCCGTCGACGGCAGGGGCAGGGCGGGCGAGCGCGACCATCGAACCACCGAAAGCGGCGCTGGCGCGGCTGGCGCTCTACGACGAGCTCATCGATTACTTTACCGACCTCGCCTACGGCCCATCGGCGGCAAGGATCCCTGCCGACTATGTCCGTGCGCTGGTCCTCGCCGAGTCTGCCGCCGTAGCGCGAGCGCGATCGCCGAAGGGGGCGCGCGGCCTGACACAGATCATGCCGCTGACCGGTTATCGTGCGGCCTTCGCCATCGCCTCCACGGGTGTCGATTACGACCACATCGATGAGCGCAAGTTGCACGAGTTCAAGTCGGAGTATCTTTATGACCCGGCCATCAACCTGCTGATCTGCTGTTACCTGAGCGCCACGTATCGAGAAGACTACGGTGGCCGGACCGATCTTACGGCCGCCGCGTGGAATGCAGGACCGCGTTCGGTTGAACGCTACGGCCGCCGACCTCCGCCCTATCCGGAGACGCGACGTTTTCTTGAGAGGTTGCAGGGCTACATGGCATTTTTCGGCGGCGGCCGGGTTCCACCGTGGCCGATGCGATCGTGGGACGCCTACGGCTTCGACGCTCCGGGCTGGCACCTGCGCGGCGATGGCGATGTGCTGGCGCCGGCCTGGAAGTTTCCCGAGCGTGACAGCTACGAGCGCTGACGCCGGCCGATGGCAATAGCGCTGATGCAGCCCTGAAGACCTCCTAATGCTCAGGAATGCCCCCTGCTGCGTTTCTGTCCGATTTCCCGCAACGCGCGCATTAATGTACCGCTACTGACTGATCTTCGCCTTCGGTCAGTGGTTTCATTTGCCTTCTTACCCCCCCGACTTGATCTTTGTTCGAGAAGGGGTCCGATCAGGGGCAGGGGAAGAAACGTGGGAACCAACGGTACGATATCGGGCGCAGCGGTCCTGGCCGCAGCCGGCAGTCTTCTGGATGAAATCCGCTACCCTGCGGATTTGCGTCGTTTGCCGCGCGAATCTCTTCGGCAGGTTGCGGATGAACTTCGGCAGGAGCTCGTCCAGCTGGGGTCGCAGATCGGTGGTCACTTCGCCGGCAGCCTCGGCACGGTCGAGCTGACCGTGGCGATGCACTACGTCTTCGACACTCCTGACGATCGCATCATCTTCGACGTCGGTCATCAGGCCTACGGACACAAGTTCCTCACCGGAAGGCGTGAGCGAATGCATCGCATCAAAAAAGGCGATGGTCCGAGCGGGTTCCTCCGTCGTTCCGAGAGCGAGTACGACGTCTTCGGTGCGGGGCACGCGGGGACATCGGTGTCGGCAGGGCTGGGGATCGCGGAGGCAGTCTCGCGTGCCGGCGGCGACCGCCGCTCGGTCGTGGTTCTCGGCGACGGCGCAGCGACGTCGGGGATGACCTACGAGGCCTTCAACCACGCCGGCGAGATCGGAAGCCCGGTGCTGGTCGTTTTCAATGACAACGGAATGTCGATCGCGCCCAATGTGGGCGGACTGTCCCGCTCCGACCGCGCGAAGCACTACTTCGAATCGCTCGGCATGGATTACACCGGACCGATCGACGGCCACGATGTCGACGCGCTCGTCGCCGAGCTCGGCGAGATGCGCGAGGCGAAACGCCCGACCGTCCTGCACATCAAGACGCGGAAGGGCAGGGGCTACGCCCCGGCCGAGGCGGATCCGTTCGGCTGGCACGCTACATCTTCGTTCGACATCGAGACCGGCCGCCGCGGCGCTGTGCCTGCAGCGGAACCGGCACCGAAACCTGCGCCGAACTGGACGACCGTCTTCGCGAAGGTCCTGGAAAAGATCGCCGACCGTGATGAGCGCGTAGTCGCGATCACCGCGGCGATGCCGGATGGCACCGGACTCGACAAGTTCGCCAAAGCGCATCCCGATCGTGTTTACGACGTCGGGATCGCCGAGCAGCATGGAGTGACGTTCGCCGCCGGGCTCGCGACCGAGGGGCTGCGACCGGTCTGTGCGATCTACTCGACCTTCCTTCAGAGGGCGTTCGATCAGGTGGTTCACGATGTCGCGCTGCAGAAACTGCCGGTCGTCTTCGCGATGGACCGGGCAGGGCTCGTCGGCGCCGACGGACCGACCCATCACGGCGTTCTCGACATCGCCTACCTGCGGGTCATCCCGGGAATGACCATCGCTGCGCCGCGCAATCCGGTCGAACTTCAGAGACTGCTGGCGACTGCGCTCGAGGGCGACGGACCGTTCGCCGTGCGTTATCCTCGCGGCACCGCGCCGGAGATGGAGCTGGAAGACGACCCTCAGCCGATCGAGATTGGCAAAGGCGAGGTTCTTCGCGACGGCAGCGATGTCGCCCTGATCGCGATCGGCAAGGCGGTCGACGAGGCCCACGCGGCAGCCGACAAGCTGGCTGAGGCCGGCGTCTCCGCTGCTGTCATCGACGCGCGGTTTATCAAGCCGCTCGATGAGAACCTCATCGTAGAGATGGCGGAGCGCTGCGGCCGGATCGTCACGATCGAAGACCACGGCGTCCAGGGCGGCTTCGGCAGCGCGGTGCTTGAAACGCTCGCGAGACGAGGCGTTCGAGCCGACGTGCGATGCCTCGGGATCGCCGATACGTTCGTGGATCACGGAGATACAGACGATCAGTGGCGTCAGCAGGGGATCGATGCGGGATCGATCGCCGACTCGGCGCGCGCGCTGATCGATTCCAGCTCGTCGGACGTGCCCCGTTGGCCCGCCGCGACGACCAGACTCACACAAAGGACCAGTGTCTAGCAGCCTTGCCAGCCGCCCTGAGTTGATCGAAGCCTACCGGCACTGCGAGAACATCACGCGCCGCAGCGGTTCGAGCTTCACTGCCGCCTTCTGGCTGCTGTCGGCCGAGAAGCGTCGGGCCATGCACGCGCTCTACGCGTTCTGCCGGTTCGCCGATGATATCGCTGACGACCCGTCCCTGGATGGGAATCGGGAATCGATCCTGCGACGCTGGCGTGAGGAGCTCGCCGCGGTTTACAGCCGCAAGCCGACCACACAGATCGGAGTCGCGCTCGCCGATTCGGTGCGACGCTACGAGCTGCCGGTCGAGCCTTTCGAAGAGCTGCTCGCGGGGATCGAGTCGGATCTGCGCGGCGAACGATTCGAGACCTTTGCCGATCTGAAGCTCTACTGTTACCGCGTGGCGTCGACGGTCGGGTTGCTCATCGTGCGCATCCTGGGCTGCACCGATGACATCGCCCTGCGCTACGCGGAGACGCTCGGCATCGCCGTACAGCTCACCAACGTTCTGCGCGATGTCGGCACGGACGCGCGCTCGGGCCGGGTCTATCTGCCGCAGTGCGATCTGCTCAACGCCGGCATCGATCCGCAGTCGATGACCGATGCGCTCGGCGGCGAGCCGCTTCGGCTCGTGATGGCGGCCTACGCGGAGCGAGCCCGCATCTACTACGAACGCGCGGAGCAGTTGCTTCCGGCCGGAGAGCGTCCGGTATTGCGCGCCGCGGAGGCGATGGGAAGCATCTACCGGAACCTGCTCGAGGAGCTCCGACGACGGTCTTTCCCGTGCGAGGAGAACCCTGTTCGGCTCTCGCGACGCCGCAGGGTAGCGATCGCGGCCTCAGCCTGGTTCGGTCAGGAAGCCGCGGCGAGCGCGGCGATCACCGCTGCGGACGAAGTACTCGCCAACCTTGTCGCGCCGTATGGAACCCGCGCGGCGGAACGCAACGCCTCGCGCTCGGCTGCGCCGGGCCTTGCCGAAGGCGCGAGCAATACAGCGGCAAGCGACACCGCCGGCAGCGGTCGATACACCGGTGCTGACTCGGGTGTGGACATCGGCGAGCGCAAGCGCTCGCACATCGATCTTTGCGTTCAGGGCGACGTCGAAGCGCGCTCGGGCACGCTGCTCGACGATGTCCATATGATGCACGAGGCGTTGCCGGATCTGGCACTCGACGAACTCGACACCCGCGTCGAGCTGTTCGGGCGCACGCTGAGCGCGCCGATCCTGATCTCCGGAATGACAGGCGGGACCCGCGAGGCGGGCGCGATCAATCGCGCGATGGCCGAAGTGGCGGCCGAGCTCGGCCTCGGAATGGGCGTCGGGTCCCAGCGGGCCATGCTGGAGGATCCGGCCACAGCCTCGACCTACCGCGTGCGCGACGTTGCACCGGACATCGTACTGCTCGCCAACCTCGGCGCCGTGCAGGCTCGCGACGTCGGGCCTGAGCGAGTCCTCGAGCTGGTCTCGGAGATCGAGGCCGATGGCCTGTGTGTCCACCTCAACGCTGCCCAGGAGCTTGTCCAGGACGAAGGCGATCGCGACTTCCGTGGATGTCTCGACGCGATCGCGGAGATCGCGGCCCTCTCGCCGGTTCCGGTCATCGTCAAGGAGACCGGCTGCGGGATGGCGCCGAGGACACTGGCGCGCATTCGGGAGGCCGGGCTGGGCTGGGTCGATGTGGCCGGCGCGGGAGGTACGACCTGGACCGGCGTAGAGGCGCTGCGCGGTTCCCGGCGTCAACAGATGCGCGGCGCGGACCTGCGGGAGTGGGGAATTCCAACGGCAGCGGCTGTCGCCTACGCGCGCCGAGCCGGGCTCGAGGCGATCGCTTCGGGCGGCATCCGTACCGCCGAGGATATCATCGCTGCGATCGCGTTGGGTGCGCGCGCTGCGTCGCTGGCTCTGCCCTTTCTGCGCGCATACTCTCGCGACGGCGTGAGCGGCGCGATCTTCGCCGGGCAGCGGCTTTGTGAAGGCGTCCGAGCGCGGATGCTGCTGACGGGCGCGGCCGACATCCAGTCTTTACGCTCGGTGCCGAGGGTGATCGGCAACGAGCTGCGCGCCTGGATCGAGCCGTACGATTCCGCCACCCGCAGCGCTTCAGCCGAAGGGCCGAGCCTCGTCGCGCCAATCGCAGCGCGCGTCGCGGTGCCGGCGGGCTCGCAGCCCGCTCGTGCTCACGGCGGTGCGAAGGCCAGAAAGACCGGGACAAGCGCCGGCGGTGCGTGAGCCGTGGCCACGACCTCCAGCATGAAACAGTCGCCGACCGAGATTCAGCAGGATGCGACGATAAAGGCTTCTGAAGTCGCGGCGCCGGTGCGTCGGCGAGCCGGCACGAAGGCGTTGACGCAGGCTCGCATCATCGAGGCTGCGGTCGAGTTCTTCGCCGAGCGTGGATACGAGCGAACCAGCGTCGCGAGCATTGCCGAGCGCGCCGGTGTCAGCACGGCCGCCGTGTTCTGGCACTTCGGCGACAAGACCGCGCTGTTCCAGGAAGTCTGTCGTCGCAGCATGGTTCCTTTCACAGAGGAGCTGGCCGGCTCGGCGGAAGAGCGACACGGCCGGGAGCGGTTGTTCGCCGCCCTCGGATCCTACGACCGCTTCGTGCGCGAGAACCGTGAGACGATCGAGACCTTCGTGCGCTGGTTTCTCGAGTCTCCGTCGCTGCGCAAGTCGCTGCACGGCCAGCTGCTGGGCTTCCACGAGGAGTTCGCCCACGAGATTCGCGATGCGCTGACCGAGATTCTCGGCGATGCGGGCCGTTCAGAGGTCCTCGCAGCAGGTCTGCTCTCGACGATGGACGGCAATCTTCTGCTGTCGATCGTCGATGACGACGCCGAGGCCGGTCGTCGCCGCTCCGAAGCTCTTTACGAGCTTGCCGAGCTGACCATCGCTCACGGCACCGACTCGAACGGCTGATCACGGGACCTCCACGATGCATTCGACGGACTCACAACACGTGCGCTCGTCCGGAAACCCGGACGCGGCTGCGCGCGGACTCGAGCTGCGTGATGACGAGATGTCGTCACGCGCTGCCGGGGAGAACTTCCCGGTTGCGCTTCGAGTGCTTCCCGCCGGCGCGCGTGATGCGCTGGCTGCGATCTACGCCTATGCGCGTCTTGTCGATGAGACCGGAGACCGGCCCGGCAGCGGCGCGGATGAGATTCTGTCGGCTCTTGACGCGCTCGAGGCGGAACTCGATCTCGCCATGCAGGCCGATCCGGTCGATTCGGCGGATTCGGCCCGGCCGGCCCGAGGGGCCCACCCGGCCCACGCGACCTTCATCCGACTCCAGGGCGTCATCGCCACCCACGGGCTGAGCCGTGCCCACTTCGCGGGACTGATCGAGGCCAATCGGCGCGATCAGCTCGTCACCCGTTACGCGAGCTGGGAGGAGCTGAGAGACTACTGCCGGCTTTCGGCAGAACCGGTCGGCAGGCTGGTGCTCGAGGTCTTCGGATGCGCGAACGCGCAGACCGAACCGCTTTCGGACGATGTCTGCAGCGCGCTGCAACTTCTCGAGCACTGTCAGGACGTGGCCGAGGATCTCGGCAACGGCCGGATCTACCTGCCCGCCGACGACCTGGCGCGTTTCGGGTGTGACCCTGCGACGCTGAGTGCGCCGACGGCGTCGAAGCAGCTTCGCGAGGTGATCCGTTTCCAGGTCGGCCGTGCCCGGGAACTCCTCGCCTCCGGTTCGGTGCTCGTTTCCCGACTGCATGGCGCAGCCCGAATCGCGGTTGCCGGCTATGTCGCGGGCGGGTTGGCGACCGCGCGTGCGATCGAGCGGTGCGATTACGACGTGCTTGCGAATCAGGCCGGCCCCGCACGACGGCACATTGTATCGAGCTGGTTACGGCTGATGATCGCGGCGATGTTCTCATCTTCACGACCGCGAGGCAGCAGGCGCGCTTCGACGGCGTTGCCCGGGAGTGCCGCGTGAGTCGATCCCATGTCATCGTCATCGGCGGCGGGCTCGCCGGAATGAGCTGCGCCCTTGACCTCGCTGACGAGGGGATGGACGTCACGCTGCTCGAGGCGCGGCCCAGACTCGGAGGCGCGACCTGGTCGCTCGAGCGCGACGGACTGCACCTGGACAACGGGCAACACGTCTTCATGCGTTGCTGCACGAGCTACATCGCCTTCCTCGAGAGGCTGGGCGTTACCGACCGCACCGAGCTTCAGCCGCGGCTGAGCGTCCCGATCGCCTCGCCGGATGGCCGGCGCGCGCGGCTGGCGCGCAACGGCCTGCCGGCGCCGCTGCACCTTGCGGGTTCACTGCTCACGTTTCCCTTCCTCGGTCCCGTCGAGCGCGTGCGCGCCGGCCTGGCCGCGCGGGCGATCGACGCGCTCGACCTCGACGACGACTCGATCGATTCGATCGCCTTCGGTGATTTCCTGCGCGCGCACGGGCAGTCGAACGAAGCGATCCGCGCCTTCTGGGATCTGTATGTGATCGCGACGCTGAATGCCCCGTGCGATGACGTCTCGCTCTCGCTGGCGGCGAAGGTCTACAAGACCGGTCTGCTCGAGTCGGCCGGCGCTGCCGACATCGGCTGGTCGCGTATTCCGCTCCAGCAACTCCACGCGATACCGGTCGAAGCTGAACTCGATAGCCTCGGCGCCCGGGTGCTGCGCAACACTCCGGTTCGCGCCATCTCGGAGCCGAGCGCCGGCGCGTTTCGTGTTCACCTCGAGGACGGGGAACTCGATTGTGACGCTGTGATCGTGGCGTCGCCGCATCAGACCGCCGCGAAGATCCTTCCCGCTACGGCAGGCGTCGACGCTGCCGCGCTCGAGGCGCTCGCCACCTCGGCGATCGTCAATCTGCACATCGTCGTCGACCGTCCGGTGATCGACGAGCCGTTTACCGCAACCATCGACTCGCCTCTGCAATTCGTCTTCGACCGCACTGACAGCTCGGGGCTGCAGAAAGGACAGTGCCTGGCGGTTTCGCTATCTGCGGCGGACGAGCTGCTTTCGCTCTCGCGCGAAGAACTCAGGGCTCGTTTTGTCCCGGAGCTCGAGAGGGTCTTTCCCGCGGCACGCAGTGCGCGCATCGAGGCGTTCCATGTCACCCGTGAGCCGCGGGCGACCTTCAGACAATCCCCGGGGACCCGCCGCCTCAGACCCGGCACGCTCACGCGCCTGCCCGGGTTGTACCTGGCCGGTGCCTGGACCGACACCGGATGGCCGGCGACGATGGAGGGCGCAGTCCGCAGCGGCATCGCGGCTGCGCGCGCCGCTGTCCGCGAGCTGCGCTCGGGCGCCGCTGTGAGCCGCGAGCGGTCCGCACGGGCCGCCTGAGAGAACGAAGGAGTTTCGGGAGCAATGAGTGCGACATTACCGGCAATGGAACAGAGCCCGGCGGCTGCCGGCGCGAAGCGTCCCGACGAAGCCACATCGGCGACTGCGGACATCAGCGCGGCTGCGGATACGGTGCTCGACCGGGCGGTCGATTATCTGATCGATCAGCAGAGCGAGGCTGGCTGGTGGAAGGCGGAGCTCGAGACCAATGTGACCATGGAAGCCGAAGATCTGCTGCTGCGGCACTTCCTCGGCATCAGCGATAAACGCATCACCTCCCGCACCGCGGCCTGGATACGCTCAGGCCAGCTCGAGGACGGTACATGGAACATCTACCACGGCGGCCCGTCCGATCTTTCGGCGACCATCGAGGCCTACGTGGCCTTGAGGATGGCGGGCGATCCGGCTGACGCCGACCACATGCAACGCGCCGCCCGCCGCGTTCGTGAGATGGGCGGGCTGGGGCGCTCGCGGGTGTTCACGCGGATCTGGATGGCCCTCGTCGGCCAGTGGTCATGGGACGACCTGCCGGCCCTTCCGCCCGAGGTGATTCTCCTGCCCCCGCGCTTCCCGCTGAACATCTATTCATTCGCATCATGGGCGCGTCAGACGATCGTCCCGCTCACGGTCGTCGCGTCGTTCCGGCCTTCGCGGTCGCTGGGCTTCGACCTCACGGAACTTGACGCGGGCAAGCCTCCGCGCGAGCCGGGCTCACTGCGCGACTGGGCGGGTCGTTTTCACCTGCTCGATCGGGCGTTGCACGTGTACGAAAAATTCCCGATCCCGATTCTGCGGCGACACGCGCGGCGAGTGGCGGCGGAGTGGATCGTCAAGCGGCAGGAAGCCGACGGCTGCTGGGGCGGTATCCAGCCGCCGTGGGTGTACTCGATCATGGCGCTCCATCTGCTCGGCTATCCGATGGATCACCCGGTCATCAAGAAGGGGCTCGACAACCTGGAGACCTTCGCGATCAATGACGGCGACACGCGCCGGTTCGAAGCGTGTCAGTCGCCGGTATGGGATACCGGCCTGGCAGGCTTCGCGCTCAACGAGGCCGGCGCATCGTCCGGCAGGTACGAAGCCAAGGGCACCGAGTCGCTGGAGCGCGCCGCGCGATGGCTGCTTGCTGAAGAGGTCAGGGTCCCCGGCGACTGGGCGGTCAGCCGCCCCGATCTCGAGCCCGGAGGCTGGGCGTTCGAGTTCGAGAACGACAACTAC
The DNA here is from genome assembly GCA_964225545.1 of Candidatus Nitrosopumilus sp. GTDB lineage: Bacteria > Desulfobacterota > Binatia > UBA1149 > SPBQ01 > SPBQ01. Next base: position 21,577 of record CAXQPB010000122.1, on the reverse strand, counting down.
CCTGATCTGGACGACACGGCCGAGGTCATCATGGCGTTGCGCGGGTCCGGGCTGTCGAAAGACCCGGAGACCGCTGCCGCGGTCGAGGCGGCTGTGCGGCGCGCGATCAACTGGACGTTCGGGATGCAGTGCCGCGACGGCGGCTGGGCGGCGTTCGACGTCGACAACACCAGCGCGCTGTGCGCGCAGCTCCCGTTCTGCGACTTCGGTGAAGTCACCGACCCGCCGAGCGCCGACGTCACGGCTCACGTCGTCGAGATGCTGGCAGGCGAGGGGATGGCCTCGGACCGTCGCACGCAGCGCGCGGTCGAGTGGCTTCTCGACCACCAGGAAACCGACGGGTCGTGGTTCGGTCGGTGGGGCGTCAACCATGTCTATGGCACCGGCGCGGTCGTGCCGGCGCTGATTCGTGCAGGCACGCCGGCCGATGGACGTCCGATCCGTCGTGCGGTCGAGTGGCTCGAGGCGCATCAGAACCACGACGGGGGTTGGGGCGAGGATCCGCGCTCGTACGATCGCGGCGCCGAAGGTGAGCAGTGGCGCGGACGCGGGAACTCGACGCCTTCGCAGACGGCGTGGGCCTTGCTCGCCCTGATCGCTGCGGCCGGCGAGACCCGAACGGAAGCGATCGAGCGCGGTGTCCGCTGGCTCTGTGAGAATCAGCGCGATGACGGCGGTTGGGATGAGGCCGAGTTTACCGGCACCGGCTTCCCTCGTGACTTTTACCTTCGATATCACCTGTACCGGCAGGTGTTCCCGATCATGGCTCTCGGGCGGTATCTGCGGCGACCGACCCTTCATGGCGTCCACGCCGCGCACGCCGGGCACGCCCGTCAGGAAGATCAGGGAGCCTGATGCCGCGACGGCTTGAACACAGCGTGGCACCTCTGGTGATCGCCGCACCGATGGCGATCGAGGCCTGGGCCGTGGGGCGCGGGCTGCGGTCGGTCGAACACGGTGCCGGCATCGAGGTCGTCCGCACGGGGATGCGGGCCGGTCGCGCGCGCAAGGCAGCGCTGCGTCTGCGCTCGATGCGTGCCGAAGCCATCGCGATCGCCGGCCTCGCCGGGTCCGCCGATGCGGCCGTTGTGCCCGGCGACGTAGTGGTCGCTTCCGAGCTGCGAGGGCCGGACGGTGGCTGCATCGCCCTGCAGGCGGACCCGCTGGTCGGCCCGCTCGAGGCGCTCGGACTTCGCGTCCACCGCGGCGCGATCGCGGGCGTGGATCACATCGTCCGCGGAGCCGAGCGAGAGTCGCTGCGACAGCGCGGCGTTATGGCAGTGGATATGGAATCGTACTGGCTCGCACAAGGATGCATGGCAGGCCCCGTGCAACGTCCGATGGCGTGCCTGCGAGTGATTGTCGATGCGCCCGGACACGAGATCGCTTCGCCGGCGACTTTGTCGCGTGGCGCGCGAGCGTTGGCGGTGTTGTCGCGCGCCGTGAGTATACTGCCCGAATGGGCGATGCAGCAGGGCGCGGGTGCGCGTCTGCGCATGACGAATCGAACGGTTCCGGCCGAGGCATCGGCGGAGCCCGCCGTCTAGGCAGGAGGAAAGAAGTGCCCGTACCTGTTTCTCAGATGTATACCGTCACCAGCTACGTGCTGGGCCAGAAGCTGCGCGGCAATCGCCGTTACCCGCTCGTGCTGATGCTCGAGCCGCTGTATCGCTGCAACCTGGCGTGTGCCGGCTGCGGCAAGATCCAGTACCCCTCGAATATCCTGAAATCGCAGCTGTCGTACGAAGAGTGCATGAAGGCTGTCGACGAGTGCCCTGCACCGGTCGTCAGCCTGCCCGGTGGCGAGCCGCTGCTGCACCCCGAGATCGATCGCATCGTGCGTGGCCTCGTTGAGCGCAAGAAGTACGTCTACCTGTGCACCAACGGCCTGCTGCTCGAGGAGAAGCTCGACCTGTTCGAGCCGAGCAAGTATCTGAGCTTCAGCGTTCACATGGACGGGCTCGAGGCCGAGCATGACGAAGCGGTCTGCCGCGAAGGCACGTATGCGAAGGCCTACGCGGCGATCGAAAAGGCGCTCACCCGCGGCTTCCGCGTGACCACCAACACCACGCTGTTCGAGGGGGCCGATCCGGGTCGCACACGCGACTTTTTCGATTCGATGATGCAGCTCGGCGTCGAGGGGATGATGATCTCGCCCGGCTATGCCTATGAGGCGGCTCCCGACCGCGGGCACTTCCTCGGGCGCGACCGTACCCGCAACCTGTTCCGCCGGATTCTCTCGACCGATCGACGCAAGGGCTGGCGTTTCAACCAGAGCCCGTTGTTCCTCGAGTTCCTCACGGGAGCGGTCGACTACGACTGCACGCCGTGGGGCAATCCGACCTACAGCGTCTTCGGGTGGCAGAAGCCCTGTTATCTGTTGCAGGAGGGCTACGCCGACAGCTTCCAGGAGCTGGTCGAGGAGACCGAGTGGGATCGCTACGGTCACGCCAGTGGCAATCCCCGTTGCCGCGACTGCCTGGTTCACAGCGGCTTCGAGGCCAGCGCGGTCAACGATGCGTTCTCCTCGCTGCGAGGGCTGGCGCGTATGGCGCGTGCGGTCCTGTTCGGTGCGAAGATTCCGGCTCCGTCGGCGACGGCGCCGCTCTCGGGCACGGCGATCTCCTTCGATCAGGACGATTCACTGCAGGGGCAGACGCTGGTCGCGGACGACCGGGTTCTGAACGATGCTTTCGAGTACAGAGGCGACGTCAGCCTCGAGCTCGATGGCGGCGAGCTCGTCGAGGGCTACGTCTCCAACGTCACGCCGACCGTGGTCGCGCTCTGGCGCAAGGGATCGTCGGAGCGCGTTACGGTCGATCGCAGTCGCGTGAAGCGGGTCCTGTTCAGCGGTGTTGATACCGCAGCGCGCATGCGCGCGGCCTGAGCGATCGAGCTGCGGCTGACACCATGACGGATCAACGCTCATACGACGCGGTCCTGTACGATCTCGGCGGCGTGTTCACCGACTCACCGTTCGAGGCCGTGATGCGGGTGGGAGACGAGCTCGGTACCGATCCGGAGCAAATGCTCGAGATCGTCTTCGGTCCGTATCACGAAGACACCGATCACCCGTGGCACCGGCTCGAGCGCGGCGAGCTGCCGCTCGAGGATGCACGGAATGAGATCATCGAGCTGGGTCGGCGCGAGGGGATCGACAGCGATCCGTATCGCATGCTCGCGCTGCTCGCGGCCGGCGGCGGCCCGCGAGAGGAAGTCGTGCAATCCGTTCATCGTCTGCGGGCTGACGGATACCGTACCGCGATCGTGACCAACAACGCTCGTGAATTTCGTGATGCGTGGCTGACAATGTTGCCTTTCGACGAGATGTTCGATGCGATCGTCGACTCGAGCGCGGTCGGAATGCGCAAGCCGAATCCGGAGATCTTCCACCATACACTGCGCGAGCTCGGCGGTATTGAGCCGGCCCGCGCCATCTTCCTTGACGACCATGAGGGGAATATCCGCGCCGCCGAGGCGGTAGGCCTGCGCGGAATCCTCGTCGGTCTGGATCCGGCGGAGGCTCTCGCCGCTCTGGAGCGGCTGACGTCGGTTCGCTGAGGTCCGCGCGCGCGTGGCTCGGTCAGGCCCGGGCGATCGCGTCGGCGACTTTCGTTACGGCGTTGAGCGTCGCGTCGAGTTCCGCATCTGCGTGGGCCGCTGATACGAACAACAGGTCGTTGTCGAAGATCACTCCGTGCTCGAGCAGTTGGTCGCTCAGGCGTTCGGCCAGGGCACTGTCGGCGAGCAGCGCGGACTGAAAGTTCGAGACCTCATCGGGGCAGAACCAGATGCCGATCACGCCGTGCTCGCCGGCGACCTGGATATCGATTCCGCGATCCAGACAGGCGGACCGGATCCCCTCGACGAGGCGCTCGCCGGAGGCGCGGATCTTCGAGCGCGCGTCGGTATGGTCGAGCACGTCGAGCGTCGCCAGCGCCGCGGCACACGCCGGCGCCGATGCGCTGCACGAGGCAGGCTGAAAGACGTAGTCTCCGTGCCCGTAGCGTGCCGGGTTGACCAGCTCGAGTATGTCCGTGCGTCCGCCGACGATGCCGAGCGAGAGGCCCCCCGATATGCTCGGCCCGAGCACGCACAGGTCCGGGACGACGCCGTAGACGTCCTGGGCTCCACCGGGACCGGCGCGAAAGCCCGTCGTCGACTCATCGAAGATCAGCAGCAGGTCGTGACGCGTGGTCATCCGCCGCAGCTCTTCGAGAAACCCCGGCGCCGGGCTGATCGCGCGTTGCACGGGCTCGACGAGTACCGCGGCGAGCTCCTCGTGTCGCTGCTCGATCAGCCGCGCCGTGGTCTCGGCGTCGTTGAACGGCGCGACCATCACGCAGTCCTCGACCGCGCGCGGGATGCCTGCCGAGTTCGGGACCGGCCGCGGGTAGTCACCGACCACATAGGACAGGTGGTTGCTCATCAGCCCGTAGTCACTGCTGCCGTGCGACGCCCCTTCGAACTTGAGGATGCCGTCGCGGCGGTGATGGGCTCTCGCCAGGCGCATCGCCAGGGCGACGGCGTCACTGCCCGAACCGGTGAGAGCGACGTGCTCTACACACGGGACGGATGTGGCGAGTCTCTCGGCAAGCGCGATCGCCACTTCATCGACAAAGCGATAGCTCGTTCCACGATTACTCTGTTCGCCGATCGCGCGGCTGACCTCGGGATGCGCGTGACCGAGCAGGAGTGTCCCCGAGCCGAGGCTGTAGTCGATGTATGCACGATTGTCGGTGTCGAACAGGCGGGCGCCTTCCGCTCGCGCAATCACGCGTGCGCCGGTAGCGGATCGCGATGCGCCCGTCAGCGCTGCAGGCAGCAGCGAAGAACGGTGCCCGGCTTCGGTCGTGGATCTGCTCGTCATCGTCATTCCGGCGGTCGCGCTCGCGACGAATCGCGTGACTCCACAGCCGTCTTACCGAGTCGAGGCCGTTGGTTCCACAGACAATCGTGCGCAACCTGCGGTCGCTACGGCCGCGCTGCGGATGATCTCGCGTGCAGCGGGGTTCAGGGACCAGTTCTGCGCACTAATGCACATCCGAATCGGCCCGTGGCCCCACTTCCGGGGCGGTTGGCACTCCAGCGGTCGGGCGGTGGGTCGGCAGCGGCGCTATTTTTTTTCGTCTTTCCCTGCCGTGCTGACAGGGGTGTCGTCGAACAGTGAGTTCCAGGCTGTCCCCTGATCGCGGCCGACCAGCGCGCTCACCCGGTCGAACCATTGATCGGGGATGTCCGGATGCGGACCCGAGCGAGCCTCGAACAACGTCGCGAAGTAGCGGGATGCGGAGTGTTGCGCAGCGAGGAACGCGCCGACGGGGTAAAGCGCGATGTCGAAGCCCATCTCGTGCAGCTCGCGCGGGGAGTAGAACGGAGTATGACCGCTGCCCTCGACCATGTTCGCGGTGTTCAGCGCTCCACAGCCGCTGAGCTCTTGTGCGACACGCTCGAGCTCAGCAGATCCTTTCGGCGCCTCTACGAAAACCATGTCGGCGCCGGACTCCGCGAACGCAGCTGCCCGGCGCAGAGCTTCGTCGAGCCCGAGCGCTCCGCGGGCGTCGGTCCGCGCCGCGATCAAAAGGTCGTCCTGTTCGCGAGCGTAGCTGAGCGCCGGCAGAAGTCTGCAACTCATCATCTCGTCGAGATCGCAGACCGATTTTCCCGCGCCGCGTGAGCCCTCCATGTGGCCGCAGCTTTTGTTGATCGCGTATTGATCCTCGATCTGTACATACGCGGCGCCCTGTTTGTGGGCCTGGCGGACGGTCAGAACGACGGCGGAGGGTTCGTTGCCGTAACCGGTATCGATGTCGACGCCGAGCGGGTAGGGCCGGTTGCCGCGATCAAGCGCGGCCAGCCACGACGCCTGCTCGATCGTATCGGTCTGTCGTACGATCTCCGAGCGCAGGATGTAGCCGAGATCGGGTACGCCGTGAGCCGCAGCGCACAGGTAGCCGGAGACGAACACGATGAACCCGCCCACATAGTCGGGTATGCGGCCGCTCTCGTCGAGGTCGCTCAGCGCGTGGTGCAGCAGCCGCGCCTCGATGCCGCTGCCGACACCGACGGCGACAAGAATTCTGCCGTCACGGCTGCATACCATTTCGCGCAGGCGGCGGCGTGGTGCGCTCCATTGTTTCTGTCGGTCCATCGACGCCTCCTCTGACTGCGTTTCAGGCGATCGCATGATCAGGCCGTCTCGCTACTCTCGCTACTCGCGCCGCTCTCGCCGCTGGCGTGGGCCACGATTCGACGCATCCCCTCGCGCCAGCCGACAGTGCATTCGCCGGTAATCTCTCGCATGCGCCCGGTATCGACCGGAAGCGGAGGGATGGTGTTCGTGGTTTCCTCGAAGCGAGCCTCGAGACCGGCCAGCTCTCCGAGATACGTGCACCACTCCTCGAGGCTCGCGCGTTCGCCACCCCAGTTGATCGTTACGGCGGGGACAGCGGCGGCGTTCAGAAGGGAAGGCAGCTGTGCGATGTAGTCGTCTTCATGAAGCAGGTTGTAATGGTTGGGCCGGTCGGGATGGACGGGGATGGCCATTCCCGCCTGCATCATCGCCAGATGAAAACTCGGCCATCCGCCCGCGTCGCCGTACGGAACGCTGAAACGCGCGATGATCGTCGGCAACTGCCATTGAAGTGCCGCGAAGCGGGCCATGCTCTCGGCGGCGATCTTGCAGATACTGTAAGTCGGGAACAGCGACCGGTGATTGTCGCCGAGCGGGGCGTCTTCACGGATCGCGTCGCTGCCCGTGTAGTCGTAAACAGCCGCGGAAGACCCGTGCAGAAAAGCGCGTGCGTTGCGGCAGCGATGCATCAGGCGGCCGAGCCCTTCGACATTCGCGGCCATGTCGTAGTCGAAGTTTCCGCTCTTCACGATCGCAAGGTGGATAACGTAGTCGTAGTCCTCCGCGACCGCACCGAGGTCGTCTGTCGCGAGATCGACCGGAAGCGGAACAACTCCCATCTTCTCCAGTCGCTCCCGGTCTTCGGTCTTTCTCAGCCGCGCCAGGCCGTGGACGTCGTTCGTTCCCTCCGAGGCCAGCGCCCGAACCACCGGCAGCCCGACCTGACTCGTCGCACCGGTCACGAGGATCTTGCTTCCTGCAATCGTCATGGTGTCTCCTGTCGCATTGGCCTGTGGCATTGGCTCTACCGGGCCGATTCGGTAGGACTCGGGTGTTTACACCACGGGGAGGCCAGAGTGGAACAACGCTTCAAAGACAGGGTCGTATTCGTGACCGGCGCGGCATCGGGTATCGGCAGGGCAACTGCCGAGCGATTCGCTGCCGAGGGCGCGCGCGTCATGTGCACCGACATTCAGGCAGAGGCGCTGGCCGAGACGGTCAGCGCGATCGAGGCTGCGGGCGGAACGGCCGCAGCGACCGCGTGTGACGTGTCTGATGCCGCATCGACGACGGCGGCGGTTGACGACTGCGCCGAGCGCTTCGGCGGCATCGATGTGGTCTGCAACGTGGCGGGTGTCGGCGGATTTGTCCACACCCACGAGGAGACGCCCGAGCACTGGGCGCTTGTTCTCGGCGTCAATCTCACGGGTGCATTCAATGTCAGTCGTGCGGCGCTGCCGTATCTTCTGAAGGCCGAGGCGGGGAACATCGTCAACGTCGCGGCAACGGCCGGCTTGATGGGGCAGGCGTACTGTGCGGCGTACTGTGCGTCGAAGTTCGGAGTCGTCGGCCTGACCAAGGCGATGGCGGTCGAGTACGCCAAGCAGGGGCTGCGCGTGAACGCGGTCGCGCCCGGTGGGGTGCAGACGGCGATACTCGCCGGATTCGCACCGCCGAAGAATGCCGATACGAAACTGATCGACAGGCTCTCGCTGGTAGAGCGTTTCAGCGAGCCCGGAGAGATCGCCGAGACCATCGCCTTCCTGGCAAGCGACGCCGTGCCTTCGGTCAACGGTTCCGTGATCTCGGTCGATACCGGCGCAGCGGCAGCTTGAGTCCGGTGAAGGGGGACGACGCCGCGTCTACCTTTGATCATCTGCTCTCGCCTGGCCGAATCGGCACGCTCGAGACGCGCAATCGTATCGCGATGTCGCCGATGGGCTCGAACCTCGCCGAGCCGGACGGGACGATGGGCGAACGCATCACTGCCTATTACGAGGCGCGTGCACGCGGAGGGACGGGCCTGCTGATCGTCGGGGTCGGTGCGATCGCGCACCCGGTCGGCGCCTGTAACCCGAACCAGGTGGGCATCTCCGATGACCGCTTCCTCCCCGGTCTCGAGCGGTTCGTCCAGCGGCAGCACGCGCACGGAGCGCGGGTCGCCGTTCAACTCCAGCACGCGGGCAAGGTGGCAACGCAGGATATCGCGGCCGGGCGGCCGATGTGGGTCGCATCGAAGCCGCCGGCCATGAAAGGCATCGACCTGTACGACGACTTGAGCCCCGAGGAGCTCGCGAGCGCCACATCGTTCCTGGCAGTACCCGGTGCAGCGGCGGGTTTTCACGAGATGACCCGCGGCGAGATCGACGGTCTCGTCGAGCAGGTCGCCGACGCGGCGCTGCGCGCGCGACGTGCGGGGTTCGATGGAGTCGAGGTGCATGCCGCCCACGGCTACATCATCGCTTCGTTTCTGTCGCCGGCCGCGAACCGACGCGAAGACGAGTACGGCGGATCGGCCGAGAACCGTTCGCGACTGCTGTGTGATGTGATCCGCGCGGTGAAGAGCCGGGCCGGCGAAGACTTCCCCGTGTGGTGCCGACTCGATGGCGCCGAGTTCCGTATCGAAGAAGGGATTACTCCGGAGCAGGCGTGCGTCAACGCGAGCATGGCTGAAGCGGCCGGGGCCGACGCCGTGCACGTGAGCGCGTATGCCGACCCGGGGATCGGTGCCGCTTTCACGGAGGCACCGCTTGTCGATCGGCCCGAAGGCTTCGTCGGACTGGCGATGCAGGTCAAAGCTTCGGTTGGCGTTCCGGTTATCGCTGTGGGTCGTATCAAGCCTGAGCGCGCGGACGAGATCCTCGCGGCGGGCAGAGCCGATTTTATCGCGATGGGGCGCAAGCTGCTCGCGGATCCTGAGCTTCCCATGAAGCTCGCACGCGGCGACACAGGCACCGTGCGTCCCTGTATCTATGGGTACACGTGCGTCGGGCGTATCTTTCTAAACCAGCAGAACCGCTGCGCCTCCAACCCGCTTACCGGACGTGAACACGAGTTGGCGATCGAGCCTGCGGTGGACACTCGCCGTATCGTCGTTGTCGGTGGAGGTCCCGCCGGAATGGAATTCGCTCGCGTCAGCGCTGTTCGCGGTCACGATGTCACTTTGCTGGAGGCCTCCTCGAGCCTGGGCGGAGCGCTGCGGGCCGGCGCTGTGCTTCACGCTCCCAACGGGGAACTGATCGACTTCCTGCGCAGATCGATCCGTGATGCGGGTGTCGATGTACGAACCGGATTCCGTGCCGATGCCGAGAGCGTGGCCGCGTTGGATCCGGACCTTGTCGTGCAGGCGACAGGAGCGCCCTATGACGTGCGTGGCTTCGGCGAACCTGACAACGGACTGCCGGTGATCGGTGCCGATCAGGCCGCTATGGCGCTGCGAGACGTTGAAGGCGGCAGCGATGCACTTCCGTGGCGGCGGGTGATCCTCGTCGGCGGCGCGCTCGAGGGGCTGGTGCTCGCGGATGCGCTTTCACGGGCCGGCGCTGAGGTCGCCGTTGTCGAGCGCGGGCAGACCTTCGGGATCGGCCTGTCTCCACCTCGACGGTGGAAGTTGCTTGCCGCGCTGCGGGAACGACGCGTCCCGATGATGCGCGGCGCGAGCGTCGCAAAGATCGACGGCAGCGCTGTCAGCGTCGGTTCTGACGGCCAGGCCGGGCCGGAGCTCGGACGCTTCGAAGCGGATGTGATTGTGCTCTGCAGCCCCGCAGCGATCGACCGGACCGAAGGCGAGACGGAGGGTGCGCCGGCGCACAGCGGGAAATCCGACATGGTTGATGACGGCCATTCTGTGCCCGTTTTGCGTATCGGCGAATGTGCGGGAAGCCGTTACCTCGAGGCGGTCATGCTGGACGCGTTACGAGCAGCCGCGTCTGTCTGATCCGACGCTTGATACCCGGGCCTGCCGCTCATCCAGCATGCTGCAGGCGGCGTGGCCCCAGGTGGCCCACGTCGTGCCAGGTGGAGGCAGGGGGCGACCCGGAGAGGAGGGCTCGCTCTTACGAGGACCTGAGGGAGGGAGGCCTGCGCTTCTTATACAGAACCGCCCGAGGATCCTCTCCGGATCGATTTTGGATCAGGGGAGGTCGGCGCGGGTGAGTCTCCGGCAGCCGCGGTTGCCCCTGAGTCTGAACTGCACTGCGGGTTTGTTGAGCAATGTCAGTGCCATCGATATCAGGTGTCAATATTCAAGGTGTACGAGGTCTCTGCCCCGGTCGGGTGTGAGCAGCTTTCAGTAGGTGCGCGAAAAAAAAGCGCGAGGCCACTCACCTTAACGAAACAACGACCGCACTATGACTGAACCGATGTCCTCCGTCCGGGCACAGTACAACTGCAGGCTTGCACTCGCATGGACAGTCGGCGTCCTGCTGATGCTGCACGCGATTCGCGGCGATTGCGCGGCCGATCCGACTTCGAGGCCGGGCGCTGTGGTTCACGTCGATTTCGAGGCGAAAGACGGCGTGCGCGTCTACGCGGATCTGTACCCCGCGTTGCAGGCGGCCGGCAGCGACGACCGGGAGTCCGCGAAAGACGGGCCGCTCATCCTGATGTTCCACCAGGCTGCATCGAACGCTGCGGAGTACGGGACGATCGCGCCCAGACTCGTCGGGGCCGGATACAGCTGCCTCGCGGTCGACCAGCGCTCAGGGGGGCGCAGATGGGATCGCAACAACCGAACCGTCCTGGCGCTGGGGCGCAGCGCTGATTTCGAGACCGCCTACGCCGATCTCGAGGCGGCACTCCGGTGGTCGGTGAGTGAAGGCTGGCGCGGCCCGCTCCTTGTCTGGGGCAGCAGCTATTCGGCCTCGCTCGTCTTCCGGCTGGCCAGAGACCACCCTGAAATTCACGCAGTCCTGGCATTTTCGCCGGGCGAGTATTTCGGGCCGGGACAGCCGGTCCGCGGATGGGCCTCTTCGGTCAGGGTTGCGGTTTTTGCCACCGCGGGGAGCGGGCGCGAGCTCGAGGATGCGCGCCGGATCGTAGCGGCTGTTCCCCATGACAGGAAGACGTACTACGTGGCTGAGCGTGGGGTTCATGGTTCATCGACTCTGATCGCCGAGCGCAATCCGGGAGGGGTGGATGAGAACTGGGATGCGGTGCTGGAGTTTCTCGGCGACCGACGACTGCTCGCCCCATCTGCGCTTCAGTAGCCGACCATGCGCCGCGGGTGCATAAAATCATGTGGATTTAACGGCTCTCAATGTGCCACAACTTATGGACGATCGGTCCTCGACGGACGACGGACGACGGACGATAGCCAAGTCCGTGTTGATCGGCTCAACGGCGAAAAAGGGTTCTTCTGAAGGAGAGAGAGCATGAAGCGTTTCAAACATATCCTTGCGACAACGGACCTGTCATCGGAGTCCATGTCGGCGGTTCAGTACGCGGCGCACCTGGCGCATGCTCAAAACGCCAGACTCACGGTTCTCCATGTCGCGCACTCTTTGTCGCTTGCCTACGCGGAGTTCGTGCCGCCGGTCAGCATGGCCGACATCGACCTCGCGATAGAGAAAAGCGCTCGCGAGGAGCTCGAGAAGTGGGTCCGAAGTCATCTGAAGAAGGTCCCGCGGGTCGATGCAGTGGTGCGTCGCGGCGTTACTCACGAGGTCATCGCCGATGTCGCCGAGGAGATCGGTGCGAGCGTTGTCGTGGTCGCGACCCACGGCCGCAAAGGAGTCGGCCGCATGGTCCTGGGCAGCGTAGCCGAGCAGGTCATCCGCCACGCTCCGTGTCCGGTGCTCGTGGTCAAGCCGGCGGCCCCCCCGAAGCGCAAGAAGAAGACCGTCCGGAAAAAAACGTCCGCTCGGAAGTAGGGGGCCCTGAGCGGGGCCGAAAACACCGGCAGTCGCCCTCGAATCAGGCCGATTGCGGTCCGGAAACGAGCCCTGCAGGGCCGCTGACGTTTGAACTCTATGAGTGATTACTCTAAGAGTTATCAATCATGGAGTGGGATGTTTCAGGGCTCGCCGGTCAGACCGGGCTGAGCGTGGATACGGTCCGCTACTATCAGTCCCAGGGCCTCCTTCACCCCCCCGAAAAGCGGGGTCGGAGGGCCGTTTACTACGATACACACCGGGAACGGCTCGAGCGCATCCGCACGCTTGCGGCCCGTGGTTTCTCGCTGAAGGCGATCTCAGCGCTCCTCGAAGCCGGTGACGCGAGCGAGTCGGACCGGCGACTGCTGGCCGCCATCGAGCGCGAGACCGGTGAGGCCCGCTTCGACGCGGAAGAACTGGCCGAGCGCGCTCAGGTCCCGCGCGCGGTCCTCGCCGCGGTAGAGCGGGCAGGTCTGGCTGAGGGCGAGGTTGGCGCGGGAGACGGTTCGTCGTTCACCGAATCCGACGTGCGTGTGGCTGCCGGCGCGGCGCGTCTGCTGCGCTACGGTTTCCCGATCGGTCGTCTGATCACACTCGCCGTCAAACACGACCGGGCGGTACGCAAGACCGTCGACGGTGCCATCGAGCTGTTCGACCAGAGCGTTCGCAAACCCATCAAAACTTCTGGCGACGAAGATTCGGAGGCGGGCAGCGATGCGGTCGCAGATGCCTTCCGCGACCTGCTGCCGGTTGTGACCGCGCTGGTTGCCCATCACTTCCAACGTGTGCTCGTGAACCGGGCTCTGCGTCGGCTCAAGCGCAGCGGAACCAAGCGCGAGCTCGAGGCGGCGCTCGAGGCCACCTCGCGCAACCGCGTCGGCGTGCGCTTCTGACCACGAAACTGAAGAGACTTTTCGGAGAACGATATGGCAATGTCCCTACCTGAGAGCACGGAGAAACAGCGATTCGTCGAGCGGATGTTCGATGGCATCGCTCCGCGCTACGACTTCATGAACCGCCTGATGACATTCGGACTCGACCGCGCGTGGCGCCGTGAGGCGGTGGCCATGCTGGGCGTGACGGAGGGCGACGTCGTCGTCGACCTCGGCTGCGGGACCGGCGACCTGTGCGAGGACACGGCAGTGACCGGTGCCACCGTTGTGGGCGTTGATGTCTCGGCCGGAATGCTCGGCCGGGCGATGGAGCGGATGCCGCAGTTCACCTTTCTGCGGGCCGACGCGGCAGCCCTGCCGCTCGCCGATGCCTCATGCGCGGCAGCGATCTCAGGGTTCGCGCTGCGCAACTTCGCGTCGATCCCCGGGGTGATAGCCGAGGTCGCGCGGGTGATACGCCCGGGCGGCACGCTCGCGGTCCTCGAGGTGGATGTGCCCCGTGCGGCGCCGCTTCGCGCCGCGTTCGATATGTATTTCGGCCGCGTCGTGCCTGCGCTGGGCAGGTTGATGTCGACCGGCTACGCCTACTCGTACCTCGCAGACTCACTCGTCTACCTGCCGACAGACAGCGAGTTCGCCTCGATGCTCGAACAGGCCGGTTTCGAACAGATCCGGAAACGGAACTTCGCCGTGGGCGCCGCGCAGCTCGTTACCGCGGTTCGCAGCGGAGAGCCGCTGTCGTGAGCGATTGCCTGCATCATTGCCGCGTCGAGGCGATCGCTCCGACCGGTCGGACCGGTCAGCCTCAGCCGTCGCAGCCCGGCCAGGCAGGCCAGGCAGGCCAGGCAGGGGCGGACACGCTGCCGGACCTTCTCCTTGTGGCCGCGGAAGCGGACCCGGATCAGACGCTGTTCTACTGGGAACATCCGGAGCATGGCGAGGCGATGCTCGGTATCGGTTGTGCCCACGATGTGCGGACCGAGGGCGGAGATCGGTTCGAGGAAGCGAATCGCGAAGCGCTCGCGACACTGGCAAACATCGAGATCGAATACGGCGATGACGCAGACCGGAATGGCGCTCCCCGTTTTGTCGGCGGGTTCGGTTTCGGCTCGGATCCGCCGTCGGGGCGCGCGTGGAGGGAGTTCCCGTGCTGCTGGCTGTTTCTGCCATCGACACTCTGGACGATCGCCGATGGGCGCGCGCACCGGGCCACGACCACAGCCTGCGAAGCGGCGGCCGGCGAGCATGCTGAGCATGCCGAACAGGCCGAGCATGCCGAGCATGCCGAGCATGCATCGCAGGCGGTTCAGGCGGCTCGGCCAGTTCAGACAGGAGGCGCGGCCGATCGGGACGGCGGCTGCGGAGCCGATCGAGATGAACATGAACGGTGGCGGTCACGAGTGAACGAGGTCCTCTCGATGATCGAGCAGGGCGTCGCCGAGAAGGTCGTACTCTCGCGTTCGAGGACCCTTGTCTCGGAGAGCTCTACCGATTCGATTCTCCGTGTGATCGACCGGCTGCGCCGTGCGCGGCCGGGTTGTTACACGTTCTGGATCCGCGCGGGCGAGACCGACTTCATAGGCTCTTCACCCGAGCTGCTGGTGGCTCGACACGGCGACAGCGTCGAAACCGAGGCGCTCGCCGGGACATCGGCACGCGGCCAGACCCATGAAGACGACGCGCGGCGCGCAGCCCGGCTGGTCGACTCGATGAAGGACCGTCGCGAACAGGGCACTGTCACCCGCGCGATCGCGCAGACGCTCGAGCCGGTCACGGAGCGGCTCGAGATCGCCGACAACCCCCGCGTCATGGCGCTGCCGGAGGCTTTCCACCTGCACACGCCGATTCGCGGGGTCCTCAGCGTGCCGACCAGCGCGCTCGGGCTCGCGGCCATGCTGCATCCGACTCCCGCGGTCTGCGGTTCACCGCAGGAGGTCGCTTTCGAAGTTCTCGAATCCAACGAGGCGGACCGTGGATGGTACACCGGCGCCGTCGGCTGGCTGGGGGAAGGCGGCGACGGGCGCTTTGCAGTCGCGCTGCGCTCGGCATTGATCGATGGTTCGCAGGCTACGGTCTGGGCGGGGGCCGGGATCGTCGACGGGTCGGATCCGGCGGCGGAGTTTGCCGAGACCGAAATCAAGATGATGGCGATGGCCGCGGCGTTCGGCGAAACGCGCGAGGATCGGCAGCCGGTTCGGAACATTGCGCGGCGGCGACCGGCCACTGCGGTTCCCGGTGGTGCAGCGGAGACTTTGATCCCGGTAGAGGCCGAGGGGTGACACGCCCGCGTGCAGTCTCTGCGACGGGCGGAGCCGGCAGCGTCCCGGCGGCAGAAGCGCAGGGCGGGACGGGTGAAGCAAACGCGCTCTGCGCCGCGTCGCTGTTCCGGGCACTGGCGGCCGAGGGCGTTCGCTGGGTTGTCGCGTCTCCGGGTTCGCGCTCGACACCTCTTGTGCTCGCAGCGCAGGACTGCGCCGGACTCGATCTGCGTATCGTTACCGATGAACGGTCTGCGGGCTTCTTCGCGATCGGACTGGCCAGAGCATCCTCATCGCCGGTCGCGGTCGTGTGTACGTCCGGCACCGCGGTAGCCAATTATATGCCGTCGGTCGCCGAGGCCGATCTTTCGCGAGCCCCTGTCATCTACATCAGCGCCGACCGGCCGCCAGAGGCCCGAGACTTCGGCGCAGCGCAGACCATCCGTCAACCGGGTTTGCTCGGCCCTCATACACGCTGGTCCTTCGAACTCCCGGTGCCCGAAGCCGGCGCATCGCTTGTCGACCACTTCGCAGCGGTCGGTGCCCGGGCGGTCGCGATCTCGACCGCAGCACACGCCGGTCCGGTCCACCTCAACGCGCCATTTCGCGAACCCTTGCTGCCGACGTCAGGCGACACGGCGAGCGCCGACTGCGCGGATGACGCTGAGTCACCGCGGTCAGCGAGGACACCGTCGGTTCATTCGGCGAACCCCAGGCTCGACCCGACCGATCTCGCAGAGCTCGGCGCGGCGCTTGCCCGGGAGGAGCGCGGGCTGATCGTCTGTGGCCCCGCGTCGGGAGGGATCTCCACGACCGACGATGCCGAGGCGATTTTCTCTCTCGCTCGCGAGCTGGGCTGGCCGCTGCTGGCCGACCCCCTGTCCGGCCTGCGCTACGGAACGCACGGCAGTGACGGGCTCATCGTCGATGCCTATGATGTGCTGCTGCGATCCGAGGCGTTCGCCGCCCGCTTCGCGGCTTCGACGACCCTGCGCTTCGGCGCGTTACCGACATCGAAACCACTGCAACGTTACATGGCCTCCGGCGGCGGCCGTCATCTGCTCGTCGCGTCACCCGGTACCTGGCCGGATCCGGACCACCTGGCCGACGAGATACTCATCGCGGAGACAGCAGACGCCGCGGCCGCGCTCGAAGCCGCGGTCGTGACGGCTCGCGCGCGCACGGACAGCGCGGCGCTGAACGCGCAGGACTGGGCGGTGGCCTGGGCCGAGGCTTCTACGACGGTGCGACGGGCGATCGAGAGCGAGCTGGACCGCGATTGCGAAGGGGAGGGGGCGGCTGCCGGAACGATTCTGTTTGAAGGAATCCTGCCGCGCGAGATTGTCGCGGCCTTGCCGGGCGATGGAGTGTGCTGGGTCGGTAATTCGATGCCGGTCCGCGACCTCGACACGTTCACCGGCTGTGTGGACAAACCCCTTCGGGTGGCGGCCAACCGCGGTGCCAACGGCATTGACGGTGTTCTCTCGAGCGCGCTCGGAGCCTGTCTCGCGACCGCCGCACCTGCGATCGCTTACCTTGGAGATCTGAGTTTTCTGCATGACCTCGGCGGGCTGCAGATCGCCTCGCGGCATCGGATCCCCTTGCTGATGATCGTCCCGGACAACGACGGCGGGGGGATCTTCAACTATCTTCCGCAGTCGGAGCTCGGCGAAAGTTTCGAACGTCTGTTCGCCACGCCACACGGACTGGACGTCGCGGCCGCAGGCGCGTCGGCGAACCTGCGCCGCGAGACGGTCGGCTCGCGCGCACAGCTTGCCGAGGCGATCGCTCGCTGGCGTCAGAATCCGGCAGCGCAGATCATCGTCGTCCCGACCGACCGTGAAGCGAACGTGAAGCGATCTCGGGAGATCGTGCGGATAGCGCTCTCGCGGCTCGGTGAACTTCTGGAGGCCGCGGCTTGAGCGCGGAGCCGCCGGGAGGGCCGCCGACGTGGGGCTGCCAGGCCCGCGAACGGGGAATCGCTTACAGCATCGTGACTGGTTCCGAACGGCAGCGGCCCGCACTCCTGCTGCTGCACGGTTTCGCGGGGACGCATGCGACATGGAGCGCGACCGCTGACCGTTTCGGTGAGCAGCGGCGGATCATAGCCCCCGATCTTCCGGGGCACGGGCAGAGCAGTTGTGCGCCGGAAGGCTGCACGTTCGAATCCACGGCCTCAGCCCTCGACGCCGTCCTCGAGGCGTGTTCGGTCAGCGCCGCGACCGTCATCGGATATTCGATGGGCGGGCGGCTCGCGCTGTATTACGCGGTGACGAGACCGGAGCGCGTCGCGGCCCTCGTACTGGAGAGCGCGTCGCCGGGTCTGGAGACCGAGGCGGAGCGATCTCAGCGACGGGATGCCGATGAGCGGCTTGCGGTTCTGGCCGAGGAAGAGGGGCTCGAGCGGTTTGTCGATCGCTGGGAACAGACGCCGGTCATCCAACCCGTTCGGGCTCTGACCGACTCGACGCGTGCTGCCCATCGCGCGATGCGCATGAGCGGCAGCGCCGCAGGTCTCGCTGCAAGCCTTCGCGGCATGGGCACTGGTACGATGCCGTGGCTCGGCGATTCCGTTGCGATGATCGAGTGCCCGGTGCTGCTGATTACCGGCGCGAGCGATACCAAGTTCACGGCGCTGGCACGGGCCATGAGCGCTGCATTGCCCGACGCGAGACGGGCAACGGTCGCCGACTGCGGACATCATGTCCACCTCGAAGCACCGGACGAGTATGCCGCGCTGCTCGCACGATTTTTTGCGGAGGTCGAGGGGCCGGTCGCCGACAATGAACCCGACGCCCGGCGAAAGTCTTGTGATGAACAGCCCTGAGAGTTACTCCCGGCGCCAGGCGTGGTTGCTGGCGATCCGACCGCGAACGCTCGGCGCGGGAGTGATCCCTGTGCTCGTCGGTCTGGCCGTCGCTTCGCGATCGGTCTCTGTCGACGCAGCGACCGCGCTCGCGACCGCGCTCTGCGCCTCGTTCCTTCAGATTACTTCGAATCTCGCCAACGACTACTACGACTTTGTCCGCGGCGTCGATGACGAGGACCGACTCGGGCCGCTCCGTGTGACCCAGGCCGGGCTGCTGGCCCCACGGTCGGTTCTGGCTGCGACGCGGGCATCGCTCGCGGCCGCGCTGATCTGCGGAGCATGGCTGATCGTTGTCGGTGGGCCGGCGATCCTCGCTATCGGGGTCGCTGCGGCCGTGTGCGCGCTCGCCTACAGCGCCGGACCGCGGCCGCTTTCCTGGTACGGACTGGGCGATCCGCTCGCGTTTCTGTTCTTCGGCGTGGTGGCTGTGCTCGGCACGGTCCTGTTGCAGGGAGCCGGGATCGGGATGGTCGCGGTTCTGGCGTCCGTCCCGATCGGTTGCCTCGTGACGGCGCTGATCGTCGTCAACAATCTGCGCGATATCGATTCGGACACGCGGGCCGGGAAGGGCACGCTTGCGGTTCGTATCGGTGAGGCCGCGACGCGCCGCGAATATACCGCGCTCATCCTTGCAGCCTACCTCTTGCTGATCCCGCTGGCGCTCGCGAGCTCGGCCGCAGGCGCTCTCCTGCCGCTGCTCTCGGCGCCGCTCGCCCTCGGCGAGCTCAGGGCGATCGCCGCGCGAGGCGGTTCAGCTCTCAATCTCAGCCTTGTCGGCACGGCTCGGCTGCACGTGGTGTTCGGGGTACTGCTTGGCGCGGGGCTGTGGCTGTGACGCGGGTCTGCTCAGCGCTGACGCGTGCGCGCTGCGGGCCGGCGGAGGTCGAGCGGGCATGAAGATCGTCTCCTGCCGACTGCACCCGTACGCTTTGCCTCTGCGCTGGGCGCTTCGTGGACCGCAGGGGGTTGTCGACACCCGCGAAGGGCTTGTCCTCGAGCTGCGCGACGAGTTCGGGCACGCGGGCTACGCAGAGGCGGCGCCGGCGTGGTGGGTCGGCTCAGAACCGGTAGATACGGCCAGGGCCGCGCTCGAACGGTTTCAGCGCGAAGTGTCGACCGGCGCGCTCGAACTCGGCGAACGCTGCCTCGACAGGAGCGATGGAGCTGCAAACGGAGTGGTCCCCGCGCCGGAAGTTTCGCCCGCAGCTCGCCACGCCATCGAGAGCGCGCTCATCGACCTGCGCGCCCGCAACGGCGGCACAACCATGGCGGCGGTGATCGCAGCCGATCATCTCCAGGGTCGTCTCGACCTGGCAGGGCTCGCGACAAAAGGACTCGACCTGCGCGCGGGCGGTCTGCCTGCATCGCTGCCGGTCAACGCGTTGCTTGGCGGCGACGGACCGGGTGAGCTTGCCTCGCGAGCCCGTGAGGCCCGCGCCGCCGGTTTCTCGACGCTCAAGCTCAAGGTCGGCTACGGTCGCGTTCCGGCCGCAGAACTGGTTGCGGCAGTGCGCAGCGCGACCGACGGGAGGGCGCGGCTGCGACTCGATGCCAACCGTGCGTGGTCGTTCGAAGAGGCTCGCCGTGAACTCGAATCCATCCACGCGCCTGATATCGAATACATCGAAGAGCCGCTCGGCTCGTCTGATGCCCGCGAGCTTGCCGAGCTCGGTACGGCTACGGGGTGCGCGCTGGCTGCCGATGAGTCCGCAGAGAGCGAGGACGGTGTCCGTCGATTGATCGAGGCAAGAGCGGTCTCTGCGCTGGTGCTCAAGCCGATGCGCATCGGCAGCCTTGCGCGAATCGCGTCGATGGCTGCCGAGGCGGGCGCGGCGGGCATGCGTGTCATATTTACCGATTCGATCGAGAGCGCGGCAGGGCGACACGTGACCGCGCAGATCGCGGCTGCGCTCGGCGAGCGCGGCGCCGCCATCGGTCTCGGTGGCGCCTTCCTGCTTGCGCGTGATCTCGACGGTCTGCCGCCCGAGGCTGCACCGGCGGTCGACATTCGGGATTGCCCGCGGGCGGAAGTGCTCGAAGCCGGGAATCCGACGTCATGAAGGGGCCGCGCACCCGGCACGCCGACATCCGGATCGATACCTCTGTCGCCTGGCTCGGCGCGCGGGCGAGGGTAGACGGGTCGTCGCCCGCTGTGATTTCAGGGGCCGGCGAGACCAGCTTCGCGGCGCTCAACGCACGCGCGACGGCCATTGCTCGTGGACTTGGCAGGCGTGGTTTCGAGCGGGGGGCGCGCATCGCGGTCGTCGCCGAGCCATCGGCTGACTTCATCGCATTGCTGCATGCATGCCAGCGCGAGGGGCTGGTATTCGCACCGATGAACCTGCGACTGACCGGCGTGGAGCTCGATGCACAGCTTGCCAAGCTCTCCCCTGCGCTGCTCGTGACGGATACGCCGCGGGCGCCGACCACCGACACTGCCAGCACTGGAACGACTGCCAATACTGGAACGACTGCCAACGCCGGCAATTCCGCGAAGGCCGCAATGCTTACCTTCGACGAGTTGGCCGTATCCGTGAGTGAGCCCGTCGGCCGGGAAGCGCAGGCCCGGCCCGCACCCGATCCGCTGCCGATCGACGTGGACGCACCGCTCACGGTTCTGTTCACGTCGGGGACGTCGGCGCGACCCAAGGCTGTCGTGCATACCTCCGGACAGCATCTGGCGAGCGCTCGTGCGGTGATCGACCACCTCGGTCTCGGCCGCGGCGACGCGTGGCTCGCTGCGGTTCCGCTCTATCATGTAGGCGGCCTTTCGATAGTGTTTCGATCCGTCCTCGCCGGGTTCCCGGTGATCCTCGGTGGCCCCGCCGCTTCACAGACCGGTCGCGCGAGCGTCGCATCGCTTGTCCCGACCCAGCTCGCTCGCCTGCTCCCGGCCGAGACGGGTGACTGCACGGCCGGCGCGAAGCCGCGGATCGCGGCGGAGCGGAACAGCGGACTGTCGGGCGTGATCGCGTCGGCGGCGAGCGCGGGTCGCGACTCCCTGCGCCCGACGATCGTGCTGGGTGGAGGACCGGCGGCGAGTGAGCTGATCAATCGCGCCGTCGGTGCCGGGCTGCGAATCGTCACGAGCTACGGCATGACCGAGACCGGCTCGCAGGTGACCGCGACCGAACCATCGACCGCGCCGGTGGACGTGGTGACGGCGGGAACGCCGCTTGCGGGTGTCGAGATCGCGATCGCAGACGCTGACGCGCAAGGCATCGGGGAGATTCGCGTTCGTGCGCCGCAGGTCATGGCCGGCTATCTCGATGATCCTGCAGCCGATGCGGCGACGATCGAGGACGGGTGGCTGCGTACCGGAGATCTCGGCCGCATCGACGAGCACGGCCGACTGGTCGTTCTTACGCGGCGCTGCGACCTCATCATTACCGGCGGTGAGAACGTCGTGCCGGAGGAGGTCGAGTCTGTGCTGGCCGGACACCCGGATGTTCGCGACGCCGCGGTGTTCGCTCGAGCGGACGAAGTCTGGGGGCAGATCGTTACGGCGGCGGAGGTGCTGGAGGGCGGCGACGAGACGCGAGCGGCGCGGG
>CAXQPB010000121.1:0-3834 GCA_964225545.1 Candidatus Nitrosopumilus sp. | reverse complement strand
ACCGAAAAACCGGTCGCGAACGACGCGGATCGCTCGTCGTGAGGGCGCGATCGGTCAGCGTTGAACGGATCGGGATCGTCGCGCTCGTTCTGGTCTGCGCGGCGGTCCTGATTTCACTGGCGACCGGCATCGGAAATGCCATGGGTCTGGCCGCCGGCGGCGGCTTCATGCTGGTGAACTATCGTTTGATTCGCACACTCGTTTACCGGCTAATTACGCCCGGGGTCAGCCAGATACCCGCAGTCGGAGCGCTCGTCATGAAGCTCGGTCTGACTGGTATACTGGTGCTGGGGGTCTTCCACAGATTTCCGGTCGAGCCGATGTCCTTCGCGATCGGTGTGTCGCTGCTTCCTCTGGCGGCGTTACTCGATGCGGTGGTCCTCGGAACGGCGTTACCGGAGATCGAGGACAACCCGGATGCAGGCCCCGACGGGATCTGACTCGAGTTCCTGCGGACTCGGATCTGCTCGAAGCCGGATTGAGGCGCCGGGGGTGGCTTCCCCGGAAGAAGACCAGGAAGCGGATATCTGATCATGGTTCATCCGATCACATGGTTCGGGCTCATGCCCGGGATCAACGAGTTGCCTGCGCATACCGTGACGGCGACGTTCGTTTCGGCGCTGTTGATTGTTTTCGCGTTTGTCGCGAACCGGCAGCTCGCCCAGGCCCGCGATTCCGGGACTTCGCTGGTGCCCGATGAAAAGCTCACGGTGCGAAACCTCGCCGAGCTGCTCGTCGGCGGTGTCCAGTCGATGTCCGACGGTGTTCTCGGGCACGCCGGCCGAAAGTACCTCGGCATCTTCGGCACGTTTTTCATTTTCATCCTGGTATCGAACCTGCTCGGCCTTGTGCCGGGTTTCGCTCCGCCGACGAGCAATACGAATGTCACGTGGGGACTCGGTGCCGCGTCGTTCGCGGTATTCATCGGCGCGGGTATTCATGCGCACGGACTGGTGGCCTGGGCGAAGCACTTCGTCGGCCCGATCTGGTGGCTGGGCGTCCTGATGGTCCCGCTGGAGATCATCGATCATTGCGTCCGGCCGTTGTCGCTCGGCCTTCGTCTCTACGGAAATATGCACGGTGACCATCTCGTCCTCGAGATCTTCACCGACCTGACGAAATTCGGAGTCCCGGTCGTGTTCTACGGGCTCGGAACTTTCGTATCACTGATTCAGGCATTCGTGTTCACGCTGCTCACGATCATCTACGTGTCGCTGGCCGTCGGAGGCCATGGCGACGATCATCACTGATCGAGAACGACTGAAACACGACAAAGAAGTGCGCCGTCTCGCTGCGAGTGGAAGAGGAAAGAGGCTGGTTGTGTCGGGCGAAATCCGGACGGTGCCGTTAAGAGGAAGGAGAATAACATGAACAAGATGATGAGAATCTTCACAGTTCTCGCTGGTGCAGTGGCCGCAACGCTCGGCAGCAGCACCTTCGCCATGGCCGCTGAAGGCGGCGCTGGCGGGCAGGCCGGTCTGATCGCGATCGGCGCGGGAATCGCGATCGCGGGCGCAGCCCTCGGTGCAGCGCTCGGTCAGGGACGCGCGGTGGGCGCAGCGATGGAATCGATCGGACGGAACCCGAACTCGGCCGACCGCATACAGACCCCGATGATCATCGGTATCGCCTTCATGGAGGCGCTCGGCATTTACGCCCTGGTCATCGCGTTCTTCCTGCAGGGCAAGATCTGAGCCTCCGACGAGGACGGATCTGATCGGGCAACGGATCAGATCCTGACCGTCGGCGGATTTCGCACGACGACAGGCGGGAGCTCCGAAAGGGGCTCCCGCTTTTTTTTTGCGCTCAGGCTCCGATGCGCCGATGAGCTTCGAGAATCATTGTCCTCGTGATCAGAGCCTCGGCTCTCTCGACGCGATCGGACAGCCGCCCGATTCCCTCGCTCTCCTCACGATCAACAACCGAGATCACCAATTTCACCCGGCCGCCTGCTTCCTCCACGGCATCGATCGCGTCGAGCGTTGATGCTCCCGTCGTCACCACGTCCTCGACCAGCGCGATCCTGGCGCTTGCATCGAAGCGCCCGTCGATCCGGCGTGCGGTGCCGTGATCCTTTGCGGTTTTGCGAACGAAGAATCCGTCGATGGCCTCTGCGCGATTCGCGCTTGCTGCTGCGCACAGAACCGATGTCACCAGTGGTACCGCGCCCACTGCCATCCCGCCGACCGAATTGATTCCGGCCGCTTCGAGTCGCTGCCAGATCAGGCGGCCTATCAGTAGCGCACCGGCCGGCTTCATGACGGTCTGCCGGACATCGACGTAGAAGTCGCTCGTCTTTCCGGACGCGAGCGTGAATTCGCCCTCGCGGTAGGACAGCTCCGCCAGCAGGCCAGCGAGATCCCGGATCGGTTGCTCGATAGCAGACATCAGGAGCCCCCCTTGTTTTCCTTGCTCTCGGGGTCCGCCGCGTCGATGTATTCAACCGGCTCGGCGAGATACGCTTCGAGCGACCCCATGAAGACATCGAGGCGATCGTGGTGGACCCAGTGCCCTGCCCCGTCGACCTCGACGTAACGGTAACGTCTGAAATGTGAGGCGCGCCCGTCGGCGACCGGATCTTCCGCCCAGCTTTCTTTTCCGCGGAACAGCAGCACCGGTACGCGGATGCGCGACCACAGGCGCTCGACGCCCTCGCGGTCGTAGCGCGTCGGCGGCCACGCACGCACATAGTTATCGAATTTCCAGGCGAACGACCCGTCCTCCAGACGCATGCTGCCATGAAGGGTCAGATGGCGTGCCATCTCTTCGGTCAGATGCGGATTGGCCTCGTGCATTCTCGACGCGGCCTCTCCGAGGCTCGCGTATCTGCGTGGCTGTCGGGCGGCCAGCTCGCGCATTGTGGAGATCCACTCTTCGAGCCGCTCGTCGATCGGGCGGTCGGGAAACATCCCCGGAGGCGGGCCGAGTCCTTCGATCGCGCAGAGCTTGTCCACGCTCTGCGGAGCGACCCCGGCGTACTGGAGTGCGATCGCACCCCCCAGAGAATGACCGACGAGAATGACGCGCTCGGTCCCGAGATGCTCGAGCAGGCGCGCCAGATCGAGGATGTAATCGAGAATGGAGTAGTGACTGCCGACAGCCCAGGCGCTGTCGCCGTGGCCGCGCAGGTCGGGCGCGACGACGTGATATCGGTCACGCAGCTTCTCGGCGACGAAATCCCAGCTGCGTGCGTGATCTCTCCCGCCGTGGAGCAACACCAGCAAGGGGGCTTCGCTGTTACCGTAATCGACGTAGTGGAGTCGGAGCCGTTGGGAGAAGAAGCTGTGTGAGGTGGGGCCGGTTTGATTGGACATCTTTCCAAACGACCGGTTCCAGTCCGGCCCCTCTCCTCTGGTTCTCAGGTCCTGAGCAGATTACGCGCGATCACCATGCGCTGGACCTGCGAGGTCCCTTCGTAGACCTGCACCAGTTTGGCGTCACGCATCAGCTTTTCGACCGGATATTCCTTCATATAACCGTAGCCGCCGAATACCTGAACCGCGTTGGTAGCGATCTGCATCGCGCGGTCTGCTCCGAACGCTTTTGCATAGCTCGCGAATATCGACGATCCGGCACCGTGGTCGATTTCCCACGCTGCGCGATAGGCGAGCAGTCGCATCGCTTCAACCTCGATCGCCATGTCGGCGAGCATGAACTGGATACCCTGGAAGTTCGCGATCGGCTGTCCGAACTGCTGCCGCTCGAGCGCGTATCGTTTGCACTCGTCGAGCGCGCGCTCGCCGATGCCGATCGAGCAGGCCACGATCTGAGGGCGTGTGCGGTCGAACGTCCGCATCGCGATCTTGAATCCTTCGCCTTCCTCGCCGACGAGCG
>CAXQPB010000120.1:0-59951 GCA_964225545.1 Candidatus Nitrosopumilus sp. | reverse complement strand
CGCGGTAGTCGTGGCCGTCGAACAGGTCGTACTCGAGCGAGAACCGCCACTGATCGAACGGCTCCCAGTCGATGACCGCCTGCACCCAGGTGTCGGCCCCGCGCGTATTCGCGATCGCGAACAGGCGCGGCTTGATGGTGTCGTTGCGATACGCAGCGGACAGTCGCGCGCCGATGTAGACCGCCTCGTCAACACGCGCAAGGCCGGGGGCCGGGTCGATCATCCGGTCGTAGATGACTTGAAAAGACGCGTCGGCGTTTTGCCACCAGTCAAAGGTCGGCTTGAAGTCGACGACGCCTGCCGTGACCCACTGGTCCTGGCGGACAGCGAGGTCGAAGGGTTCGGAGGGGTCCGGGGGGATGACGACGTTGCGGAACCGGTCCTTGTTGTAGGCCGTCTCCAGCCGGATCAGCGTCGGCCCGAGCGGGAACACGATGTTGCCCATGAACAGGTGGTATCGTCCATGTGCCTGGAACGCATCGATCACGCCGGGTTTTGTCGCGTTCGGCGCGAACTGAAAATACGGAATGTCGTCCCAGGAGTACAGATACCCGACCTGCCAGTCGGCGGCCCGCGTCGTTCCTGTGAAGCGGACGCCGGCTTCGGAGTTCTCGAAGGTCTGTGCCGGCAGGCGGCGCGGACCGTTCTCGATTCGCAGGCCTCCGGGCAGTGCGTTGTCGATGTTGTTGATGCGGAAAAGGTCGAAGGGCGAGTCCGACGGAGGCAGATCGGGCCGGTTGAAGCGCGCGATCCACATCAACTGCATCGAGTAGGACCAGTTGAAGTAGTAGTCGAGGAATACCCCGTCGACGCCGAGCCGGATCTCGTCGAACGGCGGGATGATGAAGTGCTCGAGATCGAAGGGCGAGACCTGATCGGCCACGATGAAGCCGTCGATGTCTCCCCAGGTCACCTGAACGCGGCCGACCTTGAGGTCGGCGTTCTTGAAGCGCAGTTTGGCGTAGCCCTCGCGGACGCGTGCGTTGAAGCGCCCGTCGGGCCGGAAGTAGGGGTGGTCGTAGTAGACGTCCGTTTCGAGTCGGAAGCTCAGCTTCTTCGTGGCCTGGTGGGTGAACTTGCCGTTGACGAGCGAGCGGAGGTAGACGACGTCGCCCTCACCGGTCCGTACACCGACGCCCGCGTTGATGTAGCCCGTCATGTCGCCCGCGTCGGCGGGCGTGGCCGCTGCGAGCAGCGCGGACGCGGCCGGCAGAAGTACACTGAGGACGAGGAATCGCAGCGTGCCCGCCATGGCGGTGCGCGCAACCGTCACTGCCGCATATTCCTCTGACTGAAGATCTCTTCGTCAACCGTTACGTCGAGCTCGAGCGTATCCATCACAAGCACGGTTTTGTGCTTCGTGATGTAGTTTTCCATCGTCAACCGGTGGGCTCGCGGTCGCGGGTCGTCCTCCGCCGAGGTCGGGCGGATGTCTCCGGTGGTCAGGCGCTTGGCGTGGCGTCCCTTGGTGTCGTGGTAATCGACCCGCCGTGGCAGCATGTCGGCTTTGCCGATCCAGCTCACGGTTTTGTCGTACCCCGACTCCTCGCGTTCGTCTTCGTTGAGCGGAGTCGCCTCGAGAATCCAGCAGTCGACCCCTTCGAGAGTCTCGTCGCCGGTGACCCGGTACTCCCAGTTGGCCAGGTCGAGATTCTCCATGTCCCAGTAGCTGAAATCCGACCCCATGAAGTAATCGGTCTTGTTGGACGAAAGGATGCGCTTGACCTTTTTCAGCGCGGGCAGGTAGAGCCAGATGTCGTCGTCGTCCTCACGATAGTCGTAGGTCAGCAACGTGGTGTCTTTCACGTCGGACGGTTTGAGGAACTTCACGAAGCGATGCTCCTCGTTGTCGTCGAGTTCTTTCGAGTAGCCCTCGATCGTTCTCACCCGCTGCTGGCCGCGCGAGTTCTCGAGCGTCATCGTCATGACGTTGTGTTCGCTGTCGGATCGCTGCGCCTGATCGGACTGTTTGGCCAGCTCCGCTCCGTCCGGCTTCTCGCCTTCTGAGGCGTGCGCCGAAGCAAACGTGAGTAGAATCATGCACACAGCGAACGCCGACAACGCCAGGCCGTTGTTCTTGCTGTCCTTCCGCGAATCTCTGTGTAGGTCTCGCATCGTCCTTTCCTCTCGCTCCGCTCCGTCCGCCAAACTCCGGTCCCCACTCGGCGCGCGTTTGTTGTCAGACGTAAATACCGCCTCCGAACTCTCGATCCTGCCGCATCATGACATTGACGCACGCCGGCTTTCCGCTGGCGAAAGCACGTTCGAGGGCCGGGCCGATCTCTCCGGGCTCCGTCACCAGTTCTCCATGTCCGCCGAGCGCCTCGACGACCTTGTCGTAGCGGGTCGGGTTGAGCTCGGTCGCCACCATACGGTCTTCGCCGAAGATGTTGATCTGCGGCCGCATCATCTGCCCCCATGCGGCGTCGTTGCCCACGATACCGACAATCGGCAGGCCGAAACGGACGGCCGTGTCGTACTCGAAGCCGTTGAGCCCGAAGCTGCCGTCGCCGTAAATGATCAGCACGCGTTTGTCGGGATGCGCGATCTGAGCTGCGAGAGCGAAGGGCATTCCGACGCCCAGCGTTCCCAGAGGGCCGGGGTCCATCCAGATCCCGTTCTTCGGCACGGGAACGACCTTGGCCGCCTTGGCGACAATGTCGCCGCCGTCGCCGACAAGGATCATGTCGTCGGTAACGAAGTCGGCGATCTCACGACACAGGCGCTGCGGGTCGATCGGAACTTCATCGGAGTTGAGCTTGGCTGCGAGCTTCTCCTCCTCGGCCTCTTCTTTCGAACGAAACTCGGTGACCGCGTCGGAGAAATCGATCTGGATTCTCTCCTCTTCCATGACCTCGAGCATGGTATCGAAGGTGGCGCCGATGTTGCCCACCAGTCCGATGTCCGCGCGCCGGTTGTTGCCGATCAGCGTGGCATCGAGATCCATGTGAATGATCTTCGCGGTTGCGGGAATCGAGTCGCCGAAACGCATCCGGAAGTCGAGCAACGATCCTGCCAGAATCACGCAGTCGGTCTTCTCGAGATACTCACGGCGCGTGCGGTTGAAGAAGTACGGTGAGTCGTGCGGAACGGTCCCGCGGCCCATGCCGTTGCAGAAGCAGGGAATCTTCGCCGTCTCCAGAAAGCGGTTGAGCGATGCGGCGCCATTCGACCATTTCACGCCCGTGCCGGACATGACCATCGGCAGCTTTGCTTCGGCGATGATCTGCATCGCTCGTTTCACGTACTCGCGATCGGGCCGGTAGGGCGAGGAGTTCTGTGGGGCAGGGCATTTGACGGTCTGCTCGTCGACCTCCCCGAACAGGACGTCCATCGGAACCTCGAGATACGATGGGCCCGGGTTGCCCGCCAGCGAGTGGCGAACCGCCTCTTCGATGTACTCGCCGACGCGGTCGGGCGCGTAGCAGGCCTCGGCCCACTTGGTGATCGGCCTCATCACGCTGATATGATCCATCTCCTGCAGCGAGCCGCGGCGCAGATTGGCCAGCGGGCCCTGGCCGCCGATGACCAGACAGGGCGAGTTGGCGCGCCAGGCGTTGGCGATTCCGGTGACCCCGTCGGTGGCGCCGGGGCCGGCAGTCAGGATCGCACAGCCGATGGTGCCGGGGTGCAGACGCGCCCAGGCATCGGCGGCATGGACCGCGGCCTGCTCGTGCCGGACATCGACAATCTTGATCCCCTCGTCGATGCAGCCGTCGTAGATCGGCATGATGTGGCCGCCGGACAGAGTGAATACGCACTCCACTCCCGCCTGCTTCAGAGCTTTCGCCGCCAGTTTTCCTGCGTGCATTGGAACCTCGTGCTGAAGTTGGGGTCGCCGCTGGCGACCGTGAGTCGGCGACCATAGCGTGCGGTCCCGAGCAAGGGAATATCCCTGAATCCCGCGCCCGGCAGGACCGGGGTCGGGCTTGACTGCCGGCCGGTGCCGCTCTATCCCTTGACATCGAGCCGTCGGGACGTTGGGTGACCAACCGGTCCCGGTCGGGAAAGAGGTGCGATTCCTCTACTGCCCCGCAACTGTGAGGGGGGACAACGGCCGCACGATGCCACTGGACGCCGGCGCATGATGCGCTGTCCGGGAAGGCGCGGCCTGAAGGATGATCCCCGAGTCAGGATACCGAGGCGGCTCGTTTTTATGGGATGCGCCTCTCGAGGGAGAGGAGGCCGCGCCGCTCCAGCTGCACGCCCTTCTGTTTGTCGCCGCGAGATGTGCCTTTGCCGATTCCCGACGCGGGTCGGGCAGGAGGTGTTTGATGCGAGTTCTACTCGTGATCGCTGTCATTCTGTGCGCGCCGTTCGCTGGTGCACAGGTCACGCCGCAGCCGGGCTACATCTACTCCACCAACGTGCTCACCGATACGACGCAGAGCTGCGTTGCGTCGGCATCCGGTGCGACTTTTGTTGCCGTCGGCCCGGCCTACACCGGGCAGGGGCAGTCGGTGGTGCGGCTGTCGCCCGGTGGGGGATTCGAGGCGACCGTCCTTACCGGACTGAATTCGGTCAGCGATTGCGTGTGGGACGCCTCGCTCGACACCTTGTACGTCGCGGACAACGGGCTGGAAGCGTCCGGCGCACTCACCGGAGATACGGTTTTCGCGGTCCCGTCCGCGTCGACCGCGAGCGGTCTGTCTGCCGTCGGGCACGAAGTCCTTCCCGCCGGATCGATTCCGTCGGCGTTTGGTGTCGCGCTCGATGCTGCAGGGAGTCTGTACGTGACGGACTCGGCCGGCGCGCAGTCCGGTTCGGTCACGAAGATTTCAGCGGGCGTAGCGACATCGTTCATCCCGAGCGGCTTCGACTTCACGAGCGGGATCGCCGTTGACGCTACGGGAAATGTGTTTGTGGCCGAGTCTCTGGCGTCATTCGAGAACCAGATCAGCCGCTACGATGCGGCCGGTGCCTTTCAGGACGTCGAGTCGGGCCCGACCTACGCGCACGGGTCCTACGATATGGCATTTCGCGCCGACGGATCTCTTCTGGTCACCGGCGTCTTCGCAGGCGATGTCGTATCGATTGAACCCTCGACCGGAGCCTCGACGCCGTTCGTCTCCGGTCTGACCTACGCGAGCGGGATCACCGTAAACGACTTTACGGGGCGGGTGGATATCCTGTCCTCGACATTCGTGACGCCGGACCCTCCCGACGAGGATTACTCCATCCACTCCTTCACCCCGATCGACCGGCTCGTCCCTGGAAACGGGGCGTCTTCGAAGAACTGCGTCAACGAGGTGTACGGGATCGAGCTCGTTGCACCGAAAGCCGGCAAGCCTGCGAAAAAAGCGATCTGCACCGATGGCGCGCCTTGCGATGCGGATGGACAGGAAAACGGACAATGTGGCTTCCCGGTGGGGTTTTGTCTGAACGTTGATGACCCTGCACTTCCCGACTGTTCCTCATCCGGTGTGGCGAGCTTTGAACTCAAGCGAAGCTCCCCGCCGAGTTCTGCGCTGGAGACGGTCGCAGCAGCGATTCAGGCACAGCTTCCGCTCACCGAATCGACCTGCTTTTTCAGCGACGGGATCACGGTTCCGGTGAAGAACGCGGGCACGCCGAAGGAAAAAGCGGGCAAGGGACTGGTGAAGACCAAGGCCGCCAGCACGGATGCGAAGGCCCTCAAGGATTCCGACACGTTCAAGCTGGTCTGTGAGCCGGCCGCGCCCTGACCGGCGAGCCGTAGGCGTTTTCCAGTCCGGCTCCGCTCAGCGCGGCCGGGACTGCGTCGTCCGGATCAGGCTCGACACGCCGTAGAGAGCCGTCGCCACGAGGATGGTCAGCGGTCCGGGCGGCGCCGATACGTCCATCGACGCAGACAGCCAGTAGGAGCCGAACAGGCCGGCGGCTGTCGCGGCTGCGCTGATGGTTACGGCGATGGCCATCATGCGCGCGAGACTGTCGGACCACTGACGCGCGATCGCTGCGGGCAACGTCAGCAGAGCGATCGCAAGAATGACTCCGACGACCCGGATCAGTGTCACGACAGCCAGCGCCGTCAGCCCGAGCAGGAGCAGGAACAGCGGTTCGACCGGTACGCCGAGGACCTCGGCGAATTCTTCATCAAAGACGACCGCGCGAAATTCCTTGTACAGCGTTGCGACCGTTGCGACGATGACGACATCGAGGGCGGCGACGAGCCACACGTAATCCCACGGAACGAAGAGCAGGCTTCCGAACAGATAGCTGGTCAGGTCCGGTGCGTAGCCCGGGGCGAGCGCGACAAACAGAATTCCGAGCGCCATCCCGACCGCCCAGACGGTAGAGATCAGGGTATCGAGGCTCGAGCGCATTCTTCGGTATGCCATCCCGATCACGATCGCGGAGACCAGCCCGAAACCGCCGGCACCGAGCATCGGGTTGAAGCCGAGGAGGTAGCCGAGACCGACGCCGCCGAACGCTGCGTGAGCCAGGCCTCCGGTGATCCCGGTGATTCGTTTCGCGACGACATAGGTGCCGATTACTCCGCAGGCAACGCTCGCCAGCAGACCGGCCGCGAGGACGCGCTGAAAGAACGGCAGGCTCAGCGCCTCGATCATCCGCCGTGGCCCTCGTCGTCGGTCGCGGCGTGCCCAGCATGCGGATGCTCATGACCGTGGCTGTCGAGGACCCGGTGCGGGTGGCCGTGAGCGAGCAGGTCTACCGGACAGCCATAGGTCGCTTCGAGCACCTCGGCCGTCAGCTCTTTCGACTTGTGATAGTGCATGCGCACGTTCAGGCATGCGACGCTGCGTACATAACGCGAGATCGCGCCGACGTCGTGAGAGACAATCACCACGGTCATCTCGTGGGAGAGCTCCTCGAGCAGCTCCCAAAGGCTGCGGCCGATGCGCTCGTCGAGGCTTGCGGTCGGCTCGTCCATGAGCAGCAGCTCGGGGCTTGCGGCGAGGGCTCGGGCGATCAGCGCGCGTTGCAGCTGGCCGCCGGACAGCGTGCCGATCTGGCGGTGTCCCAGTTTTCCCAGATCGACGCGCTCGAGCATCGAGGCTGCCTGGTCGTGATCTTCGCGGCGGAATCGTCGGCCGGGGCCGCGCACGTGAAGCCGGCCCATGAGCACCAGTTCGCTGACGGTGATCGGAAAACCGAGGTCGAAGTTGAAACGCTGAGGTACGTAACCGACACGTCCCCGCGCGCTTTGCGGGGATCCGCCGAGGACCTTCACCGTGCCGCGGTCGGGTTCGATCAGGCCGAGCATGATCTTGAGAAGCGTGGTTTTGCCGCTGCCGTTAGGGCCGAGGATGGCCACGTAATCGTCGCGCGCGAGTGAGAGATCGACGGACTCGAGTACCGGCACATCGTGATAGGACAGCCAGATATCGCTCAGCTCGATGACGGGTGAGCTCGATGGAACGCTCATCGCACCGCCCCCATCGCGATCGCGCGAGCTGCATTCTGCAGATTGTCGAGCCATTCGTAGGCCAGCGGGTCGAGCACCTCGAGCCTGGCGCCGATCTCGTCGGCGACGAGCTGCGCGCTGGCCTCACTCATCTGCGGCTGCGTGAAGATGATCTTGACCCCGGCGTCCTCCGCGTCATGGACGAGCTCTCCGATGTGATGAGCGTCCGGCTCCTTGCCGTGCTCCTCGATCGCGACCTGTATCAGGCCGAAGGCCTGTGCGAAGTAGCCCCACGCCGGGTGAAACACGAAGAATCGGCGACCACGGGCCTGCGCGAGGATCTTCCGACAGGACGCGGCCGCTGCGTCGATCTCGGCGAGCAGTTCGGCCAGGTTGCGGTCGAGACGTTGGCGTTGCTCGGGAAGGATCTCGACCAGCGCCGCATGAACGTTGCGCGCGATGCCACTCATCTGTGCCGGAGCGAGCCAGACGTGGGGGTCCTCGTCGAGCAGTTCGACGCCCGCCGAAGAGTCGACGATACGAAGGTTCTCGCGGCCGTCGGTCAGGCTGTCCAGCCATGCGACTTCGAAAGGGAAATCGGGGTGGCCGACTTTCACATAGACCGAGGCACGCGCCAGCGCCTGCATCTTGTCCATCGCCGGCTCGTACAGGGCAGGGCTGGCACCGGGCGGGATCATTACCTCTACCGCGACCTCGCCGTCGGCGAGCCGATCGACGACAAACGCCTGCGGCAGAACAGAGACCGCGACAATGGGACGAGCCGTCTGCGGTGTCTCATTGTTGTTGCAGGCGGCGACGCAGAGCGCGACCAGCACTGCGAGACAGCAGGCGAGCCGCCCGCGAACGTATGAAAGCTGGAAAAAACGTTTCACTGGAGGATGCTCAGGTTAACCTTACCGTCGGGACCGGGCTCGACGATATAGCTGCGAAGCGGGGGCAGTACCCGGTCTATCGTCTCGAGCAGCAGTCGTTGCTCGGTGACGCCCGGTGCGCGCGCGTGTTCTCTGGCCAGCGCCAGAAAGCGCTCGGTCTCGCCCCGCGCGATCTCGATGCGCGCGTAGCGATCGGCAGCGGCCTCGCTGCGCAGTTTATGAGCTTCGCCCTCGGCCTCGGCGACGGTCTGTGCGCGATACGCGCTCGCCTCGTAGATCACCCGCTCGCGATCTGCGCTCGCGTTCTGGACTTCCTGAAACGCTGCTCGTACTCCGCCCTCGGACGGCGGCGCCAGCTCCTGCAGCGTCACCGATCGAACGGCGATGCCGACGTCTTCCTCGTCGAGCAGGTGCTGCGTACGCTTGCGGACGTCATCGATCAGGTCCTGCCGGCGGCTGGTGAGAACGGCATCCACGCCCTCCGAGACCAGGAAGTCGGTGAGCGCTCGCTCTCCGGTGCGCCGGACGAGCTCGCGTGGCGATTCGGTCGCGAGCAGGAATCGCGTGAGGCTGGAGATGCTGTACTGGACGTTGAGGCGCACGGTCACGATGTTGGCATCGCCCGTCAGCCAGAGGTCGGAGATCGGACCGTAGCCGGGGCGCGGGATGAACCGGTAGCCGACCGGCATCGTGAAGTTGGTAGCCGTCTTCTCGACAACAACGCGCCCGAACGGTCGTGGCGGGTTCCAGTGAATGCCGGGCAGGATGTCTTCTCCGGTCGTACGGCCGAGTATGAACGCGACGGCGCTCTCGTCGGACTCGACACTGTACAGCCCCGATCCCGCCCACAGGGCGAGCGCGAGCGGCACGATGATACGCGCTCTCAGCAAGCGGGCTACCGGCCCGCCGGCGTTCTGTGAACCTGAGTCCACGTCAGTCGCGCTCCCCCGGCATCTTGAACGGTGGTCTGTCCGGGACGCTGCGTGATGTCAGCAGCTCGAGGAACGGGGAGTCGGCCGGGAGGACCAGCGTTGTGTTGTCTCCGAGGACGCGTTCGTAGCTCTCGAGGGTCCGCAGAAACCGGTAGAAGCGTTCATGGTCGGCGTAGGCATCGCCGTAAATCCGCGCCGCCTCGGCCTCACCCGCACCGCGCAGCCGCGCCGCTTCGGCCTCCGCGTCGGCCACGATGTCGCTGCGCTCCCGATCTGCCTCGGCGCGGATTTTCTCCGCTTCGGCTTTGCCCTCGGAGCGGTAACCGCGAGCGATCCGTGAGCGCTCTGCACGCATCCGCGCGAACACCGACTGGAGGTTCTGCGGCGGGAAGTTGAGCCGCGTAACACCGAGGCTCACAATCTCGACGCCGAAGTCGTCGGCGGCCACCGAGCGACACGCCTCGTGGACGCTCGACTCCAGGGCGGCCAGGCCTGCGTTCACGCCGCCGTCTTCGGAGTTCTGCTCCGCATCCCCCGGCACCAGGGTCGTGAAGGGGAGGTCCCCCAGGGCGCTTCCGAGTTCGGACTGCACGAGCGCGGTCAGCCGCGTCTCAGCGAACTCGCGGGTGCGCAGCGCGGTCAGATAGCGCAGGGGGTCGGCGATGCGCCACGAGACGTACGTCTCGACGACGACATTTTTCTTGTCGGCCGTCAGCAGTTCGGTAGACGGCGGCGCGGTGAACAAGGTGCGCCGCTCGAAACGGGTCACTCGCTGGATCGGGGCCGGCAGCTTGTAATACAGGCCGGCGTCGCTGATGACCGCCACGGGGCGCCCGAACTGCGTGATCACCGCGTGCTCGGTCTCGTCGACGATGACGAAGCTGGTGGCGGCTGCAATGGCCGCGAGCAGCCCGATGGCTGAAACAAAGAGCGTTCTCAACGCCTCTCCCTCCGCTGACGTGGTTGCGACCTTTCGGTCGTTTTGCTGCGTCCCGTGCCCTGGCTGCCGGACGTGCTTCCGCCGCTGATCGCGACGTCCGGCGGTCCGTCGCCGAGCGCGCTGCCGGACAGGCTGCCCGGCCCCTCGGCACCACGCAGCCACAGTTCGATGTCGCCGCCGCCGTCTCCGACTCCGTGGACGAACTTTTCAGCCTCTCCGATGCTCGCCTCGAGCGCTTCGAGGTACAGGCGCGTTTCGGTGACTCCCGGGTGGCGTATGTGCTCCGCTGCGATCTCTTCGAATGCCGCGGACTCGCCTCGAGCGATCGCGACTGTCCGAGTGGCGCCCGCGCGCGCTCCGGTACGCACAGCCGCGGCTGTACCGCCGGCTTCTGCACGCGCCTCGGCCGCGTAGCCTCGGGCGAGGTCGATCTCGCGTTCTCGATCTTCGAGCGCGCTGGCGACATCGCGAAAGGCGTCATGAACATCGGTTGGCGCATGTACGTCGAGCAAGCGGGCATCGACCAGCTCGCAGCCGATGTCGAGGGCTGCGATTCGCGCTGCCAGCGCTTCGCGGTAGCGGGCCTCGGTGGGCGCACGGTCGGTCGTGTACAGCGTGTCGATCGGCCGCCGGCTCGTCGTCGCGACAAGCTCCTGTCGCGCGAGCCCGCGGATCAGTTCGTCGGCGTTCTCCAGCCCGAGGCGGAAGCGGACCGGCTGGTTGACGCGGTACAGGACCACGGAACGGATGTCGATGATGTTCTCGTCCGCGGTCAGGTAGTACGACTGCTCGGAGAGGCTGTCGCGCAGCCCGTCCGCAAGAACCCGATATCCAACCGGAACCTCTCTCAGTCGTGCGGTCGGAACCGCGATGCCGCGTCCGAGCGGCGGCGGCAGGTGCAGGTGAAGCCCCGGAGCCAGGTCCGGCTCCACGACGCGTCCCATCCGCTGCACGATTCCGCGTTCGCCGGGTTCGACCACGAGGGTGAACGACGGGATGGACGCGAGGAACAGCGCAGCCAGCGCCGTTGCCAGCACGGGCGGCCGCAGCAGGATTCGTGGATCGAAGTCGCGCACCGCTGCTGCCAGCCGCCCGGTCTGATCGCGCACATCGACGATGCCTTCGCGAAAGCGCGTTCGGGCGAAGCTGGCGAGAATCAACCCCATGAACAGGAGCGCTGCGCCGGATTTGATGAGGAACCAGCCGCGGCTGTCACGCTCCGGTCCGCCGGCCAGCGTTGTCGATCGCACCGCGTCGGCCGCGAACATATCGAGCAGCAGGCCCGCCCCGATGCTGACGACGACCAGTGAGCCGAGGTAGACTCGCAGGCGTTGCGCGCCGAGCAGTCGGCCCACAACCGTCATTGTCGCGGCGTTGGTAGCGGGCCCCACGAGCAGGAACACCAGCGCGGCTCCCGGCGACAGTCCCTTGAGGACCAGCGCGGCCGCGACCGGCGTTGAGGCGCTGGCGCACAGGTAGAGCGGGAGGCCCGCGATGACCATCGCGAGCATCGGTACGAGTCCGCTCTCCCAGCCGAGCACGGTCGAGAAGAAGTCGTCGGGAATCATCGCGGCCAGAACGCCTGTCAGCCCGATGCCGACGACGATCCAGAATGCGATCTCGTCGAGCAGTGTGGTAAATCCGTATCGCACGACACCGCGCAGGCGAGAGCCGTTTCCGCTGTCGCCGGGCAGGCCGTGCTCGTGTGTCGGGTCGTCGCAGCCGTCACCCTCCGGGACAGCCTCCATCAGCGAGTCGGTGTCGTCTTCTGTCGCCGACCGACCGAGAGCGATCGAGATCAAGCCTGCGACGACACCGGTCACGATCGCGACGAGCGGACGGACAACCGCCATCACCGGGCCCATCAGCCCGTAGGTAAGCGCGATCGAGTCGACGCCGGTCTCCGGTGTCGAGATCAGGAAAGACATCAGCGAGGACCGCCCGGCTCCCTTGCGCCTGAGCGCGGCCGCGGCCGGAAGGACGCCGCACGAGCACAGCGGGATCGGTGCGCCGAACAGTGCAGCGAGAATGACCGATCGCGGTCGCTCGCCACCGAGGTGCCGGGCGATCGTATCCGTCGGCAGGAACTCGTGCAGAAGCCCTGCGACGAGAAAGCCGATCAGGATGTACAGCGATCCCTCGTAGAGGACTCTCGCGATCTCGCTGAAAACGGTGGTCAGAAAATCCATGGCCGGCTCGGTTGCGTTTGCACTCGCGCTCCGAAGGGCGCGTCAGCTCCTGCCGAAGCCGCCGCTGACGCTGATCGCCTGACCGGTGATCCACGATGACTCGTCGGATGACAGGAACGTGACCAGCGGCGCGATATCTTCGGGACGGCCCAGTCGTCCGAGCGGGTAGAAGCGCTCGGACGCTTTCTCGAGCTCCTCGGTGATGTACGAGGTCATGGGGGTGTGGGTGACGCCGGGGCATACCGCGTTGACGTTGATCGAGAAGCGACCCAGCTCGGCCGCCATTCCGCGGGTCAGAGAGATGACTCCTCCCTTCGTCGCGCCGTAGACGACAATGCGCTTCTCATTGGCGCGGCCGGATTCGGAGGCCATCGACACGATCTTGCCGTAGCGGCGCTCGATCATGTGGTCGGTGACGGCGCGGCAGCAGTTCATGACGCCGACGAAGTTGATCGCGACCAGGTCGGCCCAGTCCTCGGGTTCGCTGTCGGCGAAGTATTTGATCGGGCCGCCGACACCGGCCGAGTTCACGAGGATGTCGACCTGCCCGAAGCGGGCGATGGCGGCGTCGACCATCGCGGCGCATTGGGCGTAATCGCGGACGTCGACCTGCTGGGTGGCCACGGTCGCGCCTGCGGCCTCGAGGTCGGAGCGCGTGGCCTCGAGCGTCTGCTCGGCGTAATCAGCCAGAAACAGGTTCACGCCCTCGCGGCGCATGTATTCGGCGGTCATCCGGCCCAGCCCGGAGGCGCCGCCGGTAATGATTGCGGTCTTTCCTGCGAGATTCAGTTCCATGAACCGCCACACGTACCATCGGGGCGTCAATTTGCCCAGAACGGCGCTCGTGCGAGTCTGTCGGCCGGGCGCCACACAGACCGGGCCGCTGCTCGAACATGAACGATCTTGGCAAACTGATGATCTTCGCCGGCGCGCTGCTGGCCGCGGGCGGAGCCGTTCTGCTTCTGATCGGCCGGTTTCCCGGAGGAACGCTGCCCGGCGACATCGTTATCGAACGCCCGGGGTTCACCTTCGTGTTCCCGGTGGTCACCTGTGTGGTGGTCAGCGTGGTGCTTTCGCTGATTCTGTCCTGGATGGGTCGTCGCTGATCGCGCCGGGCGCGGCGACTTTTCGAGGCGGACAGGGTGGACCGGCCGCCCCGGGGAATGCGGGCACATCCCCGGGGGCCGGATCGGTTTTTCTCAGAAGAGCGGGCAGTTGACCGGCTGGTCGAAGCCCGTGGAGATCTGCAGAACGATCAGGGAGTCGGTCGAGGTGATCGCTCCGTCTCCGTTCACGTCACAGACCGTATCGTCGCATCCGCGCAGCCCGGAGGCCGTGCTGAGGATGATGTTGGCATCGGTGACCGTGAGCTCTCCCGAGTCGTTCGCGTCGCCGCAGTCCAGTCTCAGGCAGCTTGCGTTGCACTCCTCGCCGATCGTCCAGAGAACGTCGCCGTCGTCGCACTGCTCGAAGCGGTCGAGGACCGCGTTGCCGCAGGTCAGCGAGATCGGGTCGGGGCAGTTCAGGGCAACCTCGAGCTCGGTTACGTACTTCAGGGCGAGCAGAGCGTCGGTCACGCTGATGTAACCGCTGCCGTTCACGTCGCAAAGAGCGAGATCGCAGGACTCCAGCCCGATCGAAGCGCGCAGGATGAACAGTGCATCGCCCAGCGTGATGGCGCCGGTTCCGAGCGGGTCGCCGCAGTTGCTGTTGATCGAGCAGTCGAACTTACAAAGCTTGCCCGGCTCGGTGATGTTGTCGCCGTCATCGCACTGCTCGGTGAAGTCGAGCTCGCCGTTGCCGCACTTGGATGTGAGCGGGTTCATCACGTCGAGGAAGCGGATCATGTCGAAGTGATGCGATGCGAACATGCACTCGCGCAGAGCGGTCAGCGGGTAGACGTTCCCTTCCGGGGACGGGCACAGGTTGGGGAAGCCCACAGCGTTGAGATAGATGATCCGGCAGGTGCCGGACAGCGCGCGCAGCTTGCTGTCGTGAGCGCTCAGAATCGCGTCATCGGTCGCTGAGTCGCCTGTGCCCGGGTCGTCATCGCTCTCCTCGAGGCGGCAGTCGACGGTCGGCGGGACTCTGCCTTTGAGCTGTCGCATCAGGCAGGTCTGCCGAGCGGTGAGCTCGCCGGTGAACAGTCGCGAGGACTTCTCCGAGATCGTGTTGCGGCATGCGCGGTCCGGACGGGAGAATACTTCTTCTACCTCCGGTTGCTCATAGTTCAGCAGAAACTCGACCAGATCGAAGCTTGAATCGAGAAGGCAGCCGTTCAGGTCGAAGACGTCGAACGCGCGGCCGACTTCGGGGAACGGGCAGAATCCGGGAAAACCGAGAATCTCGAGATCGGAGTTGATACAGGCGCCGGCGATCGTGGTCTGCAAACGCGCGGACGCGCGACGCAGCAGCTCGTCGGTCGCAGGATCCCCGGTGGAATTGTTCTCGTCGACGTTGACCGTACAGTCGACTTCCAGGCCGAGCGCCCCCGACATCTCCATGTTGAAGCAGTCACGGCGAATCGTGAAGGACGACCGCACGTAGTTCTCCGTGGCTTCATTGATGTTGACCTGACAGCGAAGCTCACGCTGGCTGAGGTTCGGGAGGTCGAGCTGGGCGTGCGCGGCAGGCGCGCAGACAGCCAGCGTGGCCAAGCAGGCGGTGAATAGCGTTCTCATCATATCGAAGTTGTTGCGGCCCATTTTTGGATAGCCTCAGAGGTCTTCGGATCGCGTCGGGGGTCAACCGGCGCGGAGTCCTGACTGTTTTTGACGTTAGTCAGCCTTTCTACAGGTCGTCAAGGCAGTTGCTGAGACGGGTTGCCACCCCTTTGCCCGATCGTCGTCGCTTGGTTCTGCAGCATGAGCACGGCAGCATCGCTTGCCGTAGCATATGCGCAGAAAGCCTCCTGCGGAGGGGCCTTGGGGTCCTGACAGGCGCGGATGCATCTGAATAGGATACCCCCCGAGAGGGGGCGGGGCAGGCAAAAAACGTGACAGCAGACGAGTTGAAGGACTTGCTGAAGGCCGTGAAGTACCCGGGGTTCTCCCGGGACATCGTCTCATTCGGCCTGATCAAGGACATCGATATTGACGATCACCGCACACAAGTGCGCCTGATCATGGCAACCGATAACCAGGATGTCCTGCGGGATCTGGTCCAGGAAATCGAGGGCGTGATCGACGGCGTTGACGGCCTCGCGCCGGCCGACATCATCGTGGAGCGACCGCAGGGGGCCGGGCAGGCCTCCTCTGCGCCGGGGCATGTGGCCCGCGAGGCCGGACGCGGCCCCCGGCGGGTTCCGGGGGTTGACCGATTGATCGCGGTCGCCAGCGCGAAGGGCGGCGTCGGTAAATCCACGGTGGCGGCCAATCTCGCCAGCGCCCTCGCGCGCAGGGGCCTGTCGGTCGGGCTGCTCGACGCGGACATCTACGGCCCGAGCATTCCGACCATGTTCGGCGTCGCGGCCGACGAACGAATGAAAAGCGACTCGAGCGGCAAGTTGATACCGCTCGAACGTGACGGCATCCGTATCGTTTCGATGGGATTCTTCGTGGGGGAGGGTGCTCCGCTCATCTGGCGGGGGCCTATGCTGACCAAAGCGCTGACGCAGTTCCTCTATGACGTGGACTGGGGGCGGCTCGATTACCTCGTACTCGACCT
The DNA here is from genome assembly GCA_964225545.1 of Candidatus Nitrosopumilus sp. GTDB lineage: Bacteria > Desulfobacterota > Binatia > UBA1149 > SPBQ01 > SPBQ01. The sequence continues at coordinate 43,983 of CAXQPB010000120.1, read as the reverse complement.
GCCGCCCGGCACCGGCGACGTGCAGATGACCCTGACCATGCAGACCGCGCTCGACGGCGGCGTGATCGTGACGACACCCCAGGAGGTCGCGCTGGCGGACGTCGAGCGGGGGATCAAAATGTTCCAGCAGGCTCAGGTGCCGGTGCTCGGGGTGGTCGAGAACATGAGCTACCACGTCTGCTCCTGTTGCGGTGACAGAACCTATGTCTTCGGCGAGGGCGGCGGTGCCCGTATGGCCGCAGGGCATGAGGTGCCGTTCCTCGGTGAGATTCCGCTGGTCCGCGAAGTCCGCGAGGCCGGCGACAGCGGGCGACCGATTGTGGCTTCCGCCGCAGACGACGACCCGGTGGTCGCGGCGTTCGGCGCCGTCGCAGATCGCGTAACCTCCGCAGTGCCTGCACGGGAGGTGGGACATGCCTGAGTCCGGCGCACAGGGAGAACGAGTCCTTTCGCAGACGCCGCTAGACGGCGTGAAGCAGGTGATCGCGGTTTCCAGCTGCAAGGGCGGCGTGGGTAAATCCACGGTCGCAACCAATCTCGCCCTGGCCCTCGCCGCGCAGGGCAAGAAAGTCGGCCTGGCAGACGTGGATATCTACGGCCCGAGCGCGCCGACGATGCTCGGAGTCGGCGGGCAGCCCCAGCCCGATGGGAACGAAAAGATCCCGCCACTGACGGCACACGGCATCGAGGTCATGTCGATGGGGTTCTTCCTCGACGACGCCGCACCGGTGATCTGGCGCGGGCCGATGGCGATGAGCGCGACCAAGCAGTTTGTCCGCGGCGTCTCATGGGGCGGGCTCGACTACCTCGTCGTCGATCTGCCACCCGGAACCGGGGATATTCTCCTGACTCTTTCCCAGGAGATCCCGATCGACGGCGCTGTTGTCGTCACGACCCCGCAGGATGTCGCGCTCGCCGATGTGACTCGCGGCATTGGAATGTTCCGCAAGGTCAACACTCCGGTGCTCGGCGTCGTGGTGAACATGGCGTCACTGGTTTGCTCAGGGTGCGGCACACGCGATGCGGTCTTCGGTACGCGCACGGGAGCGCAGCTTGCCACCGAGCTCGGAGTTCCGCTGCTCGGCGAGCTGCCGGTCGAAATCGCGGTACGCGAGGCCGGCGATGCAGGTGTCCCGGTGTTCGAGCGCGACCCGGACCACGCTGCCAGTCAGGAATTCGCAGCGATCGCAGGCCGCGTGGTTGACGGGCTTGCGGCGGCTGCCGAACTCGACACCACTCCGGAGCCGCTCGAGATCGCGCACGACAAGGAACGCGATCTGGTTCGAATCCGCTGGACCGACGGCGGCATGACATACTATCAGCGGCGCGGGCTGCGCGGCTGGTGCCCGTGCGCCCAGTGCCAGGGGCACGGGGGACAGCGCAACTTTGTCGACATCGATGACCCGCGACTGTCCGGAGTGGAGAGCGTAGGCCGATATGCGATTCGCTTCATGTGGGAAGACGGGCACTCCACGGGAATCTATCCGTACGGTTACCTTCTGGAGATCGCCGAGTTTCCCGAGTGCCGGCCCGACTGACCGGCGGCAGGTCTGAGCCTGCATCCGATCCTGCCGGTCGGTCTGCGCGCCGGCCCGCAGGATACGGAGCTCGCGATTGATACTCCGGTTCACCAGGACCGCGGGGGGGGAAGTATGGAGCCGTTGGTTGCCTTTATCGGTTGGCTGAACGGAGTCGTCTGGGGGCCGGCGATGCTGGCGCTCATCCTCGGGACCGGGCTCTACCTCCAGTTCTCGCTGGGATTCATTCCTCTGCGCCGGATCGTGACCGGTTTCCGGCTGCTCGGCGCGTCCCGCGATGTGGGTTCGAACGAAGGAGACATCTCGCCGTTCAACGCGCTGATGACATCGCTCGCGGCGACAGTGGGCACAGGAAATATCGCCGGGGTCGGGACGGCGGTCTTCCTTGGCGGCCCCGGGGCGCTGTTCTGGATGTGGTGCACCGCGCTTGTCGGTATGGCGACGAAGTACGCCGAGGCGGTGTGTGCGGTGCGCTTCCGCCGGACCGACGAGCACGGCCACTACGTCGGCGGGCCGATGTACTACATCCGTGACGGACTCTCGGCGCGGTGGGCCTGGCTGGCCCCGACGTTCGCGATTTTCGGAGCGCTCGCAGGTTTCGGAATCGGAAACACGGTGCAGGCCAACTCGGTCGCCGCTGTGGTTGAAGCCACCTTCGGCATCACCCCGCTGGCTACGGGACTGGTTACGATGGCGCTCGTGGCGATTGTTCTGATCGGCGGGGTCAAACGAATCGGCAGCGTCGCCGGGCGGCTCGTGCCGCTCATGGCCGCGAGCTATGTCGGAGCCGGTTTGCTGGTTCTGATCATGCAGGCCGAGCGGGTTCCTGAAGCGATCGGGCTGATCTTGCGGCATGCATTTACCCCGGCCGCTGCCGGTGGCGGTTTCGCCGGGGCGACCGTGTGGATGGCCGTGCGTTTTGGTGTGGCGCGCGGCGTCTTCTCCAACGAGGCCGGGCTCGGAAGCGCGCCGATCGCCCACGCTGCCGCCGCCGCGCGCAGCGAAGTCGACCAGGGCTTGATCGCGATGCTCGGCACGTTCATCGACACGCTGATCCTTTGTACGATTACCGGGCTGGTGATCGTGACCTCCGGAGCCTGGACGGGCGGCGAGACCGGTGCTGCGCTTACCTCGCAGGCGTTCGATCAGGCGCTGGCACCTTTGGTCCCCGGTGGCGGCTCGATCCTCGTTGCGGTTTCGCTGGTGCTGTTCGCCTTCACGACCATCCTCGGCTGGAGCTTCTACGGAGAGAAGTGCGTCCAGTATCTTTTCGGTGTCGGGTCGATACGCCAGTTCCGAATTCTCTGGGTGGCGGTGATTCCGGTCGGTGCCTGCGCTGACCTCGGAACGATCTGGCTGCTGGCCGATACGCTGAACGCGCTGATGGCCATCCCCAACCTGATCGCGCTGTTGCTTCTCAGCCCGCTCATTGCGCGACTGACGCGCGAATACTTCGAGGGCTGATCCGGGTGCCGGTCCGTCGCGTTCCGGAACGACCCGGAGCGAACGGAGACCGATCCGACATTCCCCTCCTTTCCGCGCGCTCACAGGCCCGGCCGCTGTTGGCCGTCCGAGGATGCCGATGTGTGCATGATCGGCCGCGGTCACACCCGTTCGGGGGCGTCCCTGGAAAATTTTGCTCGCGACGGTGCTTGCCGCGCTGGGAACAGCACGGTCCGGTGCGCAATGATTTCTCCCAGGCCCGAAGGTTTTGATCGACGAGCCCGATCTGTCCGATCTTGAAAGGGGAGTGACGCGCAAAATGACCAGGATTTTTCCGGCCGTCTTCGGCTTCATCTTCACGGCAGTTTTTTCCATAACAGCCTCTGCCGACCCGATCGTCGACTGTCAGGTCGCAGGCGGCAAGGCGAGCGGCGGCTGCATCAAAAAAGCCGCCAAGGCCTCGTTGAACTGCTTCAAGAAAACCGGCGTCGCATGCGCGGACAGCGACCCGAAGGTAACGGCGGCAATCTCTGACGCCGGAGCCGCGATCAACTCGGGCTGCATCGACGACGCGGCCGTTGCCGGATCCGGCTACGCGCCGTTGACCGCGAGCGAGCTCGGACAGCGGCTGGGGGCCGCGTGCGATCGGGAAGTGGATACGATCGCGGCGACGGTATTCGGTGGGCCGACCGGGCCCAACCTTGTCGGTGCGGACAAGGCGGACACCGGTTGCATGCTCACCGCTGCCAAGGAGGCCGGCAAGCTCATCGCCAAACGGCTGAAACTTGTGGGCAAGTGTGTGGGCAAGGTCTGCGATCTCGACAAGATCGACAATGCTATCGACAAAAGCTCCACGAAGGCGACCGAGAAGATCAACAAGAAGTGCACGGATCTGGCTTCACTCATCGGGGCCGATACGGCCGGGCTGATCGCGCAGGCCGAAGAGCAGGTCATGACGGCTGTCGCTTCGCCGTGCGACCCCATGGACGAGACCGATTGTCTGATGCCGGCAACGAATGATTACTTCTCCGTGGTCGACCCGCTGGCGACCAGCGGACGACGCCTGAACTACGCAAGCGAGGCCATGCCGAAAAACAACGTCGACGTTTCGGTGGATCCGACCGCGTGGAATCGCCTTGACGGCCACAGCGTCGGGCCGGTTCTGCTTTACGACGATCAGTCCATCGATCTCGATGTAAGCGGCGCAACGCCGATCACGGATATCGCAACCTCGCTCGGCGCGTCTGCTCCGGTCGCCATCATCAAATCCGCTACCGGGGAGCGTCAGCTTCTGTGGGCAGAGCGCGACTCGAGCGGCCCGAATGCTGACGAGCGTGTGCTCATGGTCAGGGTCGGAGCCAATCTCGAGAACGAGACGCGATACATCGCCGCGATCGGCCCGATGCGTGATGCGCTCGATGCGCCGGTGACATCCAACGCCATCTTCGCGGCCTATCGCGACCGGACTACGACGCAGCAACTCCCGGTCGAGGCGCGACGGCACCACATGGAGAAGATCTTTGATTCTCTGCAAAGCGCCGGCATCGCGCGCGAGACGCTCTTCCTGGCATGGGATTTCTCCACACAGAGCATCGAGAGCACGAACGCGTACCTGCTCCATATGCGCAACGACACCTTCGATAACATCCTCGGTGACTCCGCCCCGGCCTTTACGGTGACCTCGGTCGCGGAGCCCTCGACCGTGGGAGAAATCTTCCGGCAGGTTGACGGAACATTCGAGGTGCCTCTGTATCTGACCGACGGCGGAGCCCCGAAGTCGGACCTGAGATTCGGGCCGGACGGCCTGCCGGTCAACGAGGGCGACTTCTTCACGGCCAACTTCCGCTGCCTTGTTCCGTATGCGGCAACGACAGGCGGCGGCGCTCCGGCGGTTCCCGGTCGCCCCTCTCTGTACGGGCATGGGCTGCTGGGGACGTTCAATGAGACCAGCGCCAGCCACGTCCGCGCGTTCTCCCAGGAACACAACCTCATATTCTGTGGTACCGACTGGACTGGATTCGCCAACGAGGACACCGCCACCGCCGTGGATGTTCTCAGGGATTTCTCCAACTTCCCGAAGTTCATCGGCCGTCAACATCAGGGAGTGCTGAACTTCATGGTCCTCGGGCGTCTGCTTCTGGCCCCCGACGGCTTTGCCAGCGACCCGGCCTTCCAGGTCGGTGGCCAGTCGGTAATCGATCCCGCTGCGCTTTACTACGACGGGAACAGCCAGGGCGGAATCCTCGGCGGGGTTCTCGCTGCATTTTCGCAGGACATCGACTGTTTCTCCCTCGGTGTGCCGGGGATCAACTACAGCACGCTCCTGCGCCGCAGCGTCGACTTCGACGACTTCAACACCGTCTTTGAGTTCTTCTACACGAACGGTGTTTCGCGCTCTGTGATGATCCAGCTCGCCCAGAAGATCTGGGACAAGACCGATCCGAGCGGCCACGTCCGGCACGTGACGTCGGATACCTACCCGAACACTCCAGCGAAGAAGATTCTCTACCAGGTCGCGTTCGGCGACCATCAGGTCGCTCCTGTGACGGTCGAGGTCGCCGCGCGAAGCAACGGAGCCCATATCCACACGCCCGCGCTGGTCCCGGGTAAGGTCGTCCCGGAGGTCGCGCCATACTACGACATCCCGGCCATACCGTCGTATCCGTTCGACGGGTCAGCAATGATCATCTGGGACAGCGGAAACCCCGCGCCGCCCACCGGGAACCAGCCGCCCGCGGAAATCACCGATGTGGACCCGGAGTGGACCGACCTGTCGACCTGCGCGCAGAATTTCGGTTCAGACCCACACGAATGTCCGCGCCGACAGGTTGAAGCGCGTTCGCAGAAATCGCAGTTCTTCGCCAGCACGTGTCCGATCGTCGACACGTGCAGCGGCGCCGCCTGCCTCGCCCCGAACCCCTGAGTCGGTCGGGAACAGCACCGGGAACAGCACGGGGTCGAGCGCCGGTTCGCAGTCGGGCTGCGGGGCCGGCCCTTGTGCCAGCGGCGTGTTGCCGTCATGGATTGGGGACGGCGCCGGGAATGATTCCCGGCAGTTTCCGATCAGAAGGAGCACAGGAGATGGTTGAGACAATCCAGGTGGGCCAGAAGGTCCCGGATTTCAAGCTCGAGTCGTACGATCCGTCCACCGGGGACTTCGGTGAGGTCAGCCTCGAGGCGAACACCAAGGCCGGGAAGTGGACACTGCTGGTCTTTTACCCGGCGGATTTCACCTTCGTTTGAGCGACCGAGTTCGCTGCTCTGGCAGAGCAGCACCAGCGGTTTTCGAAGATGGGCTGTGAAGTGGTCACGGTCAGCACGGACAAGAAATTCTCGCACCTCGCGTGGCGAACCGTCGAAGGACAGCTCGCCGATGTGAACTTCCAGATGGCCGCAGACCCCACCGCGGCCCTGTCGAAGCAGTTCGGCATCTACCTCGAGGGAGCAGGCGTTGCGCTTCGCGGAACCTACCTGATCTCACCCGAGGGCGTGCTGATGAACTCCGAGGTCAACTTCCTCAACGTCGGCCGCAACGTCGACGAGATGATGCGGAAGTTCAAAGCCAACCTCTATGTTGCCAAGAAGTCGGGCGAGGCCGTTCCGGCTCAGTGGAAGGAAGAGGGCGACACGACGCTCACGCCTTCCGCGAAGATGGTCGGAAAGGTCCAGGAGGCCCTGGCCAACGGCGGCAAGATCTGAACCGATTCGCCGGGCCGCGCAGCGTCCAGCTTCGCGGCCCGGTGGGTCATGTCCCCGTCGCGTCGAGTTCCTGGTCTTCCTCTCTCAGACGGATGCGTCCGGTGAACCGCGGAGTCTTTCCTTCCTTGCCGTTATAGAATTCGCGAATCCGATCCATGTCGGCGTGAACATCGCCTGTGGGTTCGAAGGCCGGCCCGAACCCGCCCTTCTTTCGAGGATAGTCCAGATAGCTCATCACGATCGGTACGTTGGCCGCGCGGGCGATGTGGTAGAAGCCCGATTTCCAGTAGTCGACGTAACCGCGCGTGCCTTCGACCGGTACCACCAGACAGAGCTCTTTCCGGCTCGAGAACAGCTCCGCAAGCTCCGCGACCAGATTTCCGGCGCGTTTGCGCTCGACGGGGATTCCCCCCAGCCGGATCAGCAAACGCTTGAAGGGCTTCGGAAACATCTCGCGCTTTCCCAGCCATGAGACCCGGACCCCGAAATACTCCGCGCACGCGAGCAGGAACACGAAGTCCCAGTTCGAGGTGTGCGGCGCGGCAATCAGCACGTACTTGTCGGGTTCCGGTAGGGTCCCCTCCATCTGCCAGCCGAAAAGTCGGAGTACCAGGGTTGCCAGCTTGCGACGCACGCGCGCAGAGTAGGGCATGTCCCGGGGACTGTCGACCTGCGGGTGCAGGCGGTCGCCCCTGACGGATCACAGAGTCTGACGGTCTCGTCTCACCGCGGCTCGTCAGCTAAGAGCCGGATATGAAGATTCGCCAGATCGCGCTGGCCGCCAATGTCCTGGCCCCCGTGGTCGAGCGCCTCGGCGAAGTCCTCGATACTGAGGTCACATACCGCGACCCGCTCATCAAGACCTTCGGCCTGCACAACGCTCTGTTCACCGTCGGCAGTGACTTCATCGAGGTCGTCGCACCGCTGCGTGAGGACGCCAGCGCCGCACGCTTTCTCGAATCGGCCGGAGGCGATGCCGGCTACATGGTGATTTTCCAGACCGACGATCTCGCGGCCGACCGCGCTCGGATCGAAGCGCTCGGAGTCCGGGTTGTCTGGGAGGCGGCGCTCGATGAGATCGCGACGATCCATCTCCATCCACGCGACATGACTGCTGCGATCGTCTCCATTGACGAAGCGCGACCTGCGCATTCGTGGCACTGGGCAGGTCTCGGCTGGGAGACCGGGCCGCGCAGCGGCCGGGCGAGCGGGATCACCGGCGTCGAACTCGCGGCGCGCCATCCGCGAGTGACCGCCGAGCGCTGGTCGCAGGTGGTTCGAGCCGAAGCGAGGCCGACAGCCGATGGAGCGTTCGAGATCGCTCTCGACGCCGGTCGCGTCCGGGTCGTACCCTCCTCGCCCGGTGAGCGAGAGGGGATAAGCAGAATCGAGCTGCTCGCGGCCTCTCCCGATTTCCTCGGCCGAGTTCACGCGGGCGGCGTCGAGTTCGTATTCTGCTGAGCGATCAGACCTTCGGCTCTTTCCACCACGGGTAGAACTCGGGCATGTCGGTCCACGGGCTCATCTTGAACTCAGGCGGTCGCTTCTCGAGAAAGCTCTGCACTCCCTCGTACGCGTCAGCGTTCGCCCCCGTCCAGTGGATGCACTTCGAGTCGATCAGGTGCGCGCTCTGCGGGTCGTCCTGTCCGAGTCCATGCCAAAGCAGTGCCTTGGACAGGGCTACCGAGACTGCCGAGGTGTTGTCCGCGATCTCACGCGCGATCTCCTGTGCTTTGGCGAGCACATCGCCGGCGGGGACAATGTGATTGAACAGGCCTGAGTCGGCTTCCTCGGAGGCGCGAAAGACGCGGCCGGTGTAGCAGAGCTCAGTCGCTTTACCGATGCCGACAATGCGCGGCAGGAACCACGACGAACATGCCTCCGGCACGATACCGCGCCGGGCAAACACGAACCCGATCTTTGCGTCCTCGGCGACAACGCGGATGTCCATGGCCAGTGTCATGGTGATGCCGACACCGACGGCCGGGCCGTTGATGGCGGCGATTACCGGTTTGCGGCAACCGAACAGTGCAAGCGTGACCTGACCCCCGCCGTCCCTGTGGCCGCTCACGCCGACGCGATGACCGGCCTTTTCCGAGTCGAAGGTCGATCCTCCCGAGCCGAGGTCGGCACCTGCGCAAAAAGCGCGGCCTGCGCCGGTGACTACGACAGCCCGGACTTGATCGTCCCGGTCGATCTCTTCGACGATCTCGAGAAGCTCGAACATCATGCGCCCGGTGAAGGCGTTGAGCCGATCAGGACGGTTGAGGGTCACGGTCGCTACGCGGTTGTCGACCGAATACTGCGTTTCCTTGAGGTCTTTGAGTGCCATGCGATCCGTTTCGCATGACCGTAGGGTTGTGGAAAGAGCGACTGCGCCCGTATCGTCGCCTTTTCTCGAGGCTCTTTGCGTGGTAGTGGCCGCAGGTGCCGTGGCTTCGCGCCGCGGGCAACGAGCGATTTTCATATGTGCTTCCTGTCCGGCGGGAGGTGCCCGAAGGTGAGGAGACAGATGCAGACTACGAGCGAGCGAATCGAGATTTCTAGCGCGGACGGCCCCATGGGGGCTTACCTTGCGAGGCCCGATGGCCAAGGGGCCTGGCCCGCAGTCGTCCTGTTCATGGAGATCTTCGGGATCAACGCCCACATCCGCTCGGTCTGTGACCGGGTGGCGGCCGAGGGCTATGTCGTCCTCGCGCCCGACCTTTTTCATCGAACGGCCCCCGGCATCGAACTCGACTACGATGAAGCCGGGCTCGCGCGCGGTATCGAGCTGATGTCGGCCACGACCGCGACGCAGATCATCGCTGACGTCAGTGCATCGATCGATGCACTGAAGGCGCGTGACGATGTCGGCGGTCGCGGGGTCGGCGTGATGGGTTTCTGCTTCGGTGGCCACGTCGCGTATCTGTCGGCCTGCGAACTTCCGGTCGCTGCGGCGGCGAGCTTCTACGGAGGCGGAATTGCGGTCGGTGCTCCCGGCGATGAGGCTCCGGCTACGGTTGATCGCACCGCGAAGATACAGGGCCGCATGCTCTGCCTGTTCGGCGAGAACGACACGTACATTCCGGCCGACGAGGTGACCAGGATCGACGCTGCGCTGTCCTCGGCCGGCACGCGCTACGACCTCCAGGTCTACCCGGGCGTCGGTCACGGCTTCTTCTGTGACGCCCGCGGCGATCACGACGAGGCTTCAGCGGCCGACGCGTGGGCCCGGGTCAAGACGCTGTTCGCCGAAGAGCTCGCGTAGACGACGTTTCGCCGACCGGCGCGGCGAATCAGCGCTGCGCCGGCGCGTGTCTCGGGTCCGCCCAGCGAAACGTGGAGACCTTGCCATCGAGTCCGTTTCCGCCCGAATAGAACCAGCGGTGTGCAGTGGCCGCGAGGATCCCGCCGGCGTGTTCGAAGGAGCCGACGCAGACCGGCTCATCGACCCCCTTTGTGAATACTAAATAATCGTCGGATGTCGACCCCGCCGGATGATCGAATACCGTGATGACGGTTCCCGACGGCCCATAGAGTTTCATGGAGCGGGCCTCGTCGTTGTCCCAGCATCCGCGCATACCTTTGCCTGCGTCGGTGCAGCACGAGGAGCGCCCCTTCGTGCAGTCGTTGCCCTCGAAAAAGATTACGCAGCGACCGCCCGCGTCGGCTTCAGCGCTTGCGCGACCGCCTGCGCCGAGAGTGTTCACACCAAAGGTCGCAACCGCGACAAGTACCCACGTCCAACACCACCTCAACATCTCCGTCCTCCATGCCTGAAAACCCCTGCATGGATCTGAACCCGGCGAACAGGCTAACACGGTCCTGTGCGTGTTCCAGCAATGGCGGCATGCGGTCGGACACAACGGACACTTGATTGACGCCGCTCCGGGCGGCTGGGCCGCGCGTGCGTTTGGGCAATTCAGGTTCGATGGCCGCCAGGCGTGCGGGTATACTCTGCCGGAAAGCGACGGCTCATCTTTCGACGGCCGTCGTCCCCGGAGGTCTGATGCGTTTATTCCCTGACAAGCCTTCCCTGCGAGGACGTCTGCTGGCGGCGGCCGGCACCCTCGCCCTCGCAATGCTCGCGTTCGCGGGCACTTCATCGGCCCAGGTCTATGTGGTGACGCCGGACGCGGACCGGCTGCCGGCCTCGGGGGCGACAACAATGATGCTTGATCCACTGCAGTTGCTGCAGGGACTCGACGTCTCCGAGGTGCACGCCATTCCTCATCCGAGCGGCGGAGAGATGCTCAGCCACCCCGAGCTCGGATTCAATATTCTCACCGCCCGCGTTCTGCCCGATGGCTCGCTTGCTGTCGGCTGTCGGGGCGCAACAGAGGAGCCTGCGGGCTCGATCGCCATGGAGTCGAGCCGATGATCCGGCGCAGCAACAGTGACGTTCAGCGCTGTCTGATTGCCGCAGCTATCTGTCTGGCGCTCGCGCCCGCGCCGGCAAGCGCGGCGACATTCGTACTGATCAACGCCGACCCTCCGTGGGAGGGGTTCAACGATCCGACCGCGGTGACTCCGATCGGAGGCAATCCGGGAACGACTCGGGGGCAGCAGCGCCTGAATGTGTTCGCTCGCGGCCTCGAATACTGGGGAGACCGAATCACCCAGCAGACCGCGGGCGGCCAGGAACTGCCGGTCCGCGTTCTGGCGAACTTCACGCCGATTTCAGAATGCAACCAGTCCGGTGGTGTGCTCGGTTTCGCCGGTGCTGCCGCCTACTTCAGCAACTTCGGTGCCGGGCAGACCAACGTCTGGTATCCCGCAGCGCTGGCCGATCACGTCCTCGAAACGGATCGGGAACCGCCCGGGACAGCGGAGAACCCGGATGGCGCCGACATCGTCGCGGCGTTCAACGAGGATGTCGATGAGGACTCGTGTCTCGGCAGCCGTAAGTGGTACTACGGCTACGACGGCATGGGTGGAAACGACATCGACCTGCTCTCGACGATCATTCACGAGGTCGGCCATGGAATGGGATTCGCGACCGTTGTCGACCTTGGCACCGGGATCAAACCGTCGGGCAGGGACGACGTTTATATGCAGAATCTCGTCAATGCGGCGACGGGCAGAACATACCCGCAGATGAGCGACCTGGAACGGATCTCTGCGTCCCAGGCGACGGGCAGTCTCCAGTGGACAGGGCCTGCCGTCAGCGCGCTGGTCGCCGAGGGAGTCTTGAGCAACGGCTTCAACGCTGCGACCGACCGAATCGAGATGTACGCGCCCTCGCCCCAGGAACGGGGGTCTTCGGTCTCGCACTACTCCAATTTCGTTGCCCCGAACGAGATCATGGAACCGCGTTTGAGCGGACCGGTTCATAACCTCGAACTGACGATGACCTTGATGCAGGACATCGGCTGGACCGACTTGATCGAGTGCGGCGACGCGGATCGCAACGGGTCACGCTCGGCGGTAGACGCATTGATCGCCTTGCAGACAAGCGTGGGCAGCAACGATTGTCTGCCGGCGCTTTGTGATCCGAACAGCAGCGGTTCTGTGACCGCGACTGATTCCCTGATCATGCTGCAGGGAAGCGTCGGGCAGGAGGTCACCTACAGCTGCGGACTCGCCGCCTCGTAGCTTCGTAGGGGGCGGGCGCAGCGTGACGGCAGCATCGAACGCGGCTCGGCAGCGCCGACGTCGCTGAGGTTCGATCGCGATGGCGACCATTTTCGAGATCGGCCCGACCGAGGCCCGTGAGTGCGTCGAGATCACCGGCGAGGTCCGGCGCATCGTGCAGGACTCCGGCGTTGACCGCGGACTCTGTCACGTCGCGGTGCTTCACGCGACGGCGGCGGTGATCGTCAACGAAAACGATGATCCGAATATCGGGGTCGATCTTCTCCGCGCGCTCGAGCAGGCGATCCCCGAGCATGACGGCTGGCTGCACGATCGCGTCGACAACAACGCGGCCGCTCATATCAAGGCTTCAATCCTCGGGCCTTCCGAAACGTTGCCCGTTTCAGATGGCGATCTTCTGCTTGGAACCTGGCAGGGCATCATGGTCGTGGAGCTCGACGGTCCACGTCGCAGCCGGCGCGTCGCGGTGACGATCGTTCCCGGCTGAGACAAGCGGGTGAAGCCGGGCCGGGGCGTAATACGCCTGCCGGTCAACCGGGCAGCGTGACGACAATATCGCCCATCAGTTCGACAACTTCGAGTCGCCGTAGATGCTCGCCGGTCGGCGGGCCATCGACACACAGCCCGGTGTCGGGTTCGTACAGCGCGCCGTGCATGGCGCATTGAAGAAAGCATCCATCGCGGGAGATGAAGCGATTCTCGACCCAGTCGAGAGACACCGGGACATGACGGCATTCGTTGCGGTAGGCGTGGAGACGTCCTTGCCAGCGCACGACGAATCCCTCGCGACGGTCCCCGTTTTCCTCGAACGAGAACTTGACGGTCTTTCCGTCAGCGAGTTCGTCGGCCTTGCCGACCACGAGTTCGGTTGCCATCGGCAAGTAGCCTACCAGCGGCCGTCGCCGCGTTCGAGTCCACGTCCGCCGCCGTGGCCCGGTCGGGCGGCGCAGCGTATGATGAGCGCGTGAGTCTGCGATCGCGACCACTGCTGATCTTCGACGGTGAATGCGGCTTCTGCCGGCGCTGGATCGAGCGCTGGCGCGTGATCACGGGGGACGCGATCGACTACGCGGCATCGCAGGAGGTCGCAGACGAGTTTCCGCGGATCCCGGCCTACGTGTTTTCACGCTCCGTCGTGTACGTCGAGGTCGACGGCAGCGTGTATCTCGGAGCAGAGGCGGTCGCGCGCTCGCTCGCCGCAGGGGGGCGGGCCTGGCCGTTGTGGCTGTATCGAAATGTGCCCGGCGCTGGTGTGCTCGCCGACCTCGCTTACCGGCTCGTCGCGACCAACCGGGTCACGGCGTCGCGCTGGACCAGACGCCTGTGGGGGGACGATGTCCGGCCTCCGACCTATGAGGCCGTCCGGTGGCTGTTCCTTCGCGGTCTCGGTTTTGTCTATCTGATCGCTTTCCTGTCGCTCCAGGTGCAGGTCGAGGGGCTGATCGGCAGCGAGGGCATCGCTCCGCTGGCGCCATGGCTCGAGGCCATTGCGGACCGATACGGGGAAGATCGACTGCGCGTGGCGCCGACGGTCTTCTGGCTGGCGTCGAGTGACTACGCACTCAATGCGGTTTGTGGGTTCGGCGTCGTCGCGTCACTGCTTCTCGTCGTCAACATCCTACCGGCTGTCGCGGCGGCGGCAGCGTGGCTTCTGTACCTGTCGCTGTTCGTCGCGGGCAGGGTGTTCCTCGGTTTCCAGTGGGATATTCTGCTGCTCGAAAGCGGTGTCCTCGGTTTTCTTTTCGCGCCCTGGGGGCTGCGTCCGGCGCTTGCGCGTGCGGCACCGGCGCCGCGGCCGATCCTGTGGTTGCTGCGCCTGCTTCTCTTCAAGCTGATGTTCCTGTCCGGAGTGGTGAAGCTGGCAAGCAATGATCCGGTCTGGTGGGAGCTCACGGCTTTGACGGTCCACTACCAGACCCAGCCGCTTCCGACCTGGACGGCGTGGTATATCCACCAACTGCCCCTTTGGTTTCACAAGGCCTGTTGCGCGGTGATGTTCTTCATCGAGCTGATGGTCCCGCCGGCGATCTTCGCGCCTCGGCGGCCGCGGCTGATCGCGTTCGTGCTGCTGGTCGCTCTTCAGCTGGTCATCATCGCGACCGGCAACTACACGTTCTTCAACCTTCTGACCATTGTCCTTTGCATCCCGCTCCTCGATGACGCCTGCCTCCTGCGCGCGTTGCCGGCCGCGACCGCGTCGCGCTGGCGGACGGCGATTGGGGAAAACCGCCGCGCCCGGCGACCGGCCGCCGGCAGCCTCCTGATCGCGAGCTCCGCACTGGTGCTCGGTGTGCTGAGTGTCGGTCATCTGACAGGTCGTCTCTACGGCTATTCAAACTTGCCCGGTCCGGTCCGGTCGCTGATCTCGACGGCCGCGCCGCTCAGGCTGTCGTCGAGCTATGGCCTGTTCGCCAATATGACGACAAAGCGTCCCGAAATCGTCATCGAGGGCAGCGCGGACGGGCGCTCCTGGCGGCCGTACGAGTTTGCCTGGAAACCGGGCGACCCGGCGCGCCGACCGGGCTTCGTTGCGCCGCACCAGCCCCGTCTCGACTGGCAGATGTGGTTTGCTGCGCTTGGCGACTACCGCCGTAACCCATGGCTGGTCGCGCTCATGCGCCGGCTGCTTGACGGATCGGAACCGGTGGAGGCGCTGCTGGAGCGGAATCCGTTCCCCGGCGGCCCGCCGCGCCATATCCGAGCCACGGTCTGGGAATACCGGTTCACTGACCGCGCTGAACGGGAAAAATCCGGAGCGTGGTGGGATCGGCAGAATCCAAGGCCGTACGCGCCGACGCTATCGAGGGACTGAAATCGGCCGGGCGTCCGCTGCGTTCGCCGGCCGGCTCTCGGCTTGGCTCGAGCGCCGTGGTAGGCCAACGCTCGGCTGTGATTCAGCGCCGCAGGATTGGCGGCGCTGCGACGCGGAAAATCTCCGAGTCAACGTATCGAGTAAACGTATCCAGAACTCACAACACCGGAATACAGAAGGAAGCGCCAGGGATCTCCAGACCGTCGACCATTTGCTGAACACGACCCGCTCGGTGCGCAAGCGACTCGATCTGACGCGGCCGGTCGAGCCCGAAGTCATCGAGAAATGCATCGAGATTTCTCTCCAGTCGCCGACTGGATCCAACACCCAGGGCTGGCGCGTGGTCGTTGTCACCGATGCCGAGAAGCGCAAGGCGATCGCAGACCAGTACCTTGCAGCCTTCCGCGTCTATTCGAATCCGGACAGCGGCTTCGTGCAGCTGCCCGAGGAGGGCTCGCTGCGGGCAGAGCAGATGCCGCGTGTGATCGACTCCGCGAACTACCTCGCCGAGCACCTTCACGAGGTCCCGGTGTTCGTTATCTACTGTATCGAAGGGCGGACCGAGGAGGCCCCTGTGTTCGCGCAGGCGTCCGTCTTCGGCTCGATCCTGCCTGCTGCCTGGTCGTTCATGCTCGCCGCGCGGGCCCGTGGGCTCGGATCGGCGTGGACAACGCTGCATCTGTTCAGCGAGAAGGAGAGCTCGGAGCTGCTGGGAATCCCCGGCGAGTTCATGCAGACCGTGCTGCTCCCGGTCGCGTATTACACGGGCACGGACTTCAAGCCTGCCAAGCGTGTTCCGGCGCGCGAGCTCACCTACTGGGACAACTGGGGTCAGACTCGCTGAGCCGGCGAGGACCTCGTCGTGTCGCATTCCCCGGGTCCGGCGCCGTGCCGGGCCCGGGCCTGCGCCTGCGCTACTTCTGGCTTCGGCCGCGCTCCTGAACTCCGGCGCGTCTCGCGGCGATCATCTCGGCGGTGACGCCGGCGGCGTGTTCGTTCGAGCGACGGGTCTCCATGCGCAGCCCGTCGTCAAGGCTTCCGCGATAGCCGTCATCGATCATCCCCTTGATCGCGTTCAATGCATCCGGGACGCACGACATCATGTCCGCGGCCAGTTTCCTGCATGTCGGCAACAGGTCGTCGGGTTCGACGACGCGCTTGACGAGGCCCCAGTGCTCGGCCGGCGCCGCGGCCAGATAGTTCCCGGTAAACGAGAGCTCCTTGGCGCGGCCGATGCCGATGATGCGCGGCAGCTTCTGACTCAGACCCCAGCCCGGCAGGATGCCGACGCGAGCATGCGTGTCGGCGAAGCGCGCCTGCGTGGACGCGATGAGAAGATCGCAGGCCAGAGCCAGCTCGAAGCCGCCGGTCACCGCGACGCCGTTGACCGCCCCGATGATCGGGCGGTCGAAGTCACGCATCGCCCGGACGATGTCGTAATCGCCCGGGACACTGGCGTTGTCACCGCCCCGGATCCCCGACATGGCAAGCTCCTTGAGGTCGAGCCCGGCGCAGAACCCGCGCCCGGCACCCGTAATGATCACCACGCGCGTGTCCGGGTCTGACCGCAGCTCGCTGAAGGTTGCCGTCAGGCGTGAACGAAGCTCGCGCGAGAGCGCGTTCATCGAATCAGGGCGGTTGAGCGTGAGCGTGGCGACTCCGTCTTCTCGATCTATGACCAGGACCTCTTCGGACATGGAATTCTCCCTGCAATCTTCAAATCTTCGGGCGGGCGCCGATCGTAGGCCGGTATGAGCAGCCACGCCACCGCCGGTCGCCGGGCGGTGGGCGCCCACGCCCACGGCGGATTCGGCTGTGAGTGTCGGCCGGGAGGTTGAACCCACCCCCCGAGGACGGGAACAATGAGCCGTGGCCTCCACCCCTGGCAGTTGGCTCGCTTCGATCCGCGTCTACGGCGACCCGCGAGTTCTCGCGATCGCTGTGCTCGGCTTCTCCAGCGGTCTGCCGCTCGCGCTGACCTTCTCGACGCTGACGTTCTGGCTCAAGGAAGAGGGGCTGAGCAACACGTCAATCGGGCTGTTCGCCTCGGTCGCGACGCCCTACGCCTTCAAATTCCTCTGGGCTCCGCTCATCGACCGGCTGTCACCGCCGCCGTTGCTGCGTCGACTCGGACGCCGCAGGGGCTGGATGCTCACGACCCAGTTGGCGTTGATGGGCGCGATCGTGGGGCTGGGTTCGACCCACCCCGGCGTCGATGCCTACGCGACCGCCGTCTTCGCCGTGCTTGTGGCTTTTTGTTCCGCCAGCCAGGACATCGTCATCGATGCCTGGCGGGTCGACGTGCTCGAAGAGGAGAATCAGGCCGCCGGCGCTGCCGCGGTGGTGTTCGGCTACCGCGTCGGAATGCTCGTATCGGGTGCCGGCGCGTTGTTTCTCGCGACCTACGCCGGCTGGTTCGAGGTCTACGCCGTGATGGCGGCGCTCCTGTCGATCGGAGTCCTTGCGACTCTGTTCAGCCCGGAACCGGATGACCGCGAGAGCGTAGAGAGCGTCGAGCGCCAGGCTCGGGTGGATCGCTTCCTCGCCGAACGGCAACACCTGTGGGCTCCGGTGGCCCGGCTTGCCGGCTGGTTGTACGGCGCGGTGGTCTGCCCGTTCGCGGATTTCATGACCCGCAAGGGGTGGGTCGTGATTCTTCTCTTCGTGATGTTCTACAAGTTCGGCGATGCGCTGGCCGGCGTCATGACCAACCCGTTCCTGCTCGAGCTCGGCTTCACGAAGGTCGAGATCGCGACGGTTGTAAAAACCTACGGACTGGCCGCAACGCTGCTCGGCGCAGCGGCAGGCGGAAGCCTGATGAACGCGACGGGGCTGGTCCGCTGCCTGTGGATCTGCGGAATCCTGCAGATGTTCTCGAACCTGACCTTCGCGGTGCAGGCATGGGTCGGTTACAGCATTCCGATGCTCACCGTGACGATCGGTCTGGAGAATCTCGCCGGTGGGATGGGGACGGCCGCCTTTGTCGGCTACCTGAGCAGCCTGTGCAATGTGTCGTACACGGCAACGCAGTACGCGCTGCTGACGTCGTTCATGTCGGCTGCACGCACCTGGCTCTCATCCTCGGCGGGCTGGCTCGCCGATCGAATGTCGTGGGGGGAGTTTTTCGTACTCACGACGATTGCCGCGATTCCGGGCCTGATGTTGCTGGCCTGGATGCAGCGCGGTGGCGGTGATGGCGCGCGCGCGAGCCCCGAAAGCGCTGCGCGCGCGCCCGCCTGAACGGACAGGGTACGCTCAGCCTTCCTGTCCGGACTCCGCGGCTTTGACCTCGTCAAAACTCGAGACGAAGTAGCCGGAGTTGCCGAGCCCCTGATCGCAGCGATCGGCGGTGAGCGTCTTGCCCGGCGCCATCGCCACGGTCGCGTTCTTGTTCTTGTAGCTGACGTCGACGTTCTTGACGCCTTCAACGGTCTCCAGCGCTTCCTGGACGCTCGCCGTGCAGCCGGACGGGCAGATCATGCCGTCCACGCCCACGACATACGTGGTCCCGGCAGCCGGGTCGCCGGCGACAGCCGGGGCGGTCGCGATCAGACCGGCCAGCGCAGCGGCGGCCAGCAGGAAGGACATCGAAGTCGTGGAGCTGATTCGTGCGATCGTTTTCATCCTTCTGGAGTAGCCACGCCCTCGTGATCGAATCAAGCTCAGGCCGTCCGGACCTGTTGACGGAGCCCGCGCAGGTCCCCACACTCGCCGACCTGCAGCTGCCGCAGCCGGGGGATTGCCGGCCGGCAGGGCCGGGAGGAGACATCGATGGGTAGTAATGAAAACGCCGGTTCGGGCCGGATTCGTGGCAAGGTCGCGCTGATCACGGGGTCGGCGTCCGGGATCGGACGGGCGACCGCGGAGCGTTTCCGCGCGGAGGGAGCGCGCGTGGCCGGCATCGACCTCGCCGATGACTCGCCGGAGGGGGTCGTCGACCTTTATCGCAAGGTGGACGTCGTCGATGAGGCTGCGGTGGCGCAGACCGTGGCGCAGGTCCGGAGCGAGTTCGGCTCTCTCGATATCGTCGTCAACGCAGCGGGCATCGCCGGAGGCGGCGCCGCCCACATGGTCGACACCGCGGACTGGGACAGAGTCATCGATGTCAACCTCAAGGGGACGTTTCTGGTCTGCAAACATGCAGTCACCGCGATGGTTGAACAGGGCAACGGCAGCATTGTGAACATCGCGAGCATCGAAGGCCTCGAGGGCACGGAGGGCGGCAGCGCCTACAACGCCTCCAAGGGCGGCGTCGTCATCTTCTCGAAGAACATGGCGATGGACTATGGGCGCAAGGGCGTGCGCGTGAACGCGATCTGTCCGGGCTTCATCGATACCCCGCTCGCGCGCCAGGTCTTCGACGGCGAGGTGATGCAGTCGTATCTCGATCGTATCATCGCCCACAGCCAGCTCGGGCGTTTCGGAAAGCCTGAAGAGATCGCCTCGGCGGCTCTTTTCCTCGCGTCGGACGACGCTTCGTTCGTGACCGGTGTCGCGCTTGTCGTTGACGGCGGGCTGACAGCGGGACATCGCGTCGGACTGACGGCCCTGATGGGGCTGGAGTAAGGAGACGCCGGCGAGGTGGAGGCGCCTGCCGAATGGGAGCCGCATGACGCGGTCTGGCTGGCCTGGCCGGAAGGGGAAGAGCTCTGGGAAGGGCACCTGGAGGCCGTGCGGCGGGAGTGGGTCGCGCTGTGTCGTGCGATCCGCGACATCGACACCGCCGGCGGCGCGGAGCGTCTGTGTATCGTGACACGCGATGCCGAGAGCGAGGCGATGGCGAGCGACGCTCTCGGCCCGCTCGACGCGCGCTTCCACCACATTCCCTATGGGGACATCTGGCTGCGCGATACGGCACCGGTTCTTTGTCGTGATGGCGGCGTGGCTCTCGGTGCTGTCTGTTTCGACTTCAACGGCTGGGGCGGCAAGTACCTCTTCGACGGTGACCGGGAGCTGTCGAGACGGCTTGCTGCGGCCAACGGTTTCCGCGTTCATGAACCGGGCCTGATCCTCGAGGGCGGGGCCCTCGAGGTCGACGGGCAGGGCACAGTGCTGACCACCGAAGACTGCGTACTGGACGCCGCGCGCAACCGCGGAGCTGCGCGCGAGACGATCGAGGAGCGGCTCGGGCGGGCGCTCGGGACCTCAACGACGCTCTGGCTTCGCGGGAGGCTGGCGCGCGATCATACCGACGGTCACATCGACACGCTTGCCCGCTTCGTTGCGCCGGGTCGCGTGCTCTGTATGCGGGCAAGCGACAGCACTGATCCCAACAAAGAGGTCCTGGACGAGATCCGCCGACAACTCGCTTCGATGCACGACGCACAGGGACGTCCGCTCGAGGTGTTGGAGATTCCATCGCCCGGCCGCGTTGACGACGACGCGGGGCTGCCGTTGCCCGCGAGCTATCTCAACTACTACATCGCCAACGGGCGTGTCGTGGTGCCGGTCTACGATTCGGCGTACGATGCGGCCGCCGTGGATGCGATCAGCGACTGTTTCTCCGAGAGCGGTACCGCCGGCGCAGCGGAGGGGCCCAGGCCGGTGATGGGCCTGCCTGCACGACACCTCGTCACCGGAGGCGGGGCGTTTCACTGCATCACACAGCAACAGCCGGCCGTTCGCGAGCTCCCCGGAGCCGGGGGCGGCGAAGGGCAACAAGGACGGGAAGAGCATCCATGAGCGAGACCGTAATTCTCAGGCTCGGGCTCGTGCAGGCGCCGTTTGGTGACGGGCGCGATGCGAACATGGCGCGTGCCGAAGAGCTCGTACGAGAGGCGGCGGGGCAGGGCGCCAACCTGGTTCTGCTCCCTGAGTTGTTCGCGGATCCGTACTTTCCGAAGGTCGAGGATCCGGAGTTTTTCGAGCTCGCCGAGACCGCAGCCGAAAGCGTCGTCGTGTCGCGCTTCGCCCGGCTCGCCTCCCGACTGAAAGTTGTACTTCCGATTTCGTTTTTCGAGCGAGACGGAGATGCGGCGTACAACTCACTGGCGATGATCGACGCCGACGGGACTGTCCTCGGGATCTATCGGAAGAGCCACATCCCGGATGGGGCCGGCTACGAGGAGAGGTTTTACTTTCGGCCGGGCGACACCGGGTTCCGCGTCTGGAATACGCGGGCAGGCAGGATCGGAGTCGGGATCTGTTGGGATCAGTGGTTCCCGGAGGCCGCTCGCGCAATGGCGCTCGAGGGAGCGGAGATTCTTCTCTACCCGACGGCGATCGGCAGTGAGCCCGAACATCCCGAGGTCGATACGCGCGATCCGTGGCGAAGGGTGATGATCGGCCATGCGGTCGCCGACTCGGTGCCGGTGGCCGCCGCCAACCGTACCGGCGTCGAGGACGGTCAGCGCTTTTATGGATCTTCGTTCGTATGTGATGGACGTGGGGATCTGCTCGCCGACCTCGGCGAAACCCCGCGAGCTGTGGCGGTCGTCGAACTCGACAGAGAGGAACTGGCCCATTACCGCGAGTGGTTCGGCTTGGCGCGGTACCGGCGACCGGACCTTTACGGCCGGCTGATCGATGAGTGAACTACTGCTCGAGCGTGAGCAGGTCGTGCCGTGCGGAAAGGAGGAGGCCTTCGGGTTCTTCTCCGACGCGTACAATCTCGAGCTCATCACGCCGCCGTTTCTCCGTTTCAAGATCCTCGATGTACGCCCCGCGCCGCTCTGTCAGGCTGCGCTTATTGACTATCGACTGGTGCTGCACGGCTTGCCGATACGCTGGCGCACGCGAATCGAGAGCTGGGAGCCGCCGCACTCTTTCGTCGATGTCCAGTTGAAGGGGCCGTATGCCCTCTGGCACCACACCCACACGTTCGAGAGCGTGGACGAGGGGACGCTCATTCGCGACCGGGTCCGTTATCGACTGCCGCTTGGAACGCTGGGGCGACTCGTCGCCGGCCGTCTGGTCGAACACGAGCTTCGGCGCATTTTTGATTATCGGCGCGATGCGACGGCTGGAATTCTCGGGCATGCGCCGGAAACTGCGGACGCGAAGACCGAGGCCTGAGGTCCGGCTCCTGCTTTGCGGTTGCCGGTTGGCCGCCGGGCGGCCGTCTCAGAAGATGTCTTCGAGCGGATCGGGGAACGGGATCGCGATCTCGGCGCGCAAGCCGCCGGGCGCGTGGATCATCCGCACTTCCCCGTCAAGCTCGAACGGGATGGCTTCCTCGATCAGCATCGAGCCGACCCCGCGGCGATCCGATGTCTTTGTCGGCGGTCCGCCCGATTCGTTCCAGTTGATGACCAGCCAGCGTCTATCGGTTGTCGACTCGACCTCTCTCCACGTCAGACTGACCCTGCCATCAGGTACCGAGAGCGAGCCATGTTGTAGCGCATTGGTCGCGAGCTCGTGCAGCGCCATGCCGATCGGCCGGACAGCGTGAAGGGAGATCGCGAGTGGTTTGCCGGAAATTCCGATCCGATCTCCGACCTGCTCACGCACCTGTGACAGCGCAGTGTCGACAAGCCGGGTCAGGCTCAGTCCTACCCAGTTGTCGCGGTTCATCGCGCCGTGGATCCGGCTCATGGCACGTACCCGTCCGCTGAAGGCCGATGCGAACTCATCAGGACTCCGGGTGTTGCGAAGCGTCGACCATGCGAGCGACTCGACCGAGGCCAGGGTGTTCTTCACGCGGTGTTCGAGCTCCTCGAGCAGAAACGATCGACTTCGATCGATACCCACCTCTGCGTCCACGTCGCTGATCGTCCCCGTGGTCTCGAGCAGTTCACCGTCCCGATTGTGCACCCGCGTCGCCTGCTCGAGGAACCAGCGATAATGGCCGGATGCGCACTTCCAGCGGTACGTGAAAATCGCCGAACCCCGACGTTCGATGGCTTCAAGGGAGGCTGCGGCGGCGTCGCGATCTTCGGGGTGGATACGGTCGGACCAGAAGTCCGGCGCAAGTGTCAGTTCTTCGGAGGTGAACCCTGTGATGCGCCGGGTCTCACTGGTGAAGCCCCAGTTCGTCTCCGCGCCCCGTGCCGGAATCCGGTAGAGCAGGACGGGCATCGAGTCACGAAGCAGCGGGGACGGCGTCTCCCGCGGCCGAGCGTGCGGGCGCGGACCCGGCCCGGGCGCGGAGCGGGTCTCGGCTTGCCCGGCTTGCTTTGCAGTGTTCTCGCTTCGGTCCAAGTCCGGGCGTCGCCCGGGGTCGCTGTCCTGCTCTGTGTCTCTTGCGATCGTGGTCAAGGTTGAACCCCCGCGCTCTGCCCTGCGAGGAGAATCCGACAAACCGGCCTCGCGGGTCAACCGACCAAAGGCCTAGAAGCAGCGATTTTTGCCGGCCTGTTCCTCCATTCCGGTGCCGGTCAGCGGGGAAAACCCTGATACCGGTCCACGAAGGGGCGAGTGCCCACCGTCGGCGGACCCGATTCTCACGCCGCCGCAGCGGAGCCCATGGCGCCTCCTGCGGAAAGCGCCGTAGCTGACCGCAACGACGTTGAGAATCCCGGTGCGGTTCAGGATCTGTAATTCATGAGGGAGATTTTTGCGCGGGCGCATACAGGACGCGCTACTATGACAGTACCCTCATCGGCTTTGTTCCGAACCAGAGGCATTGAGATTATGAAACGTTTTACCGAATCCATCCTTGCACTCTCGGTCGTATCGGCCGTGCTGGCCGTCTCCGGTGCCGGTTGTACCACGGGTCAGCCGCGCGCTGCCCGGATCCACAGTTCCTTCGAGCGACCGGATGAGTCCGGGCGCGTCATCTACATGGAGCCCGTGCAGGCGACAGCGCGAACGGTGATCTCCAAGAATTACGCGGTCGGCGCGCGGCGTATCACGACCGTCGGTGAGCCGATGGTCGGAGTCCGCGATTATACCAGCTCGGACGTGGTCATCGCCGCAGTCGCGACACGTGACTTCGTCCAGCACTGCCGGCGCGTCAGCCAGCTTGACGCCGAAGAGCTTGTCGAGATGAACGCTGCGCTGGAGTTGGCCGTCGAGGCTGATGTCGAGCGTGCATCGATCAGCGCCGCAGCGACGGCTCAGCAGAGCGCGAGTGACGCGGCTGCAACCGCGAGCAGCGCGGAGGCCGCGGCTGCCGACTCCTCCGAGGGTCTCCTCGCGCCTTTCCGTAACCTGTTTACCGGTGCCGAGCCCGCGGCTGCCAGGCCCGCCGCGCCCGCGGCATCGGCCGCGAAGTCCGCCCCTAAGGCCGATCCGATCGTCGTCATGCCTGATGCCTCGGCCGGCGCCTCGGCGCCGCAGGTCGATGTCACCGTCGACACGGTCGAGATCGCTGAAATTCCGGTGCCGGTCGACCCGGTTGATCCGCGTATCTGCGCCGCCGGTCGCTTGTCCTGGGTACGTGGCGAGGTCGGCGAACGTTTCGGGGTAGCCGGCGTCTACGTCGAGGATGGCAAAGAGTTCTACCTTCTCGATCTACCGACGCCTGAGGGCAACCTGTACGTAGCGGTCGACAAGCTCGGCAAGCTCAAAGACGAGCCGTATCTTGCGTGGCGTGATCTCGACGAGGTCGCGACGACGCGCTTCGGAGTTCCGCTTCGCTACGTCACGACCAAGGTCCCCCTCGATGAGGAGACCCGGCTTTTCCGCTTCGAGACCACCGAGACCATGAGTCTCCAGGGTGGCGACTACCGCAACTTCGAGCTGGTCTTCGAGGGAACCTCTTACGACCACCGCGGTATGGTCTACCACTTTCTGTACAAAGAGTACGGTCGTGACCGTCCGACGACTCCCATCTTCGTCCAGGATCTTGCCTACGCTCGCCAGACGAGCACCGTCGACATTCTCGGAATGCGTATCCGCGTTCACGACGTGTCCGACGACGAAATTGTTTACACCGTCCAGCGCGACTGAGCCCTCCATACGCCGGCCTTCCACCTTCCCGCAGAACGTTCCCTCAGCCTGACCTTCCTGTCAGGCTGGGGGAATGGTTGTACGCGAAGCCACCCCAGCCGATATCGACTTCGTCGTCGAGTCCATCCGCGGACTCGCACGCTACGAGAAACTCGAGCACGAATGTGAAGCTCGGGCGGGCATGCTCAAGCGGCACGTCTTCGAATCGCCCCGCTACGCCGAGATCCTGATCGGTGAGATCGACGGACGCCGCGCCGGCTATGCTCTGTTCTTCCACACGTACAGTACGTTTCTGACGCGACCGGGAGTCTATCTGGAGGACCTCTACGTCGACCCCGGGATGCGCCGTCAGGGGCTGGGCCGCGCGCTGCTGACCCGTCTCGCCTCGATCGCGATGGAGCGAGGTTGCGGCCGGCTCGAGTGGGCCGTTCTGGACTGGAACGAGCCCGCGATCGCCTTCTATCGCTCGATCGGCGCCGTTCCTCTGGAGGACTGGACGACCTACAGGCTGACGGGCGAAGCGCTCGCCCGCCTCGGGTGACATCCGTGGCGCGCCTCGCCTATACTGGCGGTTCGCGATCTTTCTCCTGCGGGGAGACGATGGGGCCAGCATGAGCAAAGCGAAGGAAAAGGCACACGGCGAACTCGAGCGCGTCATTGACGCCGTCGCCGACAGCTACCGCCTCGGTCGCGGGATCGACAAACTCGAGAGCGCGGCGTTGCCGTCGCAACGGAAAGTTGCCGAGGCGCTGCGTCACCTCGAGCACGTCATTTACATGGGCTGCTATTCAGCGCGTGAACTGGACGACGTGAACCTGCGGCACCACATCGGCGATCATCTCTACACCGCGTTCGATATGCTCGTCGAACAGACGGCAAGAGCGACGGCGTACTACCGTGACGGAGCGACGGAGCCGAGCGCGGACGACACGGCGCGATGCCGCAAGGTGGTGCTCGAAGTATTCGCTGCGATCCCGGCGCTGCGTGAGGCGGCGGACCGTGACGTTCGCGCTGCATTCGATGGCGACCCGGCAGCGGGTAGCATCGAGGAGATCATCTTCAGTTACCCCGGTGTGCAGGCCATCACGGTTTACCGTATCGCCCATGAGTTCTACCTTCGCGGCGTCCCGATGATTCCGCGGATCATGACCGAGGATGCGCATGGACGCACCGGCATCGACATTCATCCGGGAGCGACGGTTGGGCGCGGGTTCTTCATCGACCACGGCACCGGGATCGTCATCGGTGAGACGACCGTCATCGGGAACAACGTCAAGATCTATCAGGGCGTGACACTCGGTGCGCTGGCAATCGAGCGCGATGAGCGAGGCGCCGTGGTTCGCGGCGCCAAGCGACACCCGACGATCGAGGATGACGTTACGATTTATGCAGGCGCGAAGATTCTCGGTGGCGAGACCGTGATCGGACGCGGATCGGTCGTCGGCGGTAATGTATGGCTGACTGAATCGATTCCGCCGAACACCCGCGTCACGTACTCGGCCGCGCGCGGCTGCGAGATGCAGGCCATTCAGGCGGTTACTCCGGTTCGCCGGAAGCGAGCGGCGGGGGAGGCGAGCGATTGAGCGAGACTTCAATCTTCGACCCGACTGCGGAGCATTCGATGCTGCGCGAGACCGTTCGCCGTTTTGTCGAGCAGGAAATCGAGCCGCAGGCCGAAGAGCACGACGCCACCGGCAGGCTCAATGTCGAGCTGCTGCGCCGCTGCGGCGAGCTCGGGTTGCTCGGGCTGACGCTGCCCGCCGAGGACGGCGGCGCCGGCCTGGACGCCGTTGCGGCGGTGATCGTGCATCACGAGATGGCGCGCTCCGACCCGGGCTTCACGCTCGCTTATCTGGCCCACTACCTGCTGTTCGTCAACAATTTTTACTACGCGGCGACGCCCGAGCAGCGCAAGCGCATTCTCCCGCCGGTGATTTCCGGGGAGGCGGTCGGTGCGATGGGAATGACCGAGCCTTCGGCGGGTACCGATGTGCTCGGCATGCAGACGACAGCAGAGCGCAAGGGCGACGTGTATGTGCTGAACGGTCGCAAGATCTTCATCACGAACGGTTTCGAGGCCTCATACCTGATTACGTATGCGAAGGTCGACGGGCGTATCACCGCTTTTGTTGTGGAGCGCGGTATGCCCGGTTTCTCGACGGGGCAGCCGATCAAGAAAATGGGGATGAGGGCGTCGACGATGTGCGAGCTCATCTTCGATGCCTGCGAAGTGCCGGTCGCGAATCGGCTCGGTGAAGAAGGCGACGGCATC
The DNA here is from genome assembly GCA_964225545.1 of Candidatus Nitrosopumilus sp. Classification (GTDB taxonomy): domain Bacteria; phylum Desulfobacterota; class Binatia; order UBA1149; family SPBQ01; genus SPBQ01. The sequence continues at coordinate 16,811 of CAXQPB010000120.1, read as the reverse complement.
ACGTGTATGATGCGTAACCTTGAAATCGAGCGGCTGTGTCTCGCTGCGATCAGTCTCGGTATTGCCGATCGGTGTGTCGACGAGATGGTCGCGTACGCCTGTGAGCGCGAGGCCTTCGGTCGACCGATCGCCGAGTTCGGGCAGATCCAGAAGTACATCGCCGAATCGTACACCGACACGGCCGCCGCGCGATGCTTCGTTTATCACGAGGCTGCTCGTGTCGGACCGGACCGTCGCAACCGGATCGGAACCGATGCGGCCAAGCTGTTCGTGGCGCCGATCGCCAAGCGTGTTGCCGACAATGCCATGCAGGTGATGGGGGGGTGGGGCTACACGAACGAGTACAAGATCGAGCGATTTCTTCGCGATGCGAAGCTCAACGAAATCGGCGGCGGCACGCTCGAGAGCCATCAGAAGAACATCACCCGCGACCTCACGCGAGAACGGCTCCCCCGCTCCTGACCGAACCGGCGCCGAGCGGGCAGGGCCCGGGTCTGTCGGGCTGCCCGGATCCGTATGCAATGCCGCCCTGTGACTGAAAGACCGGCCGCGAGCAGGCTGTAGCCGACCAGGAGAGAAGCGATGTCACCAGGGATTCACTCGAGCGGGACGGCCGATGGCGCTGCTTTGTTCGAAATCATGTTCTCGTGCCGCGCGATGCGGAGGCTGAAGCCGGACCCGGTTCCCGAAGAGTTGCTGGTGCGGCTGATAGAGTCGGCCGCCCAGGCGCCAAGCAGCAGCAACAACCAATGCTGGCACTTCGTGATCGCACGGGGTGACGATCTGAAGCGGCGTATTCAGAGCGAGTGGCGCAGGGGCTGGTCGTGGTATCAGGAGATCCTCGAAGGCGCGCCGCAAGCCGAGGGCGAGGATCAGGCCAGGCAGGACAGGCAACGTCGTGCGGGTCGCTACATGATCGACCACCTTCACGAGGCGCCTGCATTGATCGCGGTCTGCGTTCGCAAGGATACGCGAATGTCCGCTGCGCTGAGTTCGCCGCGGGTCTTGCCCGCAGCGATCCGTCACCTGGGGCTCGGCGGCGCACTCCGACTACTGGCCGGAGCCGGCGCGGCGCGGATGACCGGCGTGCATTCGACCGCGTACCCGGCCGTTCAGAATCTCCTGCTGGCCGCACGCGCTCTGGGCCTGGGCGCGGTGCTGACAACACCGCAGCTTTTCGCGCCGGGAAAATATGAGGAGATTCTCGGTATCCCCCGGATGTGACGCTCACCGCGATCATCCCCGTCGGATATCCGAAGGGGCGATTCGGCCCTGTCTCGCGTCCCTCCGCAGATTCATTGATCTCATGGGAGCGCTACGGAGGCTGACGTTGGCGCGTCCCGGCTGTTCGTGCGACAGAAATATAGGTCCGTCCCGGGGCGAACGAGAGGAAGGTTTCAGATGTCCGACGCGATAGTGAATTTTTTCAAGGCTGATTTGCGTGCACTCCAGTTTACGCTTTACGAACACCTGAAGGTCCAGCAGCTCTTCGAAGACGAGGGGGTGAACGACTTTTTCAAGCACCTGGGGAGAGGGGACTGCGACATGGTCCTCGACCAGTGCCTGCGATTCTGCACGGAGGTCTCCGGACCACCGAACCGGGGCGGCGACTCGACGGGCTGCAGGCTCGAGGACGGTCAGGTCTACACCCCGAACGGTTTCAAGGAAGCCTGGAAAACGCTTTACGAGCTCGGTCTTCCGAACTTCACGATGCCGCTCGAGCACGGCGGCTTCCAGGGGCCTCTGTCCATGTGGGTCGCGCTCGGCGAGCTGCAATGCGGCGCGAATACCTCCTTCAACATGTATCCCGGGCTTACCCACGGGGCCGTCGAGCTCGTCGCGGAGTTCGCGCAGCCTCAGGACCGGGAAAGATTCCTCGAGTCGATGATGGACGGACGGGCGTCGGGCACCATGTGCCTGTCTGAGCCGCACGCCGGATCGGACGTCGGTGCTCTTACCACGAAGGCGGTGCCGCTGGACGGCAACCGTTACAAGATCACCGGCACGAAGTGCTGGATCTCCGCCGGCGACCACGACATGTCCGAGAACATCATTCACATGGTGCTCGCACGCGTTGAGGGCGCGCCCGCCGGCACCAAGGGGATCTCTTTGTTCATCGTGCCGAAGTATCGGGTCAATGACGACGGCTCGGTCGGTGAACGCAACGACGTCACCACTGCATCGATCGAGCGCAAGCTCGGGATTCATGCCTCGACGACGGCCGTTCTCAGCTTCGGCGAGAATGACGACTGCATCGGTTACCTGGTCGGCGACCAGGAGAACACCGGCATGAAGCAGATGTTCCAGATGATGAACGGAGCACGCATCGGCGTAGGAGTGCAGGGACTCGGCGTGGCGAGCGTCGCCTACTACAACGCGCTCGCGTATGCGCGGGATCGCGAGCAAGGCTCATCGGTCAAAGCGTTCAAGGATCCGAACGCGCCTCGCGTCGCGATCATCGAGCATGCCGATGTGCGGCGAATGCTCATGGAGATGAAGTCCAAGGTCGAAGGGATGCGGGTTCTGTGCATGCGACTCTCGCTGCATCAGGATCTGGTTTTTGCTCTCAAGGGCAAGGACGACGACGCGGCGGTCTACCATCAGGGGCAGGTCGATCTGCTGACGCCGATCGTCAAGGCCTACTGCTCGGACCAGTCGTTCCGCGTCTGCGAGCTCGCGGTTCAGGTCTACGGCGGAGCGGGGTACGTCAAGGACAACCCTGTCGAGCAGTACCTGCGCGACTCGAAGATCTTCTCGATCTACGAGGGCACCAATCACATCCAGGCTCTCGATCTGGTCGTTCGCAAGCTCCACATGCGTGACGGACTCGACCTTCAGAACTTCATCGAGAACATCACGCAGTTCGTCGACAAGTACCACGCCGATCCTGCTGTCGGCCATGAGGTGCGGGTCCTGGGCAAGGCCGGACTGCGGCTGCAGGAAGCCGGCAACAAGATGGTCGAATACATGATGTCGGGTAAGCTCGACCAGCTCACGCTCTACGCGAGCCCGCTTCTCGAAGGGATGTCGCACGTCACCGTCGCACATCTCCTGCTCGAAGCGGCGATCACCGCAGAGCGCAACCGCCGGCAGGATGACGAGCAGAGCCAGGAAGAGTACGACTTCTACGGAGGCGTCGTGGCGTCGGCGCAGTTCTACGCGAACTTCATCATGCCACAGGCCTTTGCGGTCTCTGATGTGGTTCTGGCGGGCGATCGCAGCGCGCTCGATATCGCCAACCGCGGCTTCTCCTCGGTCTGGTAAGGGCGATGGCGGACCCACCGGCTCAACCGGACAAGACCGGCCGGCCGGCGGAAGCGGCGGAGACCGAGAGGTCGGGCAGCATCGTCGAGCTCCTCGACATCGAAGAACTCGAGGTCAATATTTTCCGCGGCTACAGCCCCCAGGAAGACAGGCCTCGGGTTTTCGGAGGGCAGGTGGCGGCCCAGGCGCTTGTCGCGGCGATGCGCACCGTCCCCGACGACCGCCCGGTCCATTCCCTGCATTCGTACTTTCTGCGACCGGGCGACGTAGCGGCACCGATCGTCTACTTCGTAGATCGCATCCGCGACGGTCGTACCTTCACCACCCGCCGGGTGGTCGCGATTCAGCACGGAGAGGCCATCTTCAACATGGCCGCTTCGTTTCAGCAGCCCGAGCCGGGTCTGGATCATCGGGTCGAGATGCCGCCGGTTCCCGAACCCGACCAGTCGATCCCGACGCGCGAGCGCTGGCGGGTGATGTTCGGCGAAGAAGCGGCAGAGCGTATGAGCCGCTACCGTCGACCGGTCGAGATCCGTGGTTGCGACCCCCCGGACTGGCGCCCGGCGCCCGGCAACGAGCCTCGTTCCAATGTGTGGGTGCGTGCGTTCGATGAACTTCCGGACGACCCCAACATCCATGCTGCGGTCCTGACCTACGCCTCCGACTACACGCTGACCGACTGCGTGATGCGGCCCCACGGCGTGCACTGGATGCAGCCGGGCGTGATGACCGCGAGCCTCGATCACGCGATGTGGTTTCACGAGTCGATGCGCGTGGACCGCTGGTGGCTGTACTCGCAGGATTCTCCGGCGGCAGGCGGAGCCCGAGGCCTGGCGCGAGGTTCGATCTACACGGCCGACGGGCGCCTGGTCTGCTCGGTAGCTCAGGAGATCCTCCTGCGTACGCCGCAGCCCTGAGAACTGGTCCCCAAGGGTGGGGGGGAATATCGACAATCGCTATTTCGCACACCCCCGATCGGGGAAGCGCCTTCCCACCCATCGTGAAAGCCCTCGGATTTGCGGGGTCTTTTCAGGGCTGCAGGTGGCGCGCGAATTGCTCTCAAGGGAGTGATGAAATTCCTCCTGAGCTGTCTTCTGGTCTCGATTTCATTCCTGCCGGCCTGCCAGTCGCGCCCCTCGGGTGAGGCCTCGGCGTCCTCAGGCGCTGCCCGGCTGGTTTTGACCGGATCGAGCACGGTCGCCCCGCTGGCCGCCGAGATCGCCAAGCGATTCGAGGCCAAAAACGACGGTGTCCGGGTCGATGTTCAGACCGGCGGCTCCTCGCGCGGCATCGCGGATGCGCGCTCCGGACTCGCGGACATCGGTATGGCGTCGCGAGGTCTGAAAGCCGGTGAGCAGGATGGACTGGTCGCACACACCATCGCACGCGACGGGATCGCGCTCATCGTTCACTCCGACAACACGGTCAAAGAGCTGACCGACCAGCAGGTACGCTCCATTTACCTCGGTGGGATCACGAACTGGCGCGAGGTCGGCGGCCCTGACGCGGAGATTACGGTCGTCAACAAGGCGTCGGGTCGGGCGACACTGGAGGTTTTTCTGGCGCACTTCGATCTGGAAGAGACCGCGATCGAGGCGGACGTCGTCATCGGTGACAACGAGCAGGGCGTGAAGACCGTGGCGGGCAATCCGCATGCGATCGGCTACGTCTCTATCGGTACGGCCGAGTTCAACTCTCAGGACGGTGTGCCGATACGCTTGCTTCCGGCCGGAAGCGTGGAGGCCTCGACGGCGAACGTGGCGAAAGGGTTGTTTCCGATCGGCCGGCCGCTGAACCTCGTGACCACCGGCGAGCTCGACGAGTTATCGAAGTCGTTCATCGAGTACGCCAGCTCGAGCGAGGTTCACGACCTGGTTCGTGATCTCTACTTCGTGCCGGTGTCTGTTCAGTAGGACACCGCAGACGGGGTCGTATGGCTGTCTCTGTTCGAGATCGAGTCTTTGCCGGAGCTCTGCGGCTGACCGGCGCGGCCGCCAGCACGATTGTGCTGCTGGTGGTGCTGTATCTTTGCCTGGGGGCGATCCCCGCGCTGAGCGAACTCGGGATCCGGCGCTTCTTCACCGACTCCGGCTGGTTTCCCTCCGCCGGTGCGCGTGACGGAGCCTTCAACCTGACCGCCATGCTGGCCGGCACCGTCGCGACAACCATCGGCGCCGTGGCTCTTACAGCGCCGCTCGGAGTTCTCTCCGCGATCTTCAGCCGGTTTTATGCGCCGGCGTCGCTTCGGCGGCCTTATCAGAGAATCGTCGAGCTGCTGGCCGGGATTCCCTCGGTCGTCTACGGCTTCTGGGGACTGGTCTGTCTTGTTCCGCTGATCCGGGAGCTCGCTCCACCGGGGCCGAGCCTGCTCGCCGGCATACTGATTCTGACGATCATGATTCTGCCCACGGTTGCGCTGCTGGCCGATGCGGCGCTGGAGGCGATTCCGCTGTCCCAGCTCGAGGGCGCGGCCGCTCTCGGTCTTACGAGGCTCACGACACTGCGTGATGTCGTATTCCCCGCGGCGCGAGCCGGCCTCGGGATCGCTGTCGTTCTGGGAACCATGCGAGCGATCGGCGAGACCATGGCTGTTCTCATGGTCTGCGGAAATGTCGTTCGGATGCCGGACAGCGTGTTCGCTGCGGTGCGAACGTTGACGGCGAACATCGCGCTCGAACTCGGTTATGCCACCGCGGAGCACCGCTCGGTGCTGTTCGTATCCGGTGTGATGCTGATGCTCATCGTACTCGCGCTCGTCGCGGTCCAGGAACGCCTGCGCAGGAGAGCAGCCCTTGCGTGAGAATGCGATGAACCTGTGCCTCGAGGAGCGACGGCCCCTCGGCGTTCGTCTCGCAGATATCGCGCTGACCGCGTTCGCGTGGGGCGCCGCGCTGCTGATCGCCGGTGGGTTCATCTGGTTGCTCACCGACATGATCGCCGGCGGGGCTCGGAACCTGGATCTCGCGTTCCTCACCGAGGCGCCCGCGCGCTCGGGACGGTCGGGCGGTATTTCGACGATCCTGGTCTCAACGCTCCTGATCCTCGGCGTGTGTCTGAGCGTGTCAGTGCCTCTGGGGCTCGGGACCGCGATCGTGTTGTCCGAGCTTTCTCGCGGAGGTGACCGTTCGAGCCGGTGGATCCGTGCCAGCCTCGATGTGCTTGCCGGTGTGCCGTCGATCGTGTTCGGTCTTTTCGGAAACGCCTTCTTCGCGGTAGCCCTGGGAATGGGCTTCTCGATTCTTTCCGGCGGATTGACGCTGGCATGTATGGTGTTGCCGCTGCTCATCCGCTCGATCGAGCTCTCTCTGAGTGCGGTGCCGGACGACTATCGCAGGGCTTCGGCAGCTCTGGATCTCTCTTTGTTCGGTACCGTCACGCGCGTGCTGCTGCCGGCTGCGACGCCGGGTCTGGTGGCTGGCCTGCTGCTCGCGATCGGTCGCGCGATGGCCGAGACAGCGGCGCTGATTTTCACGAGCGGCTACGTTGACCGGATGCCGGGGTCGCTTCTCGATTCCGGGCGTGCACTCTCGATCCATATCTACGATCTCGCAATGAATGTCCCTGGAGGAGAGACCAACGCCTATGCGAGCGCGCTGGTGCTCGTTCTCATGCTGCTTGCGATCAACGCGTCGGCTGCGTGGCTGGTCGACCGGATCGTGCGCGGCGGCAGGGCAGGGCGAACCGTCTGAGGAAATCCGAAAATGGGCAAACTTGAACTGATCAAGGGGCGGGCACGGGAACCTGTCCAGCGCGCGGACGTCATCGGAGAGTGCGGCGACGCCGGTTGTGTCGCGCAGCGACTCGGGCCGGCACCGCCGACCGCCGTCCTGTCGGTGCGTGACCTGTCGGTTTCGTACGACGAGCGCGTTGTGCTCGAGGATGTCGACCTCGATCTGCTCGATGGACGCGTGACAGCCCTGATCGGCCCTTCCGGTTGCGGCAAGACCAGCTTCCTCTACACTCTCAACCGCCTTTCGGACATGGTTCCCGGCTGCGCGGTGAGCGGTCAGGTCCGGTTTGCCGGGCTGAACCTCAGCGATGCGCCGGATGTGGGGATGCTCAGGCGCAATATCGGCATGGTATTCCAGCGGCCGAACCCGTTCCCGATCTCGATCCGCGACAACCTGCGCTTGCCCTTGCGAGAGCATGGATGCCCACGCAGCGAGCTCGACGATCGGGTACGGACCGGACTGGAGAAGGTCGGTCTGTGGAAGGAGGTCGAATCCCGATTGCGCGAACCCGCTCTCGCGCTGTCGGGAGGCCAGCAGCAACGGCTGTGCATCGCACGAGCGCTGATGTTACGGCCGCGAGTCCTGTTGATGGACGAGCCGTGCAGCGCGCTCGACCCGCTTGCGACCGAGACCATCGAAAAACTGATCGATGAGATGCGTGGATCGCTCGCGATCGTGATCGTCACACACAACCTCGCGCAGGCGCGCCGCATCGCCGATGATGTCGCGGTGTTCTGGAACGCCGACGGCAGCGGTTGCGTGATCGAGTCGGGCGACGCCATGGATGTTTTCGCCAACCCGAAGACCGCCGATACGCGAGCCTACCTCGCCGGGCTGCGCGGCTGACCCCGGGGCTGCGCTCATCGATGCGAGCGCCATGAGTGAGTTGCGCTGGAATCGGTCTATCGCCGCGGCGGTCTGATCGTCACAACGAGCGTGGTGACCACCGTCCCGGACCAGACGCTGCCAGCGACGTTCGGGATCGGCGTCTGCGGACTTCATCGTGGCCGGACGGCCAAGCTCGATCCACAGCGCCGGGCAGCTCGAGCGCAGTCGCTCGAGCAGACGGTTGCCCTGCACCGACTGATGCAGGTTCCACGCGATGAGCGTGGCAACGTACAGCGAACCGATCAGGATGGCAGTGAGGGTTGTCATGAAGAGGGCGCGCGGCAGACGCGCAGGCGATTCGGCCGCGGCCGCGGCGGCTGCTGCATCCGCAGCGCTGCCTGCCTGTGACCCGCCCTTCAATTCTACCAAGGCGGGTCCCAATCGTGGCGGGCTGCCGCAGGTAACGGGAGTCTCCTGCCGTTACGACAACGGCAAAACCGCGGCTCAGGCTTTGAGCGCGCTCGGTAGTACGTGCGCGATTGCGAGCGGATCGGGCGAGGTCTTCCCCGGAGCCTCGGCCCAGCTTTGCAGGACCTGGTCGGGGTCGAAGAGCTCGGTCCAGAAGCCACCACGCGCCAACGCTTCGCCGATCAGCTTCTCGCCTACCGTCGACCAGTAACGCGAAGCCGAGTACTTCTTGTGGGCGCGGGAACGCTTCCAGCTGTCCTCCGCGTGAACTTTACGCTTCCGACGTTTGAGCCGGACCGGTTGCAGACGGCCGCTGGCGACATCTTCCACCGTCGCTTGGTCTTCATAGATCACGTCCGCCCAATCCGGCGCCATCGCACGCGTGATATGCCGATGAAACGGCTTGGTCGGAATCTCCTCGAGAGGGTAGGCGTAGCACGCACGAATGAAGTTCGGGCTCAGGAATGGCGCGATGACCAGACCCGGCTGCGAGCTCAGCGTCGCCGATGCCCAGCGACGCGTGTATTCGTGCATGAAGAAGAAGTGCAGCCGCGCAAGGCCCTTCAATTTGTAACGGTCGGCGGTGCGATAGCTCTCGACGGCCAGCTCACGAATCCGTTCCTGCTTTTCAGGCCGCGTGAATACCGGCGTCTTCTTCGTGATCACCTCGACGAGTTTTTTCTCATACTGATTGGGGCGCAGTTCATGGGCGCGTGTCTTGACCGCGAAGTCGGCCTTGCCGAACCCGCCGTGCTGTCCCATGACATTGACCACGCCCCCGTCGAGATAGCCCCCACCATTGAGGAATGTCTTGTGCTTGTTGATCGACATGTGCCCGCCCTGCCAGACGAGCGCCCGCGTGAGTGAGCTCTCGAGACCGTGCGGGTCTTCGGGCGGGTAGCCGCCCTCGTTTTTGAAGCGCAGTTTCAGGTCTGCGATGCGTGCAAGCTCAGCGGAGATCATGACATCGTAGCGCCCCGGGTTGCCGCGCACTCGCAGCGAGACATCGGCATCGAGGTTGCGCAGGATCGAGACCAGAGCGCGACTGTCCCAGCCGCCGCTCAGGCCGACGGTTGGACAGTCCCAGCTCTGCATCGTCTCGCTGAAGATCGAGCGTATCGATTCGAGTCCGAGGTCGAGGCACTCGCGCTTGTCGAGGCGGTCGGGATGCACCCAGCCGGCCAGCACATCGTGGTTGGAGTGGTGGACACCGTCCGCGTCGAGGCGGACCTGCGTCCCCGGAGGCAGGAGGCGGACTCGACGATAACCGGTCAGATCGAGCGGGAACCACTCGATGGCGAATCGCGCGGCCCATGCGTCCTCGTCCGGTTCGAGCTCGATGCCGAGTGAACGCAGCGCGAATATCCTGTTGGTGACAGCCCAGATCCTGTCGTCCTCGTACTCGAACAGCTGGGCCTGGCCGAGACCGTCATTGTTGACCCACGTCACTCCCTCAGCCCGGCTCGCTCCTCTCGAATCAATCTCGTCGGTGCCGGGAGGCTCGGAGTAGATCAGCGAAAACGGCGGCGTGAGGTCGCGCAAAAGCGGCTCCGGGTTGCGCGCGAGATTGAATCCGAGGTTCAGCAGCGTGTCGGAGGCGCTTGATTGGATGCCGTTCGATGCCAATACCGTACGCGCGTTGAGGGGCTGATCGGCGGCCAGAGCCCAGCGCTCGCCGTCGGAAGAGAAGTACGGTTGCCGCCAACCACGAATCGGCAGCTCGAGGAAGGCGAGGTGGGTATTCCCACGACTGCGGACGACGGCTGCCGGCGGCCCCTCGAAGAGCGACCGGAACGAATGGCGCAGCTTCTCCCCGACCCGATCGGCGGACTGTCTGCGTCCGCGATCTTTCTTCTCTCTCCACAAAACGAACGTCAGCATCTTTGCCTACCTGCGGGCACCGTGTCAGCATACTGCCGATCACCATGGTCCGTGCTGAAAACTTCATTGCCGCACTCGAACGCGCCGGATTCGGGCTCATCTCCGGCGTCCCGTGTTCGTATCTTACAGCGCTGATCAACACCGCGATCGCGGCCGAGGGCACCCGTTACGTCGGGTCGGCCAATGAGGGCGACGCTCTCGCCGTCGCCTGCGGAGCCGATCTCGGCGGCGTGCGTGGGGTTACAATTTTCCAGAACTCCGGTCTCGGGAACGCGGTCAATCCCTTCACCTCGCTGACCGCGTCTTTCCGAATCCCGGTGCTGATCGTGTGCAGCTGGCGCGGTCAGCCCGGCGGCGCTGCCGATGAGCCCCAGCACGACATGATGGGCCGCATTACTCCGGGGCTGTTCGAGATGATGGATATCCCGTGGGAAGCGTTCCCAGCCGAGGAGTCCGATCTCGACGCCGCGATCGGTCGGGCGGTCGCCCACATGGACCGCAACCGGACGCCGTACGCCTTGATTGTCAGCAAGGGGACGATCGGCGGAGGCGCTCCCGCACCGGAAACGGCGCCGATCGCCGATGGCTCCGATCGCACGATCCCAGCGTCGGTGAAGGCCGAGCCGCTCGACCCCGATGCCGCCCTCGCGGCGATTCAAAAGGGCGCGCGTGAAGACGATGTCGTGGTCGCGACGACCGGCTTTACCGGTCGAGCACTCTATGCGCTCGAAGACCGGCCGAATCAGATCTATATGGTCGGCTCGATGGGGTGTGCGTCGAGTATGGGCCTCGGACTGGCGATCGCCCGACCCGAGCGGCGAACGGTCGTGATCGACGGAGACGGCGCCATGTTGATGCGTATGGGCGCGGCCGCGACCATTGCACACCAGGCTCCGGAGAACCTCGTCCACGTTCTGCTCGACAACGGCGTACATGACTCGACCGGCGCGCAGTCGACGATTTCGTCCTGGGTCGATCTCTCGGCGATCGCTGCGGTCTGCGGTTATCCCGTCGTTCAAAGAGTCTGCACGGAGGCCGAGCTCGCCGATACGGTCGCGGAAGCCGGGCCGGGTCCGACGTTCATTCACGTCAGAACGACACCGCGGACTCACCACGATCTGCCGCGACCGACGATCAAGCCGCACGAGGTTGCTGACCGGCTGCGCGACTGGCTCGGCCCGCGCTGATCGGTCTGCGGCTGCGGCCGTACCGGTCACCGCACTGCGAGCCCCATCTCCTCCGCTACGTTCGCGATCTCCGTCAAAAGAATCTCGATATCCTGCTCGAACAGGTGCCCCGCAGTTCCGATGCGGAAGCAGTCGATGTCGCTGAGCTTGCCCGGATAAATCACGCAGCCGCGCTCGGCGAGTTTCTCGTAGAACGTATCGAAGACGAAGCCGGGATCTTCCGGGTAGAGGAATGTCGTGATGACCGGCCCGTGAAGTGAATCGGGCAGGACTGTGGCGAATCCGAGCTCGCGCATTCCACGGACCAGCCGTTGCTGATTGTTCGCGTACCGCGAGAGCCGAGCAGGCGGCCCGCCCTCGGAATCGAGCTCGTCGAGCGCTGTCGCGAACGCCAGCATTGCCTGTGTCGGCGGGGTGAAGCGGAACTGGCCGCTGCTCTCCAGTCCTCGCCACTGAGCGTGCAGGTCCAGACTCAGGCTCCTGCTTCTGCCTTCGCAGGTTTCGAGCGCCTCTCGCTCGCAAAGCACGAAGGCGAAGCCGGGCACCCCCTGAATACATTTGTTCGCCGAAGAGATCAGGAACTGGATATCGTTCGAACGCATGTCGACATCGATTGCGCCGAAAGCGCTCATCGAATCGACAATGGACTTGCGGCCGGTAGCCCGCGCGAGCGCAGCAATGGCCGGGACATCGTTCACGATTCCGCTGCTGGTCTCGCAGTGAACCACCGCGACATGGGTCGAAGGGCAATTCCCGCGAAGCCGCTGTTCGAGGTCGGATGCCTCGATCCTGCGGTCGCCTGCGATCTTGACCACGTCGACGCGTTTTCCCGCCAGCCGAGCGATCTGGCCGATACGGTCTCCATACGTGCCGTTGGTCGCGACGAGCAGGCGATCATCCTCGCCGAGGCAGCTGGTCAGAGCGGCTTCGATCGCGAAGGTCCCTGACCCCTGCATCGGCACTGCTTCGTAGCCGGCCGCCTTGCTCACGCCCGCCAGCGCGAGGAGTCGATCGCGGATGGTGGCGATGAGTCCGATGAACTCCGCATCGCGAGAGCCGACGTCACGGTTCAATGCCGCTTTTACGGCCGGACTTGTCGTCAGCGGCCCCGGAGTGAAAAGCAGTTTGTCCTTGCCGGTCGACAACGCGACTCCTCAGCGCTCAGCGACCGGTGCGTCGATGAGCGACGGTGTCATCCATGACGGCGGTTTCAGGCCGAGCGCTGTCAGGTATGTCGCGCCCACATGTGCCAGGCTGCCATTGCGTGAGATCAGGCGCAGAGGCCGATCCGGCGCCGGAATACAGACCAGCGGGACCGGCCTGTCGGAATGGGATCCGAACGGACGATCGGCGTCGTCGACCATGCGGTCGGCGTTGCCGTGGTCCGACGTGATGATGATGGACCACCCCAGCGCCATGCATTTTTCGTAAAGTCTTCGGATCTGTCGGTCGACATTCTGCGCCGCCTCGACCGCCAGCTCGTAACGTCCGATGTGGCCGACCTGATCGAGATTGGCGAGGTTCGCGATGATGGCCCGCCGCCCCGGATCGTCGAGTGCGGCGAGGATGGCGTCGGTGATCTCCTCGGCCGACATCTCGGGGTGGTTGGCGATGTCGGCCTCGGCGACCGAGTCGATGCAGACCCTGTCCTCACCGAGGTCCGGGTGGAAGCCGTTGAAGAAGTAGGTGACATGCGGAAATTTGCACTGCTCGGCAATCCGCAAAGAGCGGATGCCGGCGCGCTGAAGCTCCGACTCGACCCCCTCGGGCAGCGGATGCTTGGGAAAGAACACGCGATCCTCGCGGACCGACCCGCCAAGCTCGACCAGCGCGAAAACCGGATTTGTTTTCGAGAAAACCTGCGCGACCTGGGCGGTGCGATCGGCACGGTTGTTGGTCAGCAAGACGGGCTCTCCCTCGCGCACCGGCCGGTGCTCACCGAACCTGTGACAAGGGAAGTCTTTCTCGCACGCGCTTTGATCGAGGAATGCCTCGAGGGCCGCAGAGGTGAACTCGGCGAGATCGCGGCGGCCGGACATGTGGTCCACGAGGACCTGCGTAATCTCGAGCTGTCCGCTGCGGTCGCAGGCCCAGCGTCGTCCCATGACATCGGTGCAATGAACTCCGTCAAGAGGTTCGACCGCGGCAAGAAGCTCCGAGAGAAGCCGCGGTGCAGAGCCTGCCTGCGCATCGACGCCGTCGAGGACCCCGTGGATCACGACTTCTTTCACACCTGCCGCACGAGCCAGGCGCGCGCACCGAATGATGTTCGGCCAGTATCCATGTACGCCCGCATCGGAGACCAGGCCGACGAGGTGCAGCACGTCGGTATCCGCCAGCTGTTGCCACGCTGAGTGGGCCTCCCAGCTGCCGTCTTCCCATGCCGAGCTCATCGTCTCGAGTACCGATGGTACGCGCTGTCCGGCCCCGATGGTCAGATGTCCGACTTCGGAGTTGCCGGTGTGTCCATCCTGAAGTCCGACCGGGTCGCCGGAGGCTTCCAGAGTCGCGTAGCCGTGCTCGGCCATGCAGGAGAACAGGAACGGCATGGTCTCCGGGGTGATCGCGTTGCCGGTGCCAGGATTCGAGACCCCCGCGCCGTCGAGGACGAGAAGGAGCGAGCGATGTCCGGCGTCGATGATATCGCGCTCAGCCTCGCTCATGGTGCTCCTTGAAGCGTGCGAGCTCGTCCCAGAAAGCAGGGAACGATTTGGCGACGCACGCCGGATCTTCGATCTCGACGCCGTCTCCGAGCAAACGGAACAGACCGAATGACATCGCGACCCGATGGTCGTCGTAGGTCGAGACCGTTGCCTGGCCGATCGGTCCGTTCGGTCGGATTACGAGGAAGTCATCTCCCTCCTCCGTCGGGACGCCAAGCCGGTTCAGTTCGGCCGCTGCTGCGTGAATCCTGTCGCACTCCTTGACCCGAAGGTTGGCGATGTTGGTGATTCGTGTTTCGCCGGAGGCGACGGCGGCCGCGATCGCGAGGCTGAGGACAGTGTCGGGCATCGACTCCATGTCGATGTCGATTCCGCGCAGCGGACCGCCTTTGAGCTCGAGCCCGCCGTTGGCGAACTCGAGTTCACAACCCATCCGTTCGAGTGCGAAGGCGAGTCCGACATCTCCCTGCGCGGAGTTCGCCGCAATGCCGGGGATGCGAACCCGAGTGCCGGTAATCGCCGCCGCAACAAGGAAGTAGGACATGCCCGACGCGTCGACCTCGACCGGGATCGTGTCGTTTGCAGGGATGCCCGGCTGCACCTCGAAGACATTGGTGTCTTTTTCCGTAGCGGTAATGCCGTGGTCGTTGAGCATCCGGAGGGTCATCTCGACATAGGGACGCGACACCAGGTGACCGGGTACCCGAACCTCGACAGGGCCGCCGTTCTGCTGGGCCGCGAGCAACAGGAGTGAGCTGACGAACTGGGAGGAGACGCTTCCGTCGATCGTCCAGGTTGTCGAGTTCGGCTGCCCGCCATGGACCCGCACAGGGAGACAGCCGGGCTTGTCGATGTGTTCGCAGCGGATGCCGGCGGCGGTCAGAGCCTCCGTGATGTGTGACATCGGGCGTTCACAGAGCCGTTCGTTGCCGGTGACAATGCTTGTTCCTTCTGCGGAAGACGCGAACGACAGCAAAAAGCGGGCAGGCGTGCCGGCTGCGCCGACGAACAGGTCGGCCGAAGCGGCACCGAGGGCCCCATCGCGTCGCCGGGCCGTGAAGCCCTCATCGGTCCGTTTGACCTCGAGCCCGTCGAAGCTGTCGAGGCAGTCGGCAAGGTAGAGCGTGTCGTCGCAGTGCAGCGCGCCGGTAACACGAGTCTGGCCGGGACGCTGCGCGGCGAGCAGGAGCGCCCGATTGGTGTAGGACTTCGAGCCGGGTACCCGCGCCTCGAAAGGGGCGTTCGAACGTGAAGTAAGCTTCGTGATGTGGTCGATGGATACGTTTCCGGCCAAGTTCCTCTAGCTCCTGTCTGTCTGAAGATGTGCCGTGATGTGCGCTGCCGCGTCAACAATTGTGCCGGATTCGGACCTCGCCCTTTTTTAGACAATCTACCCTGGGGTCATGCCGGGCATGGCACGCGGAGTCAGGGGCCGACGGCTGGTCGGTCCCTGACTCGCCAGCCAGGACGTATCAGTTGCAGTCGAAGCGTTGGATCCGGTCGTTTTCTGTGTCCGACACGAAAACGCGTCCAAGCGAATCTACCCCGACGTCACGAGGGCTGTTGAACTGGCCATCGCCGATTCCGAAGCCGCCGATCGATGTAATGAAGGTGCCGTCTCCGGTGAAGACCTGGACCCTGTGGTTGGTTCGTTCAGAGACGTAGACGCGCTTGTACCTGTCGATGGCCAGGCCACGCGGATCTCGGAAGTTCCCGAGCAGGCTGCCCAGCGCTCCCCAGGTATCGATGAACACCCCGTTGGTATCGAAAACCTGAATCCGGCTGTTGTTCGAGTCTGCCACCCAGACCTTCACTCCATCGGTAGCGATCCCTCGCGGCGAATTGAACTGACCGGGGGCCGTTCCGAGAGTCCCCCACGTGCTGATAAAATTGCCGGCGGCATCGAATTTCTGGATTCGGTTGTTGCCGGAGTCCGAAACGTAAATGTCTCCATTGGGGGCGATCGCGACACCCTGCGGCGAATTGAACTGGCCAGGCGCCACGCCGAGAATCCCGATCTGTTGCAGGCCGCCGCCCGCAGGGCCGAATTTCTGAATTCGGTGGTTGCTGCGATCGGTGATCCACACCGAACCGTCCGGCGCGATCGCGGCGGAACGAGGCCGATCCAACTCGCCGGCGCCCTGTCCCTTACTGCCGAACTGGATGATAAAGACGCCTTCGGTGTTGGTTACCTGCACACGGTTGCTGGCCGCGTCGACAATGTAGACGTCGCCGGTGTCGTTGATCGCGACTCCACGCGGGCGGTTGTATGTGCCCGGAGGAGGCAGGTCCGGTTCGACAACGAGAGGGCTCGTTACCCCCCATTTTGTAGCGAATGTCTCGCAGACTGCGGGCGGATCGATATCAGGACACGTGCAGCTCAGGCTGGTGCTCTGACCCGTCGAGGTCTGCAACAGCAGGAGCGCGTCGGTGACGTTGATCGTACAGCTCGCGTTGACATCGCAGACGCCCAGATCGCAATCGGCGAGGCCGACCGCCGTTTGCAGGGTTATGAGCGAGTCGGTCGCCGTCGGCCTCGAGCCGGTGCTCTGCGGCTGTCCGCAGTCGCCGCGCCCGGCATGTGCCGATGGTGCAGCCGGCAGCAGATTGCAGGAGGCAACGAGCGTCGCTGCGATCATCCACCTCGCAGTTCGGCGGGCGGGCAGTTCAGGGGTTGCCCCGGTTGAGGGGGTTGGTGTCGGTTCGGAGTTGTTGCGGGACATCGGACAGGTTTTCTCCGTCGGTAAGGTAATCAGCCTGGTGACTCGCGGCGAACACTTTTTTTGTAG
>CAXQPB010000119.1:0-70240 GCA_964225545.1 Candidatus Nitrosopumilus sp. | reverse complement strand
ATCGATGTGCGGAAAGTGGATGGGCTCCTCGAACGAATCTCGACAGCCGCAGCGAGGCTTGGGTCACTGTCCGATCAGATAGAGGGCGTTCGTGACCGCAGGGCGCGGCTTGAGGGGATCTGAGGTTCGGATGGCTGCAACATGCCAGGGAAGCTGTCCAAGGCCGCATACGCCAAGCAGAGCTTTTCAGGGCTGTACTTTACTGGCCTCCATCGTAACGGCGAAATCGTAGCCTCCCTCCTGGTTTATCGCCCCCTCGACCCGCCGTCCGTTGAAGAACATTGTCGGAGTTGATCGAAGGTCGAGGCGCTCGCCAGCCCGGCAGTCGGAGACGACATCATTCAGCGTCCGGCGGTCGCTCATGCAGGCCTCGAACTCGGCCAAGTCGAGCCCGGCAGTTTCCGCGATTCGAGGCAGGTTGCTTTCGAAGAGCTGGCTCTGGCGCGCGAACATCGCATCCGCCATTTCGACGAATTTTCCCTGCATTCCTGCGCATTCGGCCGCCTCAGCAGCACGGCAGGCGCGCGGGTGGATGGGTTCGGGAATGATTTCGTTGCACGCGGGGTCGAGCGGAAAGTGCCTGTACACAATACGGACCTCGCCCTCCCGACGCTGTAACAACTCTTTCAGCCGCGCGTGGTTCATTCTGCAATGACCACATTGGAAGTCGAAGAATTCGACGATCGTGACCGGTGCGTCCGCCGGGCCGGAGGTATTTCCTCGTCCCGCCGGCGTACTCACGCGGTTGACCGGCAGGTTCGTGTACCAATCGTAAAAATCCGCTCTGTCGGATCGGATCTCGTCGACGGTCATCGACGCATTGCCCGAGCTTGCCGAGGATATCCACGCCGCCGCCGCCGCGACGGCCACCGTAGAGACTGCGACGCCAAGATACTCCCGAAGCGATGCCTGTCCGTCCCCCGCTTTCATCGCTCGCCGGTCAGCCATTGCCGTAACGACCAGCAAGCCCAAAGCCACCACATAGAGGCCGGAGCACATCAGACAGATCGTCTCGAGAACGAACAGAGAGACCACGGCCATGTAGCCGGAAAAGACGACCGCGCCTGCGGCTCCGAGGCCTGCACTGTGAACCAGCCGGAAACGGCGTGACACCTCCGAGCGCAGCGCGGCGATCAGTACCGATGTGAAAGCGAGATAGGCAAGCAGGCCCAGATTGGCAACCGGTATGCCGAAGAGCTTCGCGAACGAGCTGGAAAGAACCTGGTCGCAATTGACCGAGTCATTGACGTTGCAGAAGCTCGTGTAGGACCCATCCGATCCGTCGAGCTGAAAATGCAGCCATGACAGTGACAGGCTGAGGCCGACTCCGAGAATCGATAAGAGGAGGCCGATCTGCAGCAGTCGAGTCAGAGAGCCGGGATCGCGGTCGGCAGAAGGCGGGGACTTGGTGGCCACCGATGCGAAACTAGCCACCGACTCTCTGGTTTGCAACTTGTGCGCGGATCGCCGCAGCCTCGCCCGTTCGCCCGAGTACCTCGAGACAGTTGACCGCGTTTGCCGCGGCCGTCCTGTCAGCGGGTGCGAGTCGCACTGCGGTCAGGTAATCCTCGACCGCCGCAGCGCAGCCGCTCAGCCGATATCCGGCAACCCCACGGTTGATGAAAACGGCGGGGTCGTGTGTTCCGCGCTCGATCGCTTCGGAGAATGCGTCTACGGCCTCTGCGTTGCGGCCCAACCCGAGCAGGACGTCGCCCAGAACGGCGGGTGGCGTCGGGTCGAGCCGGCCTTGCCCGCTTGCCTCGCTCAACGCGCGCACCGCGCCCTCCGGGTTGCCTCGAAGTCTCTCGGCCAGGCCCAGGTTGTACCATGCCGGGATCAGCTTCGGATTGGCCGTGACTGCGCCCGTGTAGGCCTCTACGGCGTCGTCGTACTCGCCGGCGTTCGCGTGGAGATTCCCGAGATTCATCCATGCGGCAGCATATTCCGGAAGTATGGCGATAGAGCGCAGAAGTGAAGTCCTGCCTTCTTCGCGGCGGCCGATATTGCCGTAGGAAGTACCGAGTTCCATATGAGCGCGAGCGCTCTCGGGATGCGCACGGACCGCTGCCTCGAAAATCGAAACTCTCGTCTTCCAGTCTGCCGCCCTGTCCGCGGTGACGATTGAAAACAACACGACAATCGCAATCGCCGCGAGAGCAAGACCTTTGCGTGCAGAGTCATTTGCAGGTCGCTCTCGAACCGTCAGCACCGTGCCCGCCAGGATGCAGAGGCCGGCAGACGGAAGATAAAAGAGTCGCTCTCCCATGACGGTTCCGATCAGCATCACCCCATTGGAGACGATCGAGTATGTGATCAATGTCAGCAGTACCGCGAAGGTCGCGGCCGGTTGTCGCTCACGCGTGGACCAGGCGTACCAACCGAGAAGCCCTGCAGCGATCAAGCCGAGTATTGAAAACGTGTCACCGCGAAAGCCCGGGCCGATACCGAGCGCATTGTACGAGTAATCAATCGAGAGCGGCCACGGCAAGAATGTGAGCCAGAGGTATCGTCCCAGAATCGAGAATGTCCCCAGCAGGCGGCCCGGAAAATCGACCATCGACAGCGGATTATCGAGAAGGGCCAGCCGCGCCTCGGGAATTTCCGCGCCCACCGCCGCTCTGATGGCGAGGTACGACGCCAGAGTCAGTCCGAGGGCGAGGGAAGCAATCCCGTCGCGTCGGCGGGCGGCAGGACGTCCGGAAAAGCACAGGGCCGTGGCCGCTGGAACAGCGAACAGAGTCACGACGTTCTCTTTCGATAGCAGGCCCGCCGCCATCATGCTGGCTGCTACCGCCAACCAGACTGCTTTTCCGCGTTCGCGGTACGCGAGCAGCGCCAGAATGGCTGACAGGAAAGTCGCTGCAGCGAGCAATTCCGCGCGCCCGACGATCCAGGCCACCGCCTCTGAATGAATCGGCAACACGCAGAAGAGAATCGCGCTGAGTACCGCTGCCCTGTCATCGAGACCGATTCGCCTCGCTACGAGGAACAGCAACCAGGAGACCAGCGCATGGAGCAGAACGTTCACGCTGTGGTAGCCGGCGGGCTCGAGCCCGCCGAGCTCATGATTGAGCGCGAATGTGAGAGTCGTCAGGGGCCTGTAGCCGGGCGTGTCGCCGCGAGCGCCACCCCACCACGACATTCGGGTGAAGAGACCGATTGGATCGAGGGGGCCGCGAACATTTTCGTTCGCGACGATGGCATTGAGATCGTCCGATACGAACTCGCCGCGAAGAGCCGGTGCGTAGACGAGGAAAGAAAGCGCAAGAAGGGCGCACGCGACAATCGCGGGGAGGCGAGACCTGAGTCTCGCCTCCAGATGCCGCGTCGATCGCCTGCTGCCCACTTTGCAGGTCAGCTACCGGCGCGGATATCCGTGATAGCCATCTGCGGGAACGGGTCGGGCGGGCCCGCCTCGGGCGTCGCAGCATCGATGACGGACACAGAAAAGCTCGATGCATCGACGGGATCCCTGCTGCTGATCTTGCAAGTGGTAATGGGCCCGATCGCTTCGAAGCCCGTCAGATCAATCATCGCTGCGCTGTACCAGCCGTTACCGCGGTTGTTGTAGGTAGCGAGCGCGACTTGTGGATGGGTGCTGCAGACAACAGATCCAGCGCCCCCGAGCCAGTCGCCATCGCCGTTGTATCGGACATCAAACTGAAGAGCGGAAAGAAGACCTCCACCGGATGTGACGCCGACGGTGACGGTGTAGGAAACCGAAGTCGGGTCATTCACGGGACTCTCCGGATCCTGGGCCTGGGGATCGTCGGCGTCTGACCCGCCACCGGATGCCAATGCATCGGACTTTTGATCGAGTTCGACGAGAACCGTGTTCGCGGCCCGGCGCTCAGTCCCGGTGCCTCTGCGCTCGAGAAGTTCTTCGACGGTTTCTTCGGCCTCATATGGCTGCTCTGAGTAAGCTCCCGCTCCGTCGGAGGCTTCTCCCCGGGGGCTGTTCATCGCTCCGTTGGAGCCCGGTCGGGATTTAACGCCTGCATCGCCTTGCGGCATCGCCGGCCGGTAGCCGGCAGATCCGGTTTCAGTCCTGCTTCGCTCTATGCCTGCGACCGGGGCACGGTCACCGCGATCTTCACTGCCGCTGCCGCCGGAGCGCGTGGGCGAGCCCGTTCGCGATGGACCGGTTGCCGCGGAGACTCGTCCACCCCCCGGCCCCGTAGCGTTCAGCAGAGAGACCTGGAGCCGGCTTTTGATAGCGGCTGCCGTCAGTGCCGCGTCTTCCGGGACCATTCGACAGACCGCTACGTCCAGGGGCCCGACAAACCCCTTGCCGCTGGTTGCCTCGATATTGAGTGACCCGCCACCGTCGTCAGAAAACTCGAGGTCGACGTTCGGGGCGATCGAGGCGCAGGCTGGCCTCCCGCTTGAAATGAGCGGCGCAGCGGCGGCGCCGGAGTAGTCAACGAGCACCGTGACGCTCGACAGCGTCCCGGAAGTCTCCTCGATGGCGATGACGACCTCGACCGGCTCGGCTTTTTTTGTACAGCCGCTTGCGAGAGCGGCGGCCACGAAAGCCACAGCAAGACTGGTCGAGGTGGAGCGACCTGGTTTCGGGAAAAGCCGTTGGTGAATCATTGGCAAGCCTCCTCGGCACGATACTGCCCCGACAGTGTAGACGAGCGCCGGCAAAATCCGAAAACAAAAAGGCCCGGCTTCTGATGAAGCCGGGCCTTTGGGCTGGCATCTGATTTTCCGGCCTCGCCCGTGGTACGGGGAGAGGCCGTTCTCGACACGGGCTGCTCAGTCGATTCGGCAGTCCTCGTTGCAACCATCGCCGTTGACGAGGTTGCCGTCGTCGCACTCCTCATCGGCCTCAACAACGCCGTTTCCGCAACGCGCGGCGATCAGCCGGCCGACGAACTGGATTGCTCCCGGTCCGGGTACCCCGGCCGCTGCGTTGATCGCGTCGCTGGCGCTTGGCGGGATGCAGTACAGCGACGCAGTAGTCGGCTCCGCAGCCGATACACAGCGCGAACCGCCGGGGCAGTCCGCGTCGTCGATGCATTGTGTTGTGAAGTCGCTGTCGCAGACGTCATCGAGTGTGGACGGCACGCCCTGGCGTATGATCCGATTCTCGAAGCATGGGAGGTTTTCGAACTCACAAACCCCTGAGCCGGTGATGGAACATTCCGAATCGCTCTGGCACGGCCGGAACGGCGCGAGTGAGCAGGAACCGGCGGGCGCGGTCGGTGGCGTCGAATTCGGCGAGCACTCCTCGGTCGCCTCCTGCCCGCAGATAAAGTTAGCGCAGCCATTGGGACTGGCCTGGCCGATCGGCCCGCCCGGTTGGCCACCCTGAGCACAGGTATCGCCCTCATCGCAGTCTGCGTCACTGAAGCAAGGTTGGTCAACATCGGTGCCGCCACCGCAGAATCCACAATGGCAGTAGATTCCACAGGAGATGGGCTGGTCAGGAGATTCTGCGCAGCTTGCTCCCGGGTTGCATTCCGCGTCGCTGGCGCACGGTGTCAGGTCGTCCGTGCAGCGGGTGCAGTCGGAGTTGGTTGAACAGGATTCTGTCTGGTTATCCATGCAGAATGCGGCACCGGACGAAGGATGCAGGAATGCCAGGTTGCCGGCACAGGGCAGGACCGCCTGCCGCTCAACAATTCCAGTTGTCGCCTGGGTGAAGATGATCGCGAGTCCTTGCCCGGACACGTTCGACGCAGAATCGGGAGGGCAATCGAACGAGACACCGCCGAACAGCGGGCTGACCGCGTCCACTGTGCAGGTGGCGCCGGTATTCGGCGACCCGTTACCACAGCTGAACGTATCGCCCACCTGAGGCGACTGGTTCGCCGCTCCGCAAGTCGGGCACGGGGTGGCCGCGCCCACGCCGAGGTGGACGCGAGAGCGCAGGAATGCGCGAACCGAACCCTCGCCGGTGCCTGAGTCCGCCGTGCCGACAATGGGCTCGGCGAAGTATGTCGTGATGCAAGCCGGTGTCCCCGAGGAAGAGAGTGGCAGCGGCGGACCGAAGAAAGACTCGCACGTCTGCGGACTCGCGCAGTCTGCGTCGACTTCGCACAGACTGAGGTCTCTCAGGCAGCGACCCGGGCCGGTGGGGCCGGTGACTTCACAAAGCTGCTCGCTCGGCGAGTCGCTGTCGCAAAGACAAGTCAGGTCGCATGTCCCGCCCGGACAGTCTGCAGAGGTCTTACAGACAATGTCGTTGTCCAGAGCGCAGCGCTTCACAACCGCGGCCGTGATTCCGGCGCCGTCGATCAGCCCCTGGTTATGACCCAGGCCGTTCCAGCCGGCGTCGATGTCGGACCCGGGTAGAGTGACCAGCTGGCCGGAGCTGCACTGGGCTCGTTCGACAGGTGAACCACAGTCGCAATTCAGCGCGTCGACGCTTTGAATCTGTGTAGCAATCTGAAGCAGCGTCAGCGCGTCGGTTGCGGTCACCGAACCGTTACCGTCCACATCGCAGACACACTCGTCGAAGTTGTTGCAGTCAGCGATCTGGACGGCCGTCTGAAGCGTGTTCAGTGCATCTGATGCCGTCGGTATGTCGCCGTTGCTGAGCGGCTGACCGCAGTCTCCGTTTGCCGCGTCGGATGTTCCGGGCGCGGCGGCGACGCACGCAAAGAGCGCAATCGCAGAAAGCGCGTGTCTCATGAAAGAAATCATAGGGGTGTCCTCCAGTTCGGGCCGGGCCCTTCGCTCAGGCTGGGCTGATAAACGGCTCAGCACAATAGGAAACTGTCAGGCCCCACTCAAGTGCGCTGCCGGAAAAAGGTATTCCGCATCCGCAGAGCAAGAAAAAAGGGGGCCGGCTGAGCCGACCCCCTTCGTTCGATCGACCCTCGGAGAATCTCCGAGAGTCTTTTTTCTCTCGATTACTACCGGGGCACGATGCTTCCGATCGTAATCGTCGCGGGGAGCGGCTGTCCGCCTGTATCCGAGGAATCCTGCACGGCCACGACGAAGTCGGCGGCCGTAGGCATCGAGGTCCCCTCGAAGCCGCAGCGCACGATCTGCTCACCAGCCGACGTGGTGAACCCGAACAGGGCGATGATGCCGATGTTCAGATTCGACTCGGCCTCAATGTCATTGAAGGCATTGAGTGTGTTCGCTGCCGGCACCAGGGCACAGTCGACGCCAGCGCCGCTTCCGATGAAGCCTCCGGGGGCCGCGGCGTAGTTCGCCGTGAACTGGAGAGCACCGTAGGTCGCTGCCTCTGCGATCGCGAAGAACACGTCGTACTCGGCCAGAGCGCCTCCGTCCGTGGTGGTCGTCGTCAGCGTGCTGCTGGTCGACGTCGAACTCGACGAAGACGAGGTGGACGGCGAAGTCGTGGTCGTCACCGGCGTATCGTCACACGCGATTTCCGTGATCTCCACGGTGGTGGTGGCTGTTACGTCGGACAGATCCGGCGTCGCAGCGTCTGTCACTGTAATCGCGAAATCCACGGCTTCGGGAATCCCGTCGTTGGACAGGTACGTACACTGGCTGACATCGGCGGGGACGCCGAAGCCAGGGACACCGATCATTCCCGTCAACAGAGTGTTGTTCGGCTCCTGGTTGTTGAACGAGGGGAGCACGCCTGAGACCAGGGCCGTGCAATCGACGGCCGCTGCGGAACCGTCGAAATTCCCGGTTGGCGGGTAAACCGTGTTAAAGGACAGCGCTCCGAGTATGCCGCCGGGCGCGGTGCTCGTCACGCTGAAGGTGATGTCACATCGCGTTGCCTGCTGCGGCAAGGTTGTGGATGTGGTCGTGGTTGACGTGGTCGAGGTCGACGTCGTCGGCGGATCGGTGTTCGAAGTAGTCGTGCTCGAGCTCGTCGACACTGTCGTCGTCGGCGGCGTCTCGCCGCAGAAATCGTCCGCGCCGGCAGAGGTCACGCAGATTTGCGGCGCTTCCTCGCAGTCGGACCCGGGCTGGCAGGTCGCGTCTGCGTCGAAGAGGACCTCAATCTCACCGGCGTTCTCAACGGTGACGCAGCGGAAGAGATTGGAGAAGGCCCGAATCGGATCGGTGCAGTTGTCGATCGTGACCTGGATGGGCCCGCTGTACAGCGTGCTCGATGTCGTGCTGCTGAGGATTTCGCCGTTGGCGACCTGCATGTTCCCCGAACCCGGGGTGATCGTGACGTCGCAGCTCTCGAGAGCATCGGCGATGTCGCAGGTGGTGGTATCGATGAGTGTTCCGACAACGTCCTGATCGACGGTGACGCTCAGCGAGCTGTACTCGCCCGACCCGAGTAGATTACCGAAAATCTGGGTGACCAGCCGTGAGGCGTCATCATCGCTGCAACCGACTGATCCGATTGCCAGCACCATTGCTGTGGCGGCCGCTGCCAACCTGCTCGTCCATCTCTGCATCCCACTGCTCCTTGAATTGTTCGTCGAGTGAATGATCGTGTTCGTCATGTCGTCCAGGTAAACCGTGAAGCACGTCGCGAAAGCTCGACCGGGGTTTCCCGGTTGTGTCGGCTCGGGTCTCGTCGCCGTCTGGCCTACAGAAACCTCATTGGATTTATCCGCTGCCAGCCTCGGTTGTCAAGCTGAACGGGCCACAGTCCGCCGCCGGAAATCCGCATGGCACAAGGGGAACGGTCAGATTTGCCTTCCTCATCCACGCACGTGTATAGCAGATTGGAACGTCGGAATTCCCCGGAAAGTGCCTGTCATCCCCGGTCGTGGCGTCACCTGTTCCGCGGGTGAGTGTCGCCGGCGGTGGCCGAAATCCCCGTAAATTCTGATTTATATTCCGTTCGGAGGTTCTTGATGAAGCAGCTGGTGAACACGAAAATGCTGGGCGCAATCCTGATTTGTGCGGTCCTGGGTCTGGTTCCGGGTCGCGCGGTCGGCTTTCTGCAGACCACGAAGGTCGATGGCCGGATCGGCGCCGACGTCGGCGCCGTCTGGCTCGGCCTTTACTATACGGCCCCCACATTCCGGATGCGGGTCGAGTTCAAGTCGGACAAACAGCAGACGTTCCCCGTCGCGCCGGTCCCTGCGGAACTCAGGCCTCTGATGCCGGGCGATACGGGCGCAGTTCTGACCGAGGAGGTCAGCGGCGAGCACACCAAGGGAGCGACCCTCTTCAAAGGGGACATTATTACAGCGGTGGACGGCCTGCCGGTCGCGGGAGTCGAAGGCCTCAGTGAACGACTCGCAGCGATCGACGACAAGGATTGGGCGATCATCACGATCGTGCGCCCCTCCCTGAAGCAGACGGCCGCGAATATCGTCAAGATCCGGTATGGATCCAAGGTTGAGGAGATTGACGGAGCGAGCGTGATTACGGGCGAGACGATATTCGTTCAGTGGCTCGATGGAGTTCTCCCTTTCGCCGACGAGGTAGAGGCTGCGCGGCAGGGAAAGTCCCTGTTCATGCCTTCCAGTGCTCAGATCGATGCAGCCGGCAAGAACTGGTACCGGCTGGAGTCGCCCGAGTATTCCCTGTTTGTCGGGGGAGAACACCGCGTGGTCGGCGCTGACGACTACGAGCTCGAGCTGCGAAAGGATCCCAACCTTGAATCTACCGAGTTCGCGATGATCTCCACGATGAAGGGAAACCCGGCTCTTGGGGGCGGAACGACGATCGCGATTTACGGGTTTCGAGAGGTCGGCTCCGACAAGATGTCCGGAAGCTATGTCCAGTCGAGTATGGCCAGCGCGCCCTTCCCGATATCGATTGATTTCATCGGCGCTTTCAAACTCATCAAACTCGCCGAGTTCTCGATGAAGGACGCTGAATTCAGGAAGTCCGAGGAGGACAAGCAGGCGGGTGTCGAGGACAAGCAGAATTGGGATTCCATTCAGCTGGAACCTGACGTACCTGCCCGCCCCTGATCGGCCTCGTCCGGCCGTGAAAAACACTCATGAAAAAGCCCCCTGCAGTTTCCTGCAGGGGGCCTCTTCGCTCCGCTTTCTGTCCGAAAGGCTCAGTACTTGCGGACGGCAGTCTGCTGGACTCTGACTCTTGCAGGACCCGGACTACCCGAGACGGCGTTGATCGCCCCGTTGGTGGTCGGCGGGAGGCAGAACGTTGCTGCCAGTACCGGGAATTCCGGATCCGGGCTTCCCTCGAACGTGACCGGGTCGTTGAAGCACGGTCGGGTCCTGCTGAGTGTGCAGTTCCCGCAATCACCACCGTTACAGATGGAGTTGCTGCTGACACAGTCGGCATTGGTCGCGCACGAAAGGTAGCCGGCACCACTCGCTCGGACATCGCCGTCGCAGTAGAGGAGCGAGTTGGCCGGGCCTGCTGTGCACAGCCCGTTGCCGTCTCCCTGATCGTTGCATACCAGATCGTTGCAACCGTTCGGCTGCCGGGCTGCCGCCGCTCCGCCGCCGTTCGTCGAGCAGGTGCCGGGAGCCTCACAGTCCGAGTCAGCATTGCACGGCCGGGTCGTGTCGTTGTCGCACTGCCCGCAAGCGCAGTCCAGAGCACTGAGCGCGCCATCACACGCGACCCCGAAGGGCAATGAGGTGGCACCGGTAGTGAAGTCGAGGTTGATGATCAGGCCCGCGCCGGAAATGTTTTTCCCGGGGCTCGGCGGGCAATCGAGGCTGAGCCCCAGACCCTCGTCCTCGTTCGCGAACGTTCCCTGGAAGCCCATCACATCGCATGGTTGGCCGGCATGAGAATCCGATTCGGTGCCGTAATCACACGTGCCCGATTTCACGCCATCGAGCGGGGTCGTGTCGCCGATACACAGGGGGCAGGGCTGGGTCTGTCCGATTCCAAGGTGAACCTTTGACAGCATGTTGACCGTGAAGTCGGTGTCGCCGGTATCCGGATTTGCCGCGCCAGTGATGTCCTGGTCGATTCTGAGCAGTGAACAGACCGGGCTGTTTGCGGAGCTCAGCGGCAGCGGTGGGCCGAGGTAGTAGCCGCACAGATCGCTGGTCAGCGCCCCGCAAGCGGCCGGATCGGACGCGAATGGGGTGCTGCACGGAATGGCCGTATCTGCCTCGCAGCGCAGGAACGAGGCATACTGCGGCGAGTTTGAAGAAATGCCGTCGAGCGTGCACAGCCCGCAAGGCGCTGCGTCGACACATTCATCGGCGCAATCGCCGTTTGTCGTACAGGACTGGGCCGGGTTGTCGCTGCAGACAGAACTCTCCGGACATGTGACGCCTGACGCCACCGTGTACCCGTCGACCGTGTCAACATTATGGGCCTGGCCTGTCCACCCTACGTCCAGCCTTGTTTCGGTCTGGCAGCGGCTGACGCCGCTGCCCGCTGGCAGGCACTGCTGGGCAGCAAGGCAGTCGGCATTGGTCGTGCACTCGATGCCGTAAGCGCCGCTGATCGTGGTCTGGACGACCGTCGGGCACAGGCCAGCCGCCGGCAGCGAGTAGATATCGCTCAGTGTGCCCTGGCCGGCGGTCGTGGTCTCGGACGACGCGCAGCTGTTGTACTCGGTTGAGTTGGTAACCGCTGAGCAGCTGCCGCTGAGGTTGAACTGGCTGAAGTCAACGCCCGCGCACTTGCCGCTCACTCCGGCTTCCGCTGTGGCCAAAGCGCCCGCGATCTTGCCCTTCGAGTCGTCTTCGTAGCAGTTGCTGCTGCCGAAGCCGCAGGCACCCGCCTTCGCCTCTGCCGTGTCCTGGCACTTCGAGCGGTTCTTGACGAGCGTCGCAAGGTATTTGTCGAAGCTCTTCGAGAATGTCGCGTGGCAACCGGCCGCAGCTTTGTCGGGGTTCGGAGCGGTCGGATTGCCCAGCATCGCCTGGTCACGAGCCGCAACCTGCTCAGCCGCGACGCAGCCGAGGCAATCCGCCAGCTCAGTGTAGGATGCCAGCGGGTTGCTGGCGCCGGTGCTCGTAGCACAGGGCTCCGGGCAGGAGAGGTATTCGCTCAAGACCGTGTTGCCGATCGTGCTCGGGCAGCTCTTGCCGATCCCCGCCGAAAACTTCGCGATCGCACCCGAGAGCTTACCCTTCGGGTCGGCCTGAGCCGGATCATTACAGTCGACGCTGGCGTCGACTTTGCCGCCCAGGCGTCCCTTGTGACAGGAAGCGCTGTTCTTGGCTGCTGTCTTCTGAATCTTTCCAACGTTCTTCGAAAGAGCTTTGCGACACTTGGCGGCGGCGGCGTCAAAACTTTTGACGGCACAGGGAACCTTGCCGTTTTCGCTGCAGGTATCGCAGCTGGTCTGTGCCGACGACGTTCCGGGTATTCCGAAAGCCATCATTGCCGCGCCGATCAGAGCGCAGGCGAGTCCCGTTCGTTTCATCATTGTATTTTCCCTCCCCAAAGGGGCCAGACGCGCCAATCGGCGCTTCTTCATTCTGGATCGCGAGGTGGATTTGCTTCCTTCAGACACTAATGTCCCCGCACGAAACGTGTCAAGGCCGAATACTGATGACCCCATAAGGGTGCAGGCCATGCGCTCCAATCTCACTTGGCCGCCGGGCTCGGGTATGCCAGAAATCCGGGTCTGGAGCGCCGGCGAAAACCGGGCGCCCGAATGACGTGAGCGGCTTGAAGCGCGGTTTGCTCACGACTGCTAGTATAGAGTCGCGGAGAGGAGAAAAGATGAAAATTCGGACAAAAGATCTCAACCAGAACATGTTCCGCGCGGGACTTGTTGCCGGCATGGCGTTTGTCGCGTTGGGTGCTGCAGTGCCCGCCCATTCGGGGGGTATGACATGCCGCAAGGTCGTGGCTTCCGAAGCCTCGGGGGAAGGAAGCAACGCGTTAAAAGCGTCGCGAGTGAAGTGCGGTAACGAGGAGTTCCTCACCGGCGGTACCTGTTACCCTGAGGTTCGTCCCGAGGAAGATGGCAGTTGCCAAACCTCGGCGATGGGAATCATCCAGACACTTGCCGAGTACCCCGGAACTACCCAGGGGGCCTTTTACACCTGTTTGCAGACGGGTGGCACCGAATGCCCGGTGGAGGAGCGAACGCTCGCGATGGCGATATGCTGTCGCTTTGTGGAGTGAGCGATCAGGCACTGAAAATCCGGTGCATCTGATCCAGCAAAAAGAAAGGGGGCGCGGTATGACACCGCGCCCCCTTTTTTGTTTGCCGGCAACCTTGCCGGCCCTTGCCTGCTGTTTGCCTAGAACTGCCAGGTGAACTGGATGCCTGTCTCCGAGCGGCCACGGCTGCCGCCGGCGCGGAACCACGGGTCGAAGATCTCGCCGCGATCTACATCCGAATCCTTGTTGTGGCCCTTGTACGCATCCCAGGGCAGTCCTGCCCAGATCAGACGGGTTGTCAGATTGACCGAAATATCCGGGCGGATGAACCAGTCCATTCCGAGCGCGACCTCCTGGGAGTAAGCGTTCACCGGGTCGAGAATGTAGATGAACGCGGGCACGAGCGATCCACCTTTGTAGAATCCCAGAACCGCGAGTGTCATCAGGACCTCCCACTGGTGAATCGTGTCTCGCCCTTTTCCTCCGGGAGCGTCGAGTTTCGGCAGGTCGAGCGGCCCGACCAGACCCATCGACTCACCCGGAAGCAGGAGGTCGGTATCGTTTCCGCAGTTCTCGAGGTAGCTTGAAGTGTATCCATTCGCCGGATCATCATCGATCGCACAACGGCGCGGCTCGTGGTCGATGATGTAGTGCCAGAACATCTGGCCGGTGACGAAGAAGGTCGTCTGCTTGTTCAGCCACTTGATCCATGTCGGACGATCGAAAGCGATCATGCCCTTCCACATGTGCTTGTTGGAGATGCCCGGGATCAGTGTGGGGCCGTTGGGGGAACGGCCGAAGAGCGCGACCTGTTTGTCGCCATCATAGAACGGCAGGTTGAAGTCGAGAATCGTCTCTACGCGCCAGACGGTCTGCGTGAAGCGTGACTCGAAGAAGTTCATCGACCATCCGACCGTGTGAATGTATGGAGCGAAGTATTCCAGACAAAGCTGGTTCTGACCCCATGGCGCTCCGATCGATCCGGGCGGACGACGGAGACCGTCACAATAGGTCTGAGCGTCGATGACGCCGGGTCGCGGCGGTCCGAAGCCGACGGTGTCGGCAACCGCGAATGTCTTGTCGATCGGGACGCCGCGAACGATGGCGGTCGGCGAGCCGTCCGGACTGAACCTCTGGTAGAGGTAGTTGAACGTCATCTCGAAGCCCTTCGGAGTGATGAAGTGGAAGCGGACTCCGAACTGGCTGTTTTCGAGCGGGTTACGATCCCATCCGCCGTTGCGGAAGAGCTCGGTCCCGTTCATCAGGCTCTCGCACTGGCCGCCCTCGGCGAAGGCACAGAAACCTGACTGCAGAGCACCGGTTCCCTGCGCATTGCTGATCGGGTCGAGCAACCGGACGCCCCACGGTCGCGGCATGAACGCGATCGAGCCGGGGTCCCAGTCGCCCGGGTTCCAGTAGGCCTCGAGGAACGGCTGTGACAGCGGGCCGAGCTGCTTGAAGTCGTACAGCGCCTTGACGTTGAAGAACGGCTTACGAATGTCATCGAAACCGTAACCGGGCGGCGGAAGCTCCTGGAAAAAGTGCCAGCTCAGATCGAGCGTGTTGGCGCGATCGAGCATTCGGAAGCCATCCGACTCACCCCAGACGATCTGCTGTCGCCCGATACGAAGCGTCAGCGGAATCTTTTTGAAGTAAAGGTCGACGTACCACTCACGAAGCCGGTTCTCGAACTTCGCGCGCTGACGCTGCTGCTCGGTCATGCTCTCGAGCGAGCGCGCTCCGACCGCGACCGGATCGCCTTGGAAGTCGGTATCATTGTGAATTCCGCCCGGCGTGATGTCGTAGACGCTGTCGTACACACCACGGTAGAGCAGGAAGATGTCCGAGCGGTCGAGCCAGCTGTTCTTGAAGCGCTTGAACGCTTTGCCCCGCTGGAGCCACTTCCATTCGAAACGCAGACGAAGCTCGTTGCGCTGCATGATGAACGCGAGCTTGTCGAGGTTCCGATGGCGTACGATATTCGTGGTCCGCAGTCGGCCGGAGATGTCCATATCTCCGTACTCGGTTCCACGGTAAAGCGCTGACGCCGTTCCCGGCGTAACGGTGATGCTGCATAGCAGTAT
Organism: Candidatus Nitrosopumilus sp.; assembly: GCA_964225545.1. Taxonomy (GTDB): domain Bacteria; phylum Desulfobacterota; class Binatia; order UBA1149; family SPBQ01; genus SPBQ01. The sequence continues at coordinate 55,247 of CAXQPB010000119.1, read as the reverse complement.
GAGCAGTCCGAACAGCTTCCTCATCATCATTGATGGTCGCCCCTTCCCATGATCTGGCGTGAAAATCGCGGTGTAAGCAGGCGTTGGCTATCACCTCGCCACCCTCTGTTCAAGGCGGGCGGCCGATAGAGTTCCATCGTGTTTGCGAATGGTGTCTTCCCGGCGATGATTCGGGCGTCGATCCGGGCGCGTGACGAAGGGTTTGCGATCAGATAAGTTGCGCCGTCTTACGGAGAAGGATCGGGCCCGGTGGCCCGGCCGGTCTTCAAAACCGTGATGCCGGCCTCTATGGTCGGCGGAGGGTTCGACTCCCTCCCTTCTCCGCCACTTTCCCCTCGCTGCGCGCGATTAGTCTCTCGATTTCAGGGGGTAGCGCCTGAGCGTGATTCCGGAGGGCGTAACTCGAGGGTTTCTAATGAACGGCCGCCGACTTCTCGGTCACCGCGAGCCGGGTGATCGACGGAAGATCACGTTGAACGGCGTCAGGCCGCCGAACACGGGCCCCTCGGTCAACTCGAGGTTGCTCGCGATATCGAAACACCGCAGGCCCGGTGCGAGGGGATTGCGGTCAGCGGCGCAAAGTATTCCCGATTCGTCGAGTTCAATGTCGGAAATGGAATACTCGCTCTGGATAAGGGTATCGACGACGCTGCGCGTCGTCAGATCGACCTCGACCAGTGAGGCGACGAACCTTCGGTCCGAAACGATCGCATAAGCTCGCGTGCTGCCGACGATCACGAAATCGAGCAGATCCCCGCCGAGCTCCGCGCCGGTGATAATGATGCCCTCCGAGCTCGCGCTCTGCGGGTTGACCGCCTCTATCCCACCGTCTTCGAGGTTGGTGAAGAGCGTCCCGGGTCCACCCACGAAAAGTCGGCCGAGCGACGGTTCGAAGATCAGCCCCTTGGTCTCGGCGAACGGGTTGACGATCTGCAATGGAACTTCGCCGATAAGCGTATCCGAGACTGTGTCGATGACTGCCAGCGTTCCGGGCCCGGTCGGGAGGAAGAAATTTCTCCGGTCGAGTCTTTGCAGCGCGACGAAGAGCGATCCGTCGATCAGTGCCATCTGATCCATCTCCGGCACGCCGTCGTTGTCTGAAAGCGCAGAAAGATCGATGAGTTTCGATACGAAACCGCCGCAGGTGCTGTCGACCGAGAGATCGACGACACCAAGACTGGGTTTGTCGTATCGGGTGACGTAACCCTTTTCCTCGGTAATCAGGACAACGTCGTGGGGATTGGCGCCGCTTCCGAGGCTGCACTGTGAGAGCGCGGCGAAGTCGGGATCGTCAAGATCGATCTCCTGCAGGTTGTTGGCAGCAAATCGGTTGAGGACAAACGCCCGTCCGTTGTGCATTCGCAGGACGGAGTCGCCGGCCGTTATCCCCTCCTGCTGCCGCTCGATCTCGAAATTGTCCAGACGAACCTCGGTGAGTCCGCCGTTCCCGAAGCTGACCGACGACGTCGCTACCAGCAGGCTGCCGGCGGCGGCGGCGCAGCGCGGAATCGTGAGCGACACCGCGCTCTGCAGGGTGCGCAGCGAATCGGTGACGGTCAGTTCTCCATCGCCCGTCGACTCCGGATTCACGTCTCCCCGCAGTCGGTAGCCGCCGGCCACTACGACCTGAAGAGAGACCAGCGCGTCCGTAGCCGCAACGTGGCCGTCCGTGTTCAGGTCGCCGCAAAGCGCATGAGCGCCGGGCGATACAGCCAGCGGCGAAATGAGCGCGGCCAGGACCAGCGAGACCGCTGCGCGTTTCCGTCTCTCAGGTCGCATCGCCGTTACTCGCCGCGACGTCACGATTCTCGTAGCTCAGGGTCGCGTAGAAGGCGCGCCCCGGCTGCGGGAACTGCCACCGATCGAAATACTGTTCGTCGGTCAGATTCATCGCCTGAAACTTGAAAAGGAACCCTCCTCCTCCGAGCGCGAACAGGAGCTCGAGGTTGTGGGTTCCGTAGCCGGGCTGCCGGCGCTCCCGATTCTCCGTATCGTCGAGAAAGACGTCGCTCTGGTAATCGAATTCATAGGCGACGCTGAAACTCGGCTGCGAAAAGAGAAGTCTGGCGAAGGCGACATCGGAAGGGAGGTTGGGAAGTTCACGGCCGCGCAGCTCGACGACGCGGCTTCGGTTCTCGCCGTCCTGGTGCGTGTAGTTTCCCTCGACGCTGAGGAAAGGGCCGATCTCGAATGCCGCGCGAAGTTCCACGCCGCGGATCCTCGCCCGCGAGAAGTTGGTCGCAACCGGTATGTTCCCGCCGGTGGTCACCAGAAGGATGAGATCCTCGAGGTCGTTGTCGAAATAAACGCCCTCGAGCACGGGGCTGCGAATCGGTCCGAGTCTGGCACCCCGCGCAATGAAGCCGACATCCCGATTGAAACCCGACTCCGGTTCGAGCGTCGGGTTGGGAGCGGTAAATCCGTCCGTTCCGAAAAGCTCGCGAAAGGTAGGCGGGCGGAACCAGGTTCCCAGATTCCCTTTGAGCGTCAGCGCCGGGACGGGATCCCATCGAAGCCCGAGGCGCGGATTGGTCGCGCCGTCATAGTTATCAGGTCGCTCATCCGTCGGGACCGGTATCCCGGCGAAAGTCGAATTGAATCGATTCCACAGCGACTCGTGCCGGACCTGGAGTGTTGCCGTGAAATTCCACCGGTCGATGTAGATATCGTCGCCGACGGCGACTGCGAGGTTGAAGCGACTCTCGTCGTTGCCGGAGAACGGATTTTTCGGGTAGCTGCCGAGGAAGCGCTCGAAGCCGCCCGCAATACTTGCCTCGAGATACTGGCCGAATGGTAACGGTCGGGCTGCGCGACCTCGGATACCGAGAGCAGAGGTCGTGTTGTGCGCCTCGTCGTAGGGCAGCCCCAGAGAGGTGTTGCCCTCCTGGGTGTCGGCGCTGCTCGGGTCCTCGACGATCTCATCGAGATAGCTGAAATCGAAAGCGGCGCCGTAGCGGTCATCCTCCGAAGTCCAGTCCGCGGCGAAAATGTTTCGCAGGCCGCGGACCCGCGCGTCAAGCGCCTGGGAGACGCCGTTGCCCGGAGTTCCCCGGTCTTTGTAGAAAACGTCGTTGGTGACTGTCAGACGCGAATTGCCGAGTGGAACGACGTAGCGAGCGAGCGCGTCAACCGAGGAGGAGTCGTTGTTCTTGCGCTTGGTCTCGACGTCGTCGTCGGGATTGAGCGGGGTCCCGCGATCGTCGATGTACTCGAAGTCGCCGTCGGTGTGGCGAACCGTAAGAACACCGGACAGCGTGCCGCCGGTAAGCGGGCTTCCTCCGCTCAGCGTGCCCTTTACGGTAGTGAAAGAGCCGAACGAGGCGGAGCTCGACAGCGTCGGCCCCTCGACCTGTCTTGTGACAATGTTGATGACGCTCGAGGCTCCGCTGCTCGCGAAGCGTACCGGCGTGTAGCCCCTGTGAATCTCGATGCGGTCAACGGCGTCGAGAGGAATATCCGCCAGGTTGACCACTGCGTTGCCTGCGCGGGTCAGTGCCACGCCGTCGAGCAGGATTCTCACCTGTGCCGGGCCGCTCCCGCGGACCGAAACCGTCGAGAGATCCTCCGGTCCTCCGAAGTTCGTCACTCGCAGACCGACACTGCGACCGAGCAGCTCGCCGACAGTCCGGTATCCCCGCCACGCCTCGCCTGCACGGATCACGGTGGTGAATCCCGTGGCATCGACGCTCGATTCGTATTCTGTCGTCAGCTCGCCGCTGACAATGATCTCCGGACGTACGTCGACGGACTCACCGTTGTCGGTGGCTGCGGCGGGACGGCCGAAGGCGAACGTCGGCGCCGAGATCAGCACAGCTGCGATCAGCGCGCGTGCAGCCGAAAATCCGAGGCGAGGCTCGGTCACGTTCCTCCTCGCACGGCCCTCGCCGTGCCCGGGATCTGAAGTGCGAGCCGCCTCGGTATCCTGACTGAGGGTTCGTCCTACTCACCGCGCCTTCCCAGGCCCGTGCCCAGTGGCTTCAAGCGGCTTTCGTACCCGTCACAGTTGCGGGGCAGTTGAGGATTTTCACCTCTTTCCCGATTGTTCGAGGCCCGCAGGCCTCGCGACGGCTCGGTCGCAGACGGTACGGCCGGGCATGGAGTTTGTCAACGGGATTCGAGGCCGTGGACGCGCCGTGGTCGCCATCGTCGGCCGGCTTTTTGACAGGCTGCGTGGGAGCGAATAAGTGCGGACTCATCGTGGCGTCCGGCAATCCCAGACGCGTCTCCATTCTCGGGTCCACCGGTTCCATCGGGACCACGGCACTGGAATTGATCGGTCGCTTTGAAGACCGCTTCCGTGTCGTAGGACTCGCCGCCGGTCGGCGAGTAGAGACGCTCAAGCAGCAGATCGAGAGATTCCGTCCCGAGGTCGTGTCGGTGGCGGATCCTCAGGACGCAGCCGAGCTTGCTCGCGCGCTGCCCGGCGACGGGCCGCGAGTCGAACACGGGCCCACGGGGCTGATCGAGGTGGCGGCGGGCACGCGCGCCGATATCCTGCTGTCGGCCCTTGTCGGTGCAGTAGGCCTGGAGCCGACCCTGGCCGCCGTGGACGCGGGCATCGATATCGGTCTGGCCAACAAGGAAGTGATGGTCATCGGCGGCGAGCTCGTCTGCCGGCGCTCCCACGCCTCCGGGTCAACGGTTCTGCCGGTCGACAGCGAGCACAACGCGATCTTCCAGGCGCTCGAAGGGCGTCGCCGTGAGCACGTGCGTCGCATCATTCTCACGGCCTCGGGAGGCCCGTTCCGGGAGCACACTGCGGAACAGCTTCAGCGCGTGAGTCGGGAAGAGGCGCTTCGCCATCCGACATGGGACATGGGTGACAAGATCACCATCGATTCCGCTTCGCTCATGAACAAGGGGCTCGAGGTCATCGAGGCGAGGTGGTTCTTCGAGCAGGAGCCCGCCGACATCGGCGTCGTCGTTCATCCCCAAAGTATCGTTCATTCGATGGTCGAGTATCGAGACGGCTCGGTGATCGCGGTGATGGCAATCCCGGATATGACCATACCGATCGGGCACGTTCTCGCTTATCCGGATCTGCTCGATCTCGGCTACCTGCCTCGCCTCGATCTCCCTGCCGCATCGCGCCTGGACTTCTTCGAACCGGATCGTGAGCGCTTTCCATGCCTGCGTCTGGCGTTTGAAGCTCTCGAAGCCGGCGGGACGATGCCGGCAGTCGCCAACGCAGCGAACGAGATCGCAGTCGCCCGTTTTCTGGCGGGCGAGATCGCGTTCATGGACATTCCGCGAATCATCAAAGCCGCCATGCAGGCACACGAACCCGTTGGCTACGAAGATGTCGAAACGCTGCTGACAACCGACACGTGGGCACGGGAACACGCGTCCGCGTACAACGCTTCCCGAGCCGCCGCCGGAGCATGATCGTTTTCGCGCGGTAGCCCTGTTCTCATGAATCGAACAGCGATTTTCCGGGCGGCACGTCGGATTCTTCCCGGATCGGTCGTCGCTGTTGCTGCGGCACTCTCGCTGCGACGACTCGATGACTTCGATACCTGGTGGCACCTCGCTGCCGGCCGTTGGATCGTGAACGAAGGCAGCGTTCCATCGACCGATACGTTGTCGTTCACGGTACCCGATCACGCGTGGACCAACCTGCAGTGGCTGTACGACGTCTGTCTCTATGCGCTGTATTCGGTCGGTGGCGAGACCGCTCTGGTGGTCGCAGCGGCCGCAGGTTTCACGATCGCGATCTGGCTGTGCCTGCGCGTGGCGCTGCTGAAGCTCGGAGAGGTCCCGGCCGCACTCCTGACGTTGTGGGGAGTTCTGGTCCTGGAGGAACGCTTCATCATCCGTCCGGAGATGGTCTCGTTTCCGCTCCTCGCGCTCACGATCTGGCTGCTGGTAACAGCCGGCCGCGACAGCGGCCGCCGGCTCTGGATGCTGGCGCCGCTGATGGTCGTGTGGGTGAACTCGCACTCCCTTTTCGTCATCGGCATGGCCGCGATCGGCGGCGTAACGGTCGGTGTTCTTCTCGAGAGGCGCATGCCGGTCCCTGAAGGCTGGCGGAATTCCGACTGCTGGACGGCTGAGACCGAGCGCAGACTGCTGATCGCGGCCGCGCTTTGTGCAGCAGCGACTCTGCTGAATCCGTTTCTCATCGAAGGTGCGCTGTTTCCGCTGCACCTGATGTCGCGGATTGACGGGTCAAACTCCGTGTTCCAGGCCATCGGCGAATTCCGGCGCCCGTTCTCGAACTACTTCACCACCTTCTCGATCACGGCCTACCAGTCGTTCTTCTTCGCGACCATCGGCATCATTGTCGCCGCCAGTGTCGCCGCGGCGGGACGCCGCCGACGACGGGGCGCCGAGAGTGATCCCTCCGTGCCGGGTTTCGATATCGGGCTGGCGCTGGTCTTCGCGGTCCTTGCGTACCTCTCCCTGCTCGCGCGTCGCAACATCGGAATCTTCGCGGTCGGGGCGATCCCCATCGCCGCGCTCGCGCTGTCCGCCGTGGTGGATCGGCTGCCTGGAAAGACCCGGGCAAGCCTGCATCGTCTCGGGGACTTCGCCGCTCCGGTGATTGTCGCCTTCTGCGTGCTGCTCGTCGGCACGACCGTGACCAACAAGTACTATCGCTGGAGCTCGGTCTCCCGTGAGTTCGGAGTCGGCACCTTCGAGACGAATTTTCCGATCTACGCGGCGGATTTCGCGTCCCGGCATGAGCTGCCCGGTCGCGTGTACAACGACCTGACCGCGGGCGGCTACCTGACCTGGGGCCCGGCCGCACCGGGCGGTGTATTCATCGATGGACGGCTCGAGGTTTACGATACCGAGTTTTTCTCCGCCTACATGCAGGGGCTCAGTAATCCGCGTGTGTGGGCGGAACAGGCGGAGAAGTACGACATCAACACGGTCGTACTCTTCCATCGCTGGGGAAACCGACACCGGCTCATCCAGGTCCTGAGGAGCGACCCGCGCTGGACGCTTGTCTACTTCGACGAGGTCGCCATCGTTTTCGTCCGGACGGCCGGGAACGAGGCGGTAATCGATCGCGCGGCGAAAAGCTTTCCGCAATGGCGGGAACTAACCGAACAACGCCTCACCTCGCCGGTCAATTTCTGGCAGGAACCGATCGAACGGACGCTCGCCCTCGAGAGCTACGCGGCGCTGCTCCAGGTGGTCGGTATGACGGACGACGCGATCGCGACCTACGAGCGTATGCTCACCTACGACCTCGTCGCGTCGAGGGAATCCCGTACGCGTTTCCGCACCGGCATTCTGCTGGCTCGTCGCGGGGCGCGCAACCAGGCGCTCATGCATCTGAGGCGCGCCGCTGAACTCGATCCGAAAAATTCGCGTATCGCGCAGACGATCACGGAGCTCGGGGGCTGAGATGTCGCCGTCTCCGGGTCGGCGTGCGCGTGATATTCCGCTGTTCGGCTGGTTGGCCGCAGCCGCGCTGATCGCCGCGTTCATTCTCCAGGCCTCGTGGGGCGCGCGCAGGGACTCGGTGACGATCGACGAGTTCGTCCACCTGCCGCTCGGTCTCTACAACCTGTACTCCGGGGACTTCAGACTCGATCCGATCAATCCTCCTTTATCGAGAATGATCGCTGCTGCGCCGCTGCTGGTATCTCCGCCGGCCTTCAGCCCCGACCCTGCCCGCGGTCATTGGGCGATGGGGTACGAGCTTCAGAGCCGAAACGCCGCCTCCTATCAGGAGATCTTCGTTCGCGGGCGCACGATGATCATCTTCATGGCCTGTCTGCTGGGCGTGCTCGTTTTCTTCTGGGGGACCGCGCTGTACGGCTGGCACTCCGGGCTGATGGCTCTCGGGCTTTTCTGCTTCTCGCCGAGCATGCTCGCGCACGGCCATCTGGTAACGCTCGACCTTTGCGGCGCGCTCGGGTTCGTGGCCACAGCGTTCGCGACGTGGCGTCTTCTTGATTCGCCATCGACGGGACGGGCGGCCGCGGTGGGTGCCACGGTCGGACTGGCGACGCTTCTCAAACTGTCCGGTTTCATTCTCGGCGGTGTCGTCATCGCGGGCATCGTGATCCGGTTGGCCACAGAGCGTCGCGGCGCGGATCCGGTCGAATGGATGCGGCACCTGGTGGTTGCGGGGCTCGCCGCTCTGCTCGTCTTCAATCTCGGCTATGGCTTCGAGGGTTCATTCGCGCCGCTGTCCGAGGCCACCCTCGACCCGCGCGGCTCGCTGGCCGGCCTCCGCGACACGATGCCGTGGCTGCGCCTGCCGGTTCCGCTGCCATTGATCAACGGCATCGACATGGTCCTCAACGTCGGCAAACAGAGCGAGCCGTCATACTTCCTCGCCGGTGAACTGTCGGCGGACGGCTGGTGGTACTACCATCTGGCAGCGTTCGCCGTGAAGACTCCGATTCCGCTGCTGATCATCTTCGCGTTCGCCAGCGGGGCATGGTCAGCGGGGCAGAGCCCTGGCAATCGAGACTACTGCATCTACGTGCCGGTGCTGCTCGTGTTCGTCTCCAACGTGCTCTTCAATTCGCTGCAGATCGGCGTACGGCATGTACTTCCCGCGTACCCGCTTCTGTTCATCGGTGCATCGCCGTGGATCGTTGATGCGCTTCGCAGAGCGGGTCGCTTCCGCACGCCGCGCGGCACTGCGGTAGATGGCGGAGTCGCGGCGGCCGCGGTCATCGGACTTCTCTGGCTGGTTGTCGGGACGCTGGCGGTCGGTCCGCGCTATCTGCAGTTTTTCAATGAAGCGGGTGGCGGTGCGGCAGGCGGACACCGGATGCTCGTCGACTCCAACATCGACTGGGGCCAGGACCTCATCCGGCTGTCGGAGTACATGGAGCGCGAGGGCGACACGCAGGTGAACCTCGCGTATTTCGGTCGCGTCAATCCGAACGTCTACGGAATTCGTTTCGTACCCATTGAACGCGGCCGCACGCGCGGCAAGACGGCGATCTCTGCGTCGTTCCTCATGGGCCGGCCGTACTTCTGGTACCGCGGCGGGCGCATGGGCTGGGTCAAGTCGGGAACTTACACCTGGTTGCAGGATTACGAACCGGTCGCGCGGGTCGGTTCGATGTTCGTCTTCGACCTTCCCTGATCGCGCGGCGTCGCGATCGCCGCCAACGACATTCCGAAGGGCAAGCCGATGCTGGCGGCGATGGCGGACTCGAGCCGGTAAACGGCGAGCATCAACCGGTTGAGAGGACCCGGCAATGAGAACTCGTCCTGCTGCTCGCTCTCAGCGCCGAGCAGACGCCGGACTCTCCGCAGAACCATCGCCGGCAGAAAGATCGACGCGCTCGCCCAGCCGAGGTACTCGACCCGGAAGCCGGCCCGATCGAGCAGCGTGCGGAGCCCGCGGCGCGTGTACCGGCGCTTGTGTTCGAGAATCTCATCGTGGCGTGACCACAGCGATGGCCAGGCGGGGACATGGATCGCGACTGCACCGCCCGGCCTCAGGACCCTGGCGACATCACGCAGCATGGCCGCGTCGTCGTCGAGATGCTCGATGATATCGAAGGCGATCACGAGATCGAGGCAGTCCGAGTCGAAGGGGATCGCGCCGGCGTCCGCAACCACCACGTTCCGGACCCCGCGGTCGCGAGCGAACGCGGCGGCTGTGGCGCTGCGGTCCGCCGTGCAGATCCAGGCCTGCGGAGCGGCAGAGGCGAGATCGACCGCGACGGCGCCGGTTCCGCCGCCGACGTCGAGGATGCGCATCGTGGGTTGTCGGAGCCGCTGGCCCAGAAGACGCCGGAAAAGCACGCGCTTTCCGGCGTACCACCAGTGGCCGACCTCGACGTCGTGCATCTCGGTGAGTTCACGGTCCTGCATCGGGTTCTGCCGAGGGCGATGCTCGCCCGCTCCGCGTTCTCATGTTAGCCCATTCCTGTTGCATGAAACGACCGAACCCCACAGACCGAGCGCCCGAGGCGGACAATCCGTTGACGCGGATCGTCCGTATCGTTCTCATCGCACTGGTGGTCTATGCGATCGAGTGGCGGATGCTCGATCCCCAGACCGTGTCCGCCGACCCGAACCTGCGTCCCATGCCTTGGGCGATACTGGCACTGCTCGCGCCGATGGCGATCGGTGTCTGGGCGTTCGAACTTGCCACCAGGGACCGCCCGGGGACGAAGACGGATGCGCTGTGGGGAGTACTCGGGGCGTCGCTCGCGTACGTGATTACCCTGCTCGTCGCTCGCTGAAGTCGGCGGATCACTCTCCGAGTTCTTCGACTTTCACGCCCAGCCGTCGCGCTGCGTATTTTCGGTAACGTTGCTGAAGTTCGCGGGTGAGCTCCCCGGCCGTGCCGCCGCCCGCCTTGCGCTTGTCGATACGAATGATCGGCACGACCTCGATGGTCGATGATGTAAGAAACAGCTCGTCGGCCTCGAGCAGGTCATCGACGTGGAGTCTGCGCTCGATCACCGGAGCCACGCGTGAGGCGACCTTCAGCACGAGCGCCCGTGTGACACCGGGAAGAATGCCGTCGTCGACCGGGGTCGTATGCAGCTTGCCGTCCTTGACGACGAAGAAATTGCTGGTTGTGCCCTCGAGGACGGTTCCATCCTTGAGGCGGTAAAGAGACTCGAAACAGCCGCGCTTGCGGGCCTCGACCTTTCCTCGCACCGCGGGCAGGTAGTTCAGAGTCTTGAGATTCCGGAAGCTCTCGCTCACGCCGGAGCCGAAATCCATCAGGTGGACTCCGACGCCACCCTCGCGCGCCTCTGCCAGGCCCGGCTCGAGCGGACGGAACAGCATGAGCTGTGTCGGTTTTTTCAGGGCCGTCGGGATCAGCGTCACCTCGCCGGATCCGGCGGTGATCGTCAGGCGGATTGCTCCACCGTAATCGGTCATCCTGTTGCGCCTGGCGAGCTCGATGGTGCGGCCTTTCCAGTCTGCGCCGGCGTCGAACGGAATCTTCAGACTCTTCGCGGAGCGCGCCATGCGCTGAACGTGCTCGCGCAGCGCGAACGGCAGCCCTCGATACGTTCGCCAGGTCTCGAACAGCCCCTCGCCGAAAAGAAAGCCGCGGTCCAGGGCCGAGATCATCGCCTTGTCAGTCTCGACGTAACGTCCGCTGAGGTAGCAGAACTTCGACTTCATGAAGCCCTCTCCTGATTGGCGGGCGTTCGGAGTCCGGTCACTTCGAGGAACGCCCTCGCCTTGGTCACGGTCTCGTCCCACTCGTCCTGCAGGCCCGAGTCGGCCACGATGCCGCCGCCGGTACAGTATGTCAGCCGGCCTGCGGCGGCGACCGCCGTGCGGATGGCAATGTTCAGGTTCACCGAGCGCGGCCCGTTGAACGAGCCGACTGCGCCCGTATAGACGCCTCGCCCGCCGGTCTCGACCTCGTCGATGATCTGCATTGCTCGGATCTTCGGTGCACCTGTAATGGAGCCACCTGGGAATGTCGCCCTCAGCAGGTCCGCGAGACCGCAATCTTCGCGCAAGCGCCCACGTACCTCGGATACAAGGTGGTGAAGGGTTCGAAAAGACTGCACGAAGGCTGGGCGTTCGACGGCCACGCTGCCGATCTGGCAGACCCGGCCGAGATCGTTGCGCTCCAGGTCGACGATCATGATGTGTTCGGCAAGTTCCTTCGGGTCGCTCTGGAGCGCCATGCGTGCGCGCCGATCCTCGTCCGCCGTCGTGCCCCTCGGTCGTGTGCCTTTGATCGGAATCGTGGCGACGGAGTCGCCGTTCACGACCAGGAACGTTTCCGGTGAGTTGCTGAGGATCTCCCAGTGGTGGAGGCCGAGACACGCGCCCTGCGGTACAGGCTGTCGGACACGGAGCTGGCGGTACGCCGTGACCGCTTCGACCGGCCACGGGACACTGATGCGTCGCGAGAGATTGGCCTGATAAATCTCTCCGGCGCGTATCGCATCGACGATCCGTTCGAAGCTACGCCGGTATTCCGGTCCGGCGGGATCGTCCGGTCTGTGCCGGTCGTACGGATCCTCGAGGTCGGACACCTGCGGCGACGGCAGGCTTTCGAGGCTGAGGCCTGAAGCGGTCGCCACAGCGTCGCGGAAACGAATGTTCCGTCGCATCCCGAATCGGGGATGCCAGGCGTCGAATTCATCGTAGCGGGCGAGAATCGACAGCGGCAGGCCGGTCGGGTCGAGTCCTTCGAGTCGTACCGGCTCGGTGTAACGTCCGAGCTCGTAGGAGAGGTGGCCGACCACGCGCGGGAGAACAACGTTGTCCGTGAACGGCTCAGCACGGACGCGGGACTGGCTCTGTGCGACGAAATGTTCGATGGCCTCGATGGGATCGCAGTCGAGGCGGCGCGCAGACGAAACCCCGCGCTCGATTCGGCGAACCGCGCCGGAGCTCTCGACGATCAGCAGCGCAGTGGGGTCGGAGCCCGAGAACGACCAGGCGTCGGGACCCGCCCGATCCAGGAAAAACGCGAGTTGCCGACCGGCGTGCGGTGCGAACAGATTCCATGGAGCGAGCAGTGGTCATCCCTCCGGATGACAGACATCTAGCCTTTTCCGCTTCCGAGTTGAACCGGGGCAGTCCGCCGATTACCGTCCGGGGGGTGGACGCAGCCGTCGAACTGTTGCAGCGGGTTTCACGCGCAACCGTGACCGTTGCCTCGAAGATCCCCCCGCACAACCCCTCTGCAGCAATTCTCGGGACCGAACGATTCGGTTCGGGGGCGGTGGTCGATCGTCACGGGCTGGTGCTCACCGTGAACTACGTCGTCCTCGGGGCCGCTGAGGTCTTTGTCGTGGACGTCGAGGGCAGGCGACACGCGGCCCGTGTCGTCGCCCAGGATTTCGCGACCGGCATCGCGCTGCTTCGCACGGAGATCTCCGACCTGCGTCCGCTCGACATTGCGACCTCGGACGAACTTTCTCTCGGCGAAGACGCCTGTGTGGTGGCCAGCGCCGGTGAAAACGAGCGGCGATGCGCAACCGGCGTCGTTACTTCGCTCGACCCTTTCGATGCGACCTGGGAGTACCGACTCGATCGCGCTGTGTGGCTGACCTGTTCAAATCCGGGTCTCGGCGGTGCGCCCGCATGCGACCGTTTCGGTCGGCTGATCGGTGTCGTTTCGCTCAACCTCGGCAACGTCGGCCGGGCGACCCTGGCGATCCCGGCGGAGTGTTACAAGGCGCATGCGGGCGAGCTTCTCGAGCACGGTCGCCGCGTCAGCCGCCCCGCTCGCGCCTGGCTCGGGCTTTTCTGTTATCCGCTCGCGGAGCGTTCGATCGTCGCAGGCGTGGTGCCGGGCAGCCCCGTGGCTGTTGCAGGTGTCGAGTCGGGAGATGTAATTACTCGCGTGGGCTCGGAGTCCGTGGACAACCGCAAAGCACTTTACGACTCGATCTGGACTCACGGCGCCGGGGAAACGGTCGAGCTCGACATCTACCGCGAAGGTCAGCTCTTGACGTTCTCCGTCGACAGCGCGGATGTCGACGCGTTCTTCGCGTAGCGCGAAGCCTCGCCGGCTTCACGTCTCGGCCCGGCCAGGAACACCCCCATGCCCACCAGCGTGATCGCGAAGGCGATCGCATACATCGTATCGAAGCCGAATTGTTCAGCGATGATGCCGAAGATGAAAGCCGATCCGGAGATTCCGAGGCTGTAGGATCCGCTGAACAGCGATTGGGTGCGGCCGATGTTGTGTGGGCTGCTCCAGTCGGCGACCAGCGCATTCATGGAGGGGTAGAGCAGGCCCTGCGCGCAACCGAACGTGAACCCGACGACCCAGATTCCGGGCAGAGTGCGCGCGAACACCAGCATGAGTACCGCGATACTCATGACCGCCATCGCGGGCAGGATGACGCGACGGCGACCGAAGCGATCCGACGCGCTGCCAAGCAGAAGCCTCATTGTCACTGCGGCGATGCTCCAGCACGCGAAAAAGGTGCCGACCGTCCCGACACGCAACCAGTCCGGCCCGACCGTACCGATCAATTCGAAACGCTCCATGAGGACCGGAACGAAGGTCTGGGTGGCGCCGAAGCCGAAGCCGTAACAGACCATCGCAATGCACGCCGTCATGACCGCGCGTCGGGCCTCCGATGCGTCGGCATCGTTGGCGGTCGCGTGACCGGCAAGCGCCGGCGGGCGCGGGAGCAGGCACGCCAGAACGAAGGCCACCATCCCGAGCACGGCTCCGAGTCCGAACATCGCGTCGAAACTCCACCGGCGGACAATCGCCTCGCCCAGCAACGGACTGATGGCGTGGGTCAGGATCGTGGAGATGCCGAACCAGCCGATCGCGGTCGCGCGCCGTGAAAGCGGAGCGAACAGAACGGCGAGGGTCTGGGCGCCGGTGAACGCGCAGGTGAAGGCGACACCGTGGATGATGCGCAACACATAAAGCTCGGGTCCGATCGTATCGACGCCGATATAGGCTGCTGAACAAAGCGCCGCTGCCAGGGCGCCCACGATCATGAAGCGTCGTCGCCCGAAGCGGTCGAGGAGGTAGCCGACAAGCGGCAGAACGATCAAGCCCGCCAGCCCCGAGGCCCCCACCAGCCGGCCGACAGTCGTCTCGCTGCCTCCGCGCTCGAGAATCCACAGGGGCAGCAGGAAGAAGAAGGCGAAGTTCAGGAAGAAAAGGAAGTTCGCCACCGAGACGACGAAGAACGGCGCGGGTATCGGATCGCGTCGTTGGTCGCCCATCGAACCTACCTACAGGCGGGACCCGAGACAGGCAAAGTTCGCCCTTTACTGACCCACTGCATGATTTTCGGAGCGGACAAGCGAATTCGCCTGCTTCAGTTCTGTGACTTCGATATAAATAGTGGCGTCGCCTCCTCATGTACGAGCGTTTTTTCCGATTCCACGATCAGCCGTTCCGGCTGACACCTGACCCCAGGTATCTGTTCCTCGGGAACGAGCACCGGGAGGGGTACGCGCACCTGCTTTACGCGATGCGCGAAGGGAGCGGTTTCGTCTGTGTCTCCGGCGAGGTCGGAACCGGCAAGACAACCCTGGTCCGCTCGTTGCTCAGCGAAGAACGCGACAACATCGCGGTCGCCTACATCTTCAACCCGGTCCTCTCCTCGGTCGAGCTGCTCCAGACCGTGAACGCCGAGTTCGGGCTGCCGGCCCGGACCACCAGCAAGAAAGAGCTGACCGACGCGCTCGGCATCTTTCTGGATGCGCAGCGGGCGACCGGCGGACGGGCGGTCATCATCGTCGACGAGGCGCAGAACCTCGACCCCGTTGTCCTCGAGCAGCTCCGGCTGCTCTCGAACCTCGAAACCGCGACCGAGAAGCTGCTCCAGATCATCCTGCTCGGACAGCCCGAGCTCGATGCCCTCCTCGAGCGCCCGGAGCTGCGACAGCTCTCCCAACGCATTGCCCTGCGCTGGCA
Source organism: Candidatus Nitrosopumilus sp. (assembly GCA_964225545.1). Classification (GTDB taxonomy): domain Bacteria; phylum Desulfobacterota; class Binatia; order UBA1149; family SPBQ01; genus SPBQ01. The sequence continues at coordinate 39,934 of CAXQPB010000119.1, read as the reverse complement.
GCTCGAGCCTCTGGACCGTGTCGAGGCCCATCTGTATCTGCGCCACCGCCTGGCGGTGGCTGGCCGCGAAGACGATGTCTTCGATGATCGTGCGCTGGACGTTCTCTACGAGCACACCTCGGGTCTGCCGCGGCTGATGAATATTCTCGCGCACCGGTCGCTGCTGGTCGCGTATACGAAGAGTCAGCCGCGGGTGACGGCGACGGACGTGGCGATGGCCGCGCATGAACTCGAGCAGGGTAAGGTACCGCTGGCGCGGGTGCGCAACGAGGCGTCCGGGCCGGCAGCAGGCGGCTGGTTTTACAAAGCGGCTGCGGCTGGAGCGGTCGCGCTTGCCTCCGGAGTCGTCGCGTTTCTTCTGGTGGCACCCCTCGGCGATACAGGTCTGGACGCCGCCACCGAGCCTCGCGCGAACTCAGGCCGATCGCAGGCGGGAGTTGCGGCCGCTCCCGGCGAAGCAGCGGTGAACGAAGTAAAGAAAGCCTCGGTCGGATCTCCGGGGCTGCGGATCCCGGCGGTCTCGAGGGCTGAATCTTCAACCGGCGCACGACTCGCTCAGAACAGGCGCGAGCCCGGAGGCATTCGCAGCGATGCCGCCTCAACGGAAGAAGTCGGCAACGTCGATAAGTTCGAGCGAAGACTCGCCCGGAGCTCGGGGTACGAGGTTGCGACCGGCTCGATGAGCGGGCTGATTGAGCTGTGGGGTCGGTCTCCGCTTGCGCCCGCCGAGATCGCCTCCGGCACACTTGACCTGCAATTGCTCGGTGCGCGGCGCGGTCTGCGTTACATGGGGGCCGAGATGACTCTGCCGCTTGTGGAGCTGATCGACCTGCCCGCGCTGTTCGAGTTCAAGCTGCAGGGCAGCGATGAAGTGCGCTATGTGCTCCTGAAGAACCTCGATGAACGTTCGGCGCTGGTCGCCGGCGATCGCGAGGCGCGGCTTTCGCGTTCCGACATCGAGCGGCTGTGGACCGGCAAGACCCATTTGCTGTGGAGTGATGGCGAGCGTCTGAGCAAGGCGTTGATTCCGGGCGCAGAGGGGCCGCAGGTAGAGAAACTCCAGAAGCTGCTGAGTGAGGTGGATCTCTACGACGAGCCGTATTCGCAGGTTTACGACGAGCGCACACAGGACGCCGTCCGGCGTTTTCAGATCAGCAAGGGGCTGATGGGCAACGGCGTCGCGGACATCGTGACTCAGATCGTGCTCTACAAGTCGATCTCGCGTTTCGAGCGACCGAGTCTGGGGAGCGGCGAAGGAGCGTCCGTCCAGTGAGTTCTGTGCTCGACGCGCTCCGCAAGGCAGAAGGCGGCGCCGATCCGGAGGGCGCGGCGCAGGCTCAGACCTCTGCACCTTCGCGCGAAGCGACCGCGGTGGATCAGGGGCGAGCATCCGGAGGGTCCGAGCTCCCCGGAGGCGGCAGCTTCGATGGGCCTCCCGATGGTGGAGGCCCGGATGAACCCGGAGGTCGGGAACGAAAAAATCCCGGGGCGCTGGCGGTAATCGCAGTTGCTCTGGTCGGCCTCGGCCTTGGGTATCTCGTGTCGAGCATGTTGATCGGCGGCTCCGGAGATCCGGAGACGATCGAGCTTGCCGAGCGGGCGGAGAAAACCGAGCCCGAGGTCGGCAACCGTGATTTGCAGAACGAGCCGAGGGAGCAGGACGAGCAGGAAGAGCAGGCGTCGTCGTCGGCATCGCCTGCGTCGCGAGCCGTTGCGCGCGAAAGCCACCCGCCGTCTTCTTCAGATGCCAAGGGCCCCTCGGCGCCCGTGCTCGCAGAGGGAAAGCGCGCGAGACGTGAGCGACAGCCCGGACGCGAAGATGTCCGGTCGGCGAAGCAGGCCGCTGCAGACGAAAAATCCGCCGGAGCTCCCAAACGACCGCCTGCGACAGGTTCTGAATCTGCGCCTGCTCCCGCGCCTGCCGCTGTTCCGAAAGCCACCGCAGGCCCGCGAAGCCCTGAGGGTCCGAATGATCCGGTCGCGCCCGGGGTGGCAGATTCGAAGAGGCCCGCGTCGGCGGCCGGTCGGGCAGTGCAGGCCGAGAACCGGAAGTCCGCCGAGCCCGGCGGGGTCTGGCCCGGCTACAAGACCGGTTCAACCGCGCAAAAGCCGCCATCGGCCAAGCCGCCGGTGACATGGCCCGAAGCCGCGCCCGACAAGCCGAGCAGTCCGGCTGATGCACCTGCGCCCGCCAAAGCGGCAGCCCCGAAGCCGAAACAGCCGGCGACGCCCGCGGCTCCCGTGACGCCAGCCGCTCCTGCAGCGCCGGCTGAGCCGGAGATCTCCCCGGTCGCGCCGACCGGTGCGCCGGAGATCGCGTTACTGTTCATCAAGTGGTCGTCCGATCCCGTTTACCGGGTCGCGTCGATGCGAGGCCCGGGCGGCAAACTGCTGATCGTCAAGGAAGGCGATATCGTCGAGGGGATGAAGGTATCCTCGATCGAGCGCGGCGCCGTGATCATGCAGTGGCGCGGAAACCTCTTCCGTTTGGCTGCCGGCCGCTCGGCTTCCTGAGAACAGGTTTCAGTCAACGTACCCCAACAGCCGCAACTCCTCCCGTAGCCGGTTCCCGCGAGGTCGGGCTGACCGGACCGGGCGATCCCCACGCAGTTTCTCCATCCGCTCGAGCCACGCATCGAGATCCTGATTCATCCCGGCATGAAGCTCACCGTCATAGATGTTCATCTGCTCGCCGGGATCGGTCGACAGATCGAAGACCTCGGTGCGTACGCCGCCCTGTCCGGGTGTTCGCACAAGCTTCATGGTGCCTTTCCGGATCGCTGTCATTCGGCCTTCGGGGCCGTCGACCGTCAGCCAGGGGGCGCGTGCGTAGCGATCTCTGCGAGGGGCACTGGCGGCGAACAGTGCGCGGTGTTCGGAGGCTCTGTCACGCGCCAGGTCCAACCCGCCGAGGTTCGCTGGACATCGCAGCGCGGCGAGCGAGCACAGGGTAGGCAGCAGGTCGACAGTGGATACCGGGCTGTGATCGAGGCCGACCGGCAGGCCCGGCGCGCTGATCATGAAGACCGCGCGTATCAGCTCGTCGTAGACCGTGAAGTCGTGAGCGAAATGAAGTCCATGTTCCCCGAGCGCTTCACCGTGATCCGATATGACCACGATAACGGCGTTCGAAGCTCGACCGCGGTCACGAAGTCCTTCGAGGAGTCGTCCGATCTCCCGATCCAGTGAATGAACCGCGGCGTCATAGGCCGCCCTCGTCGCTGCTGTTTCTGTTTCCGTATACGGCGGGGCGAAGTAGATCTTCTGACGATCCGAACCGGGCGCTGAGAACTCACGGAGTAAACGGTTCGGCTCTGTCTCTGCCTGCCCGGTGTCGTACGGCATGTGCGCGTCCATGTAGTGTGCCCACAGAAGAAGCGGACGGTCGGTGTATCGATCTCCAGCGAAGATACTGTCTACGGCACGCAGCGCTGCGTTGGTGACATGTCTCGCCGACATCCTCGCACCGCTGCCGCCGGCGGTGCGTCCGGTAATGACCGCATCGAAGTCTCTCAGAAATCCCATCGGCCGCCGGGCGAGCCACGGGTTCGTGACTACAGCGGCCGTGGCATAGCCCGCATCATGAGCGAGCGAGGCCAGGGTGTCGGCGTCGCCATCGAGTCGGTCCTGCGCGCTGTGTCCGATCACGCCCACTGCGTCGCCATGTCTGCCGGTGAAGATTGCGGCCATCGAAGGCATCGTCAGGGGGGCGGTCGCGATCGCCTGTGGCCAGCTTCTCGATCGGGTCGCCAGCGCGTCGAGGTTGGGAGTTTGCGGGGAGCCCGTCGGCGAGAAGCTGCCGATTCGATCCGCGCGGACAGTGTCGAGCACGATCAGGATGATATCGGGCCGCGCGCCTTCCGTTCTCTGGCAGGCGCAGGCCATCCCGAGCGTCAGCAGCGCGGAGAGGATCAGCCTGCTCCGCCGACCGACTGCACTCCTCGGGGGGGCGCTTTGGCGGGGTGAGAACACGCACCCTGTCGACGCGACGCGACAGGGGTCGGAGTCAAGCCCTGCGCGCACGGCGCCAAAAGGGGGGTAAGTAGTTGATTTTATTGATTGTTCATTGCTTCTGGCGCGGCCGGAAAGACTGCGCGCCGGCTGATATCTTGACTCCCGATTTCGCCATACGTAGCGTACCGCAGCGCTGTGCGCAGGTCGGCATCTCCCGCCTCTGTGACCTGGCGCACCGATGCCCCCGCTGCCGCCTGCCGGGGGGGCCCATGAAGTATGCAGGCGACTGTATTTCTTTTTGGTGAAGCCACTGATCACAGGCGTGCAGAACCCCGGACAGGCTTGAGTAGGACAGCGGATGGAAAAGGAAACGGCAACAGCCGGAAACGTCAAGAAGGGGCTCGCCAAGCTCATCGATCTCGGCAAAGAGCGCGGGTACGTCACCTATGAGGACATCAACAAGATGGTGCCTCAGGAAGACGGGGGTCCCGAGGACCTCAAGGCCGCTTTCAACGTCCTTAACGAGAACGACATCGAGATCGTAGAGGGGTTCAGCGAAGAAGGCTCGGACAGTAACGAAGAAGGAACCGAGGCGTTCTTCGCAGACGAGACGTCCGACTGGAGCGAAGGCTCGGAGGTCGCACGGGTCAAGCGTCCGCAGGTTGATGAACCTCCTTCTCCGGTCATCGCCAAGGTCCGCCAGCCCGAGCGCGATTACGGCACCGACAGCACAGACCCGGTACGCATGTACCTGCAGGAGATGGGGAGCGTTCCGCTCCTCTCACGCGAAGAAGAGGTCACGATTGCCAAGGAGATCGAGGGCGGGCTCCACGAAGTACGCGACTGCGTCTACAGCCTGCCGCTCTCTTTCCGTTACGTGATCGGACTCGGTGAGCGGCTGAAGAACGGCGAGATCGAACCGCGCGAAATATTCGCGGACGAGGGCGAAGAAGAGAAGGCGTCGGTCGAGCGTGACGAGAAGAAGATCAAGCAGCTTCTCAAAGACGTCACCACGCTGAAGCGGCTCGTCAAGACGTACGAATCGAGCATGCCTGCCCGCTTCGCACCGACTCCCGGCGCGAAGACGAAGCGTAAGCCGACGGCGCGCGAGCAGAAGTTCGGAATCGCGCGCGTCAAAGTATGCGAGCACCTCGTCTCGATGAACCTCGGCGATCGACATGTCACCTCCGTCGTTGACAAGCTCAAGGAAGCGCAGACGATCAGCCGGCAGAAGCGCCGAGTGATCAAGCGCTACGAGACGCGAACGAAGCGGGACGCCAAGACGATTCTCGAGATCGTCCGGCAGCTCGCCTCGGGCGGTGTCAATGCGAAGCGCAAGGCCACCGGCAATCTGCGCATGAGTGTCGAGGCCGCCCAGAAGATGGCGAGCGATATTCGAGAGGCGCGTCGTGTGGTCTCGGAGGTCGAGCGCGAGATCGGTCTGTCCGCCGAGGATCTCGATCACTTCCTGCGAATCATTCGGCGCGGCGAGGATCGCGCGGCGCGCGGCAAGAAAGCGCTCATCGAAGCCAATCTGCGTCTCGTCGTTTCGATCGCCAAGCGTTACACCAACCGCGGACTCGGCTTCCTGGATCTGATTCAGGAAGGAAACATCGGCCTGATGCGTGTGGTCGACAAGTTCGAGTACCAGCGAGGCTACAAGTTCTCCACATACGCGACGTGGTGGATCCGTCAGTCGGTAAGCCGGGCAATCGCAGATCAGGCAAGAACGATCCGGATCCCGGTCCATATGATCGAGACGATCAACAAGGTGCTGCGAACTTCGCGTTACCTTGTCCAGCAGTTGGGCCGCGAACCGACGCCGGAAGAGATCGCCGAGCAGATGGAGATGCCGGCCGACAAGATCCGCAAGGTCCTCAAGATCGTCAAAGAGCCGGTCTCTCTCGAGACACCGATCGGTGACGATGAGGAGAGCTCGCTCGGAGATTTCGTCGAGGATCGTCAGTCCGTATCGCCGGCAGACGCGGCGGTGGCGTTGAGTCTCGAAGAGCAGACTCGAAAGGTCCTGGCGACGCTCACTCCTCGTGAGGAACAGATCCTCCGTATGCGTTTCGGAATCGGCGAAAAGACCGATTACACGCTCGAGGAAGTGGGTCAGAAGTTCGCGGTCACCCGTGAGCGTATCCGACAGATCGAGGCCAAAGCGCTCCGAAAACTGCGCAACCCTCAGCGCGCTCGGGCGCTCGAGACGTTCGGCTGATTTCCGACCATCGGCACGCAACACCGCCCGCGCGGTGATGCGCGAAGCTACAGGGGGCGAGGAAGGCGGAAGTGGCGGGGGAAGAGGCCACCGAAGAGAAGCCGCAGCAGTCGTCGCTGCGCAGGCGTCTGCGACGAGGCGCTGTCTTCACGGGCGTGGGTCTCGTCCTGGTCTACGCCTATATGCTCGTCACAGCCGGCGGGCACACTCTTTATGAGGCGCTCCTCCAGCTCGACCCGATACTGCTGATTCTGCCGCTCCTCGCCACCGCGCTCAGTTACATCACAATGTCCCTTTCCTACGAGGGGATCGCGCGCGCCGCCGGGTCCGTGGTCGAGCAGCGTGAGATGCTGCGGATCACGTTTATCGCTAACACCGCCAACTACGTGATCCCCACCGGCGGCCTCAGCGGCTTCGCGCTGCGGATGGTCATGCTCAACCGTCGCGGCGTAAGCGCCGGCCGGGCCGTATTGATCTCCTTCACGCAGACGTTGCTCACGAATCTGATGCTGATGGTTTTCATCGTCTACGGGCTCATCCATCTGGTCATGAGCCGCAACCTCGACGACCTGACCTTCAGCCTGATCAGCTCGGTAGTCGTGGTGCTCTCGCTCTTTCTCGCCGCGTGCCTGGCCATGGTCTACAACGAGGGCATCCGGAGGCGCATACTCGTTCGAACGAACCAGTGGGTCGACCGAATACTGGAGCGTTTCGATTACACCGAGCGGTACGGGACGCGCGCACACCGGTTTCTCCTTCATATCGACGAAGGGCTGACGTTCTTCGCGACACGCCCACGGGCGATGGCGATGCCGCTTTTCTGGATCTTCGTAGACTGGCTCTGCACGATCGGTGTTCTCTACGCAGCGCTTTACTCGGTCGGCGCCTCGATCACGTTCGGCCAGGTCGTTGTCGCCTTCAGCGTCGGGATCGTCTTCGCGGTCGTCTCATTCGTTCCAGGCGGCGTCGGTGTTCTGGAGGTCGCGCTCGACGGGATGCTCTCCGGCGGAGGTGTCGCAAAGGAGCAGTCCGTCCTCGCGATTCTCATCTTCCGAATGTGCTTCTACGTGATTCCGGTGCTGCTCGCGCTGGTATTCGCCCGCGGGGCGTTCGCCGATGTCGATCCGGATCAGGCCGAGGATCTGGCCTGATGACGAGATGGGCCGGCTTCGACGTGGGAGGCCAGGCCGTCAAGGCGGTGCTGGCCGATCGGAACGGTCAGGTTCACGCCCACGGGCGACGACCGACCGGGCTCGATTGCGACGCGGACCGACTGGGGACAGCGATCAACGAGCTGCTCGACGAATTCTCCGCAGTCCATCCGGTTGCGCAGGGGATCGGTGTCGGTATCGCGGGCGTGATGGGCGTCGACGGGATTCTCCATGGGAGTCCGAATCTGCCGAAACTCGTCGGGACCTGCGTCCGCGAGGATCTCGTCAGAAGCGTCGGCAGACCCCTCACCGTAGACAACGATGCGAGCTGCGCCGCCTTCGGTGAAGGGCTTGGCGGAGCGGGTTCGGGTGTGGACGACTATGTACTCGTGACCCTCGGCAGCGGTGTCGGGTCAGGGCTGGTCATCGGTGGCCGTGTCTACCACGGCGCGACCGGCTACGGCTGCGAGCTCGGGCATACCATCATTGAGCGAAACGGACGGCTGTGCGGCTGCGGCAACCGCGGTTGCCTGGAGGCTTACGTCTCCGAGTCCGCTACGCGGTCGATCATCAAAGAAAGAGGGGGCGCGCTGGCCAACGCCGTCGCGCGATCGGTAGAGGAGGATGCGGCCGGTCACACCGAGGCGCTCTTCGCGCTGGCCGACCGGGGCGACGCCGAGGCTCCCACGCTCATCGCGGAAATGATCGAAGCCCTAGGGTGCGGGCTGGCGTCCGCGGTGAATCTGCTGGACGTCACGACCGTGATCCTCGGCGGCGGGATCGCACCGGGCGTTCTGGCCCGACGCACGCAGCTCGAAGAAGCGATCGCGGCTTCGCTTTTCGCGAGACCGATCGGTGAGATCACGCTCCTCGCCACGGTGCGAGGCTCCGACGCCGGCGCACTGGGTGCGGCCCGGCTCGCAATGCCGTCCGAGTAGCCCTATAAATCCGCGCGATGCTGCTCTCACGGTTGCACGCCCCGACGCTCAAGGAAGACCCCGCCGACGCCGAGGTCATCAGTCACAAACTTCTGGTTCGTGCCGGAATGATCCGCCAGGTCGCCCGCGGGATCTACGACTTTCTCCCGCTCGGTCTGAGGTCGGTACGAAAGATCGAAAGAATCGTTCGCGACGAGCTCGACCGCGCGGGTTGTCAGGAAGTTCTTCTGCCGATTATCTCGCCGGCTGAACTCTGGCAGGAGAGCGGGCGCTGGGAGCTGTACGGCAAGGAGCTTCTGAGACTGCGCGATCGTCACGACCGGGATTTCTGTGTGGGGCCGACCCATGAGGAGGTCATCACCGATCTGGTCCGGCGCGATGTCCGCTCGTATCGCGCGCTGCCGATCAATCTATACCAGGTCCAGACCAAGTTCCGTGATGAGGTGCGGCCGCGATTCGGCCTGATGCGCGGGCGCGAGTTCGTGATGAAGGACGGCTATTCCTTCCACACGGATTACGACGACTGCCGCCGCGAATACGAGCATATGCGTGAGACCTACGCACGGATCTTCGATCGCTGCGGGCTGACGTACCGTGCCGTCGAGGCCGATACCGGTGCGATCGGCGGCTCGCTCTCACACGAGTTTCAGGTGCTCGCCTCATCCGGCGAAGATCTCATTGTCAGCTGCGACGCGTGTGAGTACGCAGCGAACGTGGAGAAAGCAGAGTCGCACGCGCCTGCCGTGGACGTTTACGAAGATGGCGAGATCGCGCGCGTACCGACGCCGGATGTCGGCAAGATCGAGGAAGTTTCGCAGTTCCTTGGCGAGCCTCCGCAGCGCTTCATCAAGACCCTGCTGTTCATGGCTGACGACGCCGGTGTCGTGGCGCTGGTCCGAGGCGATGACGAGCTCAGCGAGACCAAGCTGAAAACGGCGATCGGTTGTGACGTGCTACGCCTCGCGGAAGACGGGGAGGTCGAGAGGTTGACCGGCGCCCCGGTCGGATTCGCCGGCCCTGTGGGGCTCGATCTGCCGATGTATGTCGATCAGCGGCTGGCCGGCTCTACAGGAATGATCACCGGAGGGAATGAGAACGACCTGCACCTTTCGGGTGTGGCGCACGAGCGGGACTTCCCGGAGGCGAAGGTTACCGATCTGCGTGTCGCGAGAGCGGGGGATGGCTGCCGACGCTGTGAAGGCGGCACCATGCAGGAGCACCGCGGGATCGAGGTCGGCCAGGTCTTTTATCTCGGCACCAAGTACAGCCGTGCGCTCGGAGCGGTCTTTCTCGATACCGAGGGCGCCGAACAGGTCATGGAGATGGGGTGCTACGGCATCGGAATCACGCGGACACTCGCCGCTGCGGTCGAGCAGAATCACGATGAACATGGAATCATCTGGCCGATGTCCATCGCGCCCTACGAAGTCATGATCGTCCCCGTCAAGTGGAGCCACGATGCGAGCCGCGAGCATGCGGAGCGTATTTACAAAGGCTTGCAGGACGCGGGCGTCGACGTTCTGCTCGATGATCGTGATGAACGGGCCGGCGTGAAGTTCAACGATGCGGACCTTCTCGGGATTCCCCTGCGTGTTACCGTCGGACCGCGTGGCGTTGAAGCAGGGAACGTCGAGCTGAAGGCGCGCGATCAGGGCGAAGCGGAAGAGATCTCGTGCGAGTCGGCTGTTGCGATGATCGCGGAGCGCGTCGCCCGGGAGAGGACAGCGTGACGGTATCGACTGCTGCCCGGGAACGGGCCCGCGAGAGGCTGATCTTCGCTCTCGATGTCGGGAGCCTGCGCGAAGCCGGAGAGCACGTTCGCGCTCTTCGCGCCCACGTCGGCATGTTCAAGGTCGGCAAGCAGCTTTTCCTGAGAACCGGCCCGCGAATCATCAAATATCTCCACGATCTGGGTGTGGAGGTTTTCCTCGATCTCAAGTTCCACGACATTCCGCAGACCGTCGCTCGCGCCTCGGTCGAAGCGACCCGTCTCGGTGTGTACATGTTCAACATGCATGCGTCGGGAAGCAGAGAGATGATGCGCAGGACGGTCGCTGAAGTACACCGTGCGTGCCGGACGGAGGGCTTGCGTCGACCGCGGCTGCTGGCGGTCACCGTTCTGACCAGTCTCACGGGACATGATCTGGAGAATATCGGCGTGAACTCGCCGGTGCCCGATCAGGTCGTCCGCCTGGCGACCCTCGCTGAAACCTCGGGAATGAACGGCGTGGTCGCCTCGCCGCTCGAGATCGAGGCTATCCGAAAGGCATGCGCGCGGCGTTTTCTCATCGTGACGCCGGGGATTCGGCGGTCGACGGATGAAGCGGACGATCAGAACCGTACCAGCGGCGCGGCTGCGGCGGTGGCCGCCGGTGCCGATTACGTCGTGGTCGGTCGGCCCATCCGCGATGCGGCGGATCCCGCTGCGGAAGCCGACGCGATCGTCGACGAGATTGCCGAGGGGCTTCGTCGCGGCAAGCGATCGACGGCCCGCGTCGTCAAGCGATCCTGACCCACCCCGGTTCTCTCAGTTTTCGGCGTTGAGTCGCTGCCGAATCGATGAAGCTTCGGGGAGTAGCGCCAGGGCACTGCCCACGGCGGCAACGAAGCCGTCAGGGCGATTGATGACTTCCGCTCCTCTCGCATGCTCAGCGACAAGCGCCTCGAAATTCTGCGCCGCGCCGGCATCCGCTACCGAGACGATCGCCGTGTGGGCCTCGCCCGACTCCAGCGCCGCGACCATGTCGTATCCGGTTCGTCCGAGGTAGGAGACGCGCAGTCCGCTGCCGGCGCTGCGCAGCTCTGATTCGAGCCTGGCGCTCAACGGATCCGGTTTCCCGGCGATGACCCACGTCGCGCCCGGCTCCGTGCCGGTCTCGAGGAGCTCGACCGTGACCTCCTCGCCGGCATCGTGGCCTTCACACGTCGCCGGGATCCGCAGTATTGCGTCGGCTCGCACGAGCGTCGTCACGGAGCCCGCGCCGCGTGGGAGTGCGGCGACCGACAATCCGCGGTGGTCCTTGATGAGGCAGACGCGCAGCAGCTCCTCGACTCCGAGTCGGGAGACAATGCGCCGACGAACCGTCGCCGGAAGCGTTCGCACGGGGTCGGGAGTCGACCCGAGGGATCGGTAGACGAGCGCCTGTACGAGCTCGCGATAGACCGCGTACGCGGAAACCGGATAGCCTGGAATGCCGATGACGGGGACACCGCCGACCTCGGCGATCGCCGCCGGTTTGCCGGGCATCATATCCACGCCGTGCGCATGCAACGTGCCGGCTTTCGCCAGGATCTCGACGGTGTAGTCCTTGCGGCCCGCCGAGCTGCCGGCGATCACACAGACCGCGTCGCTGCCCGTGACACTTTCGAGCAGGGCCCGTTCGAGCGCCTCCGGCTCGTCATCGATGTGGCCGCCGTAACTTCCGATGCCGCCCCACTGAGAGACCAGCGCCGTGAGCATTCGCGAGTTGAACTCGATCACCTGCCCCGGCCCCGGGTCGCCGCCGGGTTCGACAATCTCGGTTCCGGTGGCGAACACGGCGACCCTGGGCAGCCGCCGAACCGGGACGGAATCGACTCCGGTCGCGAGCAACGCGCCGATGTCGTAGGGACGGATCCGGTGACCGGGTCCGAACAGCAGGGCTCCAGCTGCGACATCCTCACCGATCTCGCGGATATCTTTGCCGGCGGATACCGGCTGCACGATCCGGTAGCGCACTCCCTCGCGTTTCGTGTCTTCGATTCGGATTACAGCATCGGTCCACGCGGGCAGTGGATTCCCGGTGTCCACCGCGATGCACCCCTTCGCTCCCGATCCCTCGCTCGCGCCGCCCGGCTCTGGAAGTTCGTCAACTTCATCCAGTTCCAGCGGAGCTTCAGCCGAAGCTCGCGACGTGTCGGCGGCGCGGACCGCGATACCGTCCATCGCCGAGGCCCGGTAATGCGGCGATGCGAAGCGTGCGAACACCGATTGTGCAGTGAAGCGACCAAGAGCGTCCTCGGTCGCGACGTCTTCGGATTCGGTCACCCGCGCGAGGGACCGCACGAGCTCGCGTGCCCGTTCGAGCGGCACGCGCTGGAGAAATTTACCGCTTTTCAAAACAGGATTACCTCGACGTCTTCGCCCTCATCGAAACCCTCGGTGGAGAGCGGAACACGAATCAGCCCGTCGGCGTGCGCGAGTGTCGAGATCGCCACCGACTTGCCCAGCAGAGGAAGTGCCTGCGGAAGCGGCTCCGCCTCGACCAGTCTGGCGCGCACGTAATCCTCACGTCCCGGTGTGGAGGGGAGGGTCCTCGAAAGCCGCGCGCGGATTCGCGGCCGGGTGGTGAGAATTCGCTCGATGGGCTCACCGCCGATCACACGGACAAGGACCGAGCCGAACAGATGAAACACGACCGCGGCAGCGGCAGGGTTGCCGGGCAGTCCCATGATCGCTGCGGGCGAGAGGCCGGAGGCTCGCTCACCCGCTGCGCGTGCGATGATCGTCGGTTTGCCCGGCGCGATGGCAATGCCGTGGAGCAGGATCTCGGCCCCGGCCAGCGCTTCAATGGAAGATCGGGTCAGATCCCGGTGGCCCTTCGAGCTGCCGCCCGAGATGAATACGACGTCGTTCTCCGCGACCGCTCGGCCGAGCGCGGCTCCGAGCCGGTCTTCATCGTCGCCGACGACGCCGTAGTCGTTGACCTCGACCCCAAGCTGCTTCGCCAGCGAGACGAGAACGTACTCATTGACGTTGCGTACCTGACCGGGTTGCAGCGGTTCTCCCGGCTCGACGATCTCGTCACCCGTGGCCATGATCCCGACGCACGGTCGTCGGAAGACATTCACCTCGGCATGCCCGCTGCCGGTCAGAGCGCCGACATCGCCGCCCTTGAAGCGTCGACCCGTCGTGAAAAGCGGATCGCCCTCGCAAAGATCTTCGCCGATACGAATCACGTTCTGCCCGGCGACGAGCGTGTCTCGAATCGCGACTCGCCGGTCGCCTACGATCTCGGTCTTCTCGACCATGACGACCGCGTCGGCTCCCTCAGGAAGCATGCCGCCGGTGGAGACGCGGACGGCCTGCCCCGGGGCCACGGTTACCCCGGCAGCGCGACCCATCTCGACCTGGCCGACAAGATCCAGCAGCACCGCTGCGCTCTCCGTTGCGCCCGCGGTATCGGCCGCACAAACGGCGTACCCGTCCATGTTCGACCGCTCGAAGTCAGGGACGTTCTCCGCTGCGGTGATCTCGTCGGCCGCTACGCGGCCGAACGCATGTCGGCAATCGATCCTTTCGTGATCGACCGATGGGAACGAACCGATCACCTCGTATGCGCGCTCGGGCACAGCGAGCTTGAGGAAAGGGCGAAGCTTCATCAGGAGAGCCTCCGGTGCGAAAGGCTCGGCAGCTGAGCGCGAATCTGTTCGATCCGGTCGGCGCGCAGCTCGGCATCGACGGTGGCAGGACCGTCATCGCCGGCTTCTGCGAGGACGGTCCCCCATGGATCGACGATCAGTGAGTGGCCGTAGCTGGCGAAGCCGTAGGCGGTCGGACCGTGCTGGTTCGGGGCGATGAAAAAACATTGGTTCTCGATCGCTCGAGCCCGTATCAGGGGCAGCCAGTGCGACTCGCCGGTCTGCGCCGTGAATGCCGAAGGCATCACGATGATCTCTGCGCCGGCGCTGGAGAGCTCGCGGAACAGTTCCGGGAAGCGCAGGTCGTAACAGATTGCCAGGCCGATCCGGCCAAGCTCGGTATCCAGACAGATGATGTCCTCTCCCGGCACCCGGTTGCGCGACTCGATTACCCTCGGTCCGCCGTCGATGTCCACATCGAAAAGGTGGATCTTGCGGTATGACGCGAGCAGGTCACCGCCCGGACCCACGAGCTGAGCGGTGTTGTAGCATCGCGATTCGCTCGGATCGCCACTCTTCTCGAGAACGGAGCCGGCGACGATATGGATCCGGTGCCGCCTGGCGAGCTCCGCGGCCAGCTCGGTCGTGCGCCCGGGAACTGTCTCGGCGACAGAGTTCTCCTGCGCGCCCGGGCCGGACCAGCCGAAAAGCTCGGGCAGACAGACCAGCTGAGCACCCCGGGAGGCGGCCTGCTCGATCAAGGTTCTCGCTGTCCGGGCGTTACGGTCCGGGTCCGGACCGGCACAGAGCTGGGCAGCGCTGGCGACGAGGGTCCGCATCGGCGGACCGGACGCTATCGGGCTGCCTTGCGACCGTCAAGCCGGTGTCTCGAGCCGTACGAGCCCCCGCCGGGGCGACCGTCGCGCCGATCGCCCCGGCTTGGGTGCGCTGCGTCAGTTTGCCTGTTAAACTGCCCGCTGCTAGCCGTTTTTGAGAGAGGTTTCCCAACCATGTCCGAGAAGCGCGTCATCAAGCGGTACACCAACCGAAAACTCTACGACAAGCTCGAGTCCCGCTACGTGACGCTCGAAGAGATCGCGCGCCTGGTTCGCGCGGGCGAGGACGTCAAGGTCATCGACAACGAGACCGAGGATGACCTCACGGCGATAACGTTCGCGCAGATCATCCTCGAAGAGGAGAAGCGCAAAGCGAACCTCGTCTCGGTTCCATTCCTCCGCAATCTGATCCGCTCCGGTGAGGCGCGGATGCAGGATTTCTCGGACCGTGCCACGCGCGGCTTCGAAGCGCTGGGCGGGTTGACTGAGAAGGCCGGTGAGCGTGTCCGCGAGGTGGTCGAGGGCAGCGGTCGTCGACTCGGGGATGGGCTCTCGGCCCTGGATGATATTTTCAGCACCCCGCAGAAGCGCATCGACGAGTTGCGCGAATCTGCTCGAAAGCAGGTCGACAAGCTGCGCGTCAATCCTGTCGTTCGTCGTGAACTCGAACGAATCGCGAGCAGCCTCCACACGATCGAAGAGGCGATCCAGCGAATCAGCGAGGATGAATCCGACGAGACCGACGAGTCGCGCACAACTGGTGGCGAGAGTTTCGACGGCGATATCGGTCTGAACGGTGACGCCACACCGGGCGGAGTGATCGAATCCAGCGAGGTCGGAATCGAAAAGTCGTTCCCCGGCGGCGGAGAAAACGCGCAGGCCGCCACGGATTCAGCCGAGTCAAAAACCGAAAAACCCGCGGGTAATGGAGTCGCCGACGGCACCAAGTCCGGCCCGGCCTAGCTTCCAGGGCGACACTTCAGGCATAATCCACCTTACCCCACGGGAGTTCGAAAGCATGGCCAGGCGTGGTCACCTAAAGGTCGGAAAACGAAGAAAGGCGAAGCCTTCACGAGGAAGCGATCAGCAACTCCAGCTGCTTGCCCAGTTGAAGGATCTTGCAGGGCAGACCGGGATCGAGGTTCGCGAGGAGCGCCTCCATCGCGAGATCGGCTACACCGTCCGCGGCGGCCGCTGTATCCTGGACGGTAACGAAGTTCTTCTGATCGACAGCTCGGCGAGCGCCGCGGACTGTATCGAAGTTCTTCTCGACTTCCTCTCGCAGCGTGATCTCGAACAGATCTACATCGAGCCGCAGTTGCGACGGCTGATCAGCGGTGGTCACGCCGGCGATACTGAGGCAGAACAGATCGCGCAGGACGACGACTCTGCCGATGCCGCGGATGCTGTCGACGACTCCGCCCGCGCCGAGGCGGCAGGCGACTCGCCGGCTCTCTGACTTCGCTTTGAGACCGAAGCGAGGTCGGCCGGAAGGCCGCTCGGATCTCGCCACGAGTTGAATGCCTCGATCCGATAATTTTACGATGTCCGGCGCCGGTTCTCATTCTCATCAGCCCCACGGCAACGACCCCGAGACCAAGCTCGAGCGCTTTCGTGAGTTCATTCGGGACCGCGGTCTGAAAAGCACCCGGCAGCGTGACGACATCGCTCGGTGGTTCTTCAGCGTCAAAGGCCACCACAGCGCGGACGAGATCTACCGCGAGGTACAGCGGGACAGCCGGGGGATCGGTTTCTCGACGGTTTACCGCACCATGAAACTCCTGTGCGAAGCGGGGCTGGTGCAGGAGCGTCACTTCGGCGACGGGCAGGCGCTTTACGAAAACGTCTCAGCCCACCACGACCACTGCATCTGCACTGCCTGCGGCAGAATCATCGAATTCGAGAATTCACAGATCGAGGCGTTGCAGGAGTCCGTCGCGCGCGAGTTCGGCTTCCGGCTCACCAGCCACAAGATGGAGCTGTACGGGCTGTGCGCGAACTGCCTCTCCCGGCCTAGCTGAAAAACAGCTCTTCCGCGTTGCGGGACGTCGCCTCGGCGACGTGTTCGACATCCGTCCCGTGCAGCTCGGCCAGCACCTCGACGACACGCCGGGTCCAGGCCGGTTCGTTGCGCTTGCCGCGATGGGGTGCGGGCGCAAGCAGCGGAGCATCCGTCTCGACCATCAGACGATCGAGAGGGAGTCGCCGGGCGGTCTCACGAAGATCGGCCGCGTTCTTGAACGTCAGGATTCCGGTGAATGAAATCAGGAGCCCCATGTCGAGATGAATACGGGCGTCCTCGTACTCGCCCGTGAAACAGTGAACCGCTCCCCTCACGCTTCCGCCCGTCTCTGCTCGAAGGACTTCGTGCAGGTCTTTCGCGGCGTCGCGGCAGTGAATGACAACCGGCATGTCGTGTCTGCGCGCGAGCGCCAGATGGCGCCCGAGCACCTCGCGCTGTTTCTCGCGCGGTGAGTTGTCGTAGAAGTAGTCGAGCCCCGTCTCGCCGACGGCCACGACGCGATCGCGCGTCAGCAGCGACTCGATCGCCGACTCCACATCGTCGTCCCAGGTCTCCGCGTCGTGCGGGTGTATGCCGGCGGTTGCGCGGATAAAGTCGTAGCGTTCCGCGATCTGAGCCGACCTCTCGCTGTCTTCGACCGGCCCGCCGCCGCCGACCGCGACAATCTTCGTTACCCCCTCACTGCGAGCCCGCTCGATGACGGCGTCGAGGTCCTCGGCAAAGGCCGTGTCGGAGAGGTGACAATGGGTATCGACGATCGACATTCGCGGTCCGGCTCCGGGCGGTCTCAGCCGTCGATCTCGATCCGGGGAAACAGCGGCTCCGGCTTACCGACGCAGTGTCCCGCGGGGAACGTCTGCCCCCACTCGCCGGGCTCATCGGCCAGTGTGCTGCGCTCGACCGCGAGCAACTCCAGGATCCGCTCGGCAGTCTCCGGCATGAACGCGCCCAGCAGGCGGGTCGTGTGTCGAAGAGCGTCGCACAGAACGTGAAGAATGACTCCGACGCGCTCTCGCTGGGTCTCGTCTTTCCAGAGTTTGAACGGAGCCTGCTCGACGATGTACTTGTCGCAGGCTGCAATTCCCGACCAAAGCTCCTCCAGCGCAGTGTGGAAACCCAGTTTCTCCGTGTGAGTCCGCACCGCGTCCTCGATCTCGAAGAAGCGGTCACGCAGCGCGCGCTCAGCGGGCGGCAGTTCTCCCGGAATCGACTGAATCGCACCGTCGAAGTACTTATTCTGCATCGACAGGACCCGGCTCACCAGATTGCCGAGTCCGTTGCTGAGGTCCGCGTTGTACCGCGTCACGAACGCATCCTCGGTAAAGCTGGAGTCCATGCCGAAAACCATTTCGCGCAGCAGGAAGTAGCGGAAGCTGTCCAGCCCGAAGCGCTCTTTCATCTCGAGCGGTCGGATGACGTTGCCGAGCGACTTCGACATCTTGCTCTCGCCCATGTTCCAGTAGCCGTGAACATTGAGGTGGGCATACATCGGATAGCTGGCAGCCATCAGCATCGTCGGCCAGAACACGGCATGCGGTTTGAGAATGTCTTTCGCGATGAAGTGCTGCGTGGTCTGCCAGAACTCGGGAGCGTCATCGCCTTTCTCGAGCTCCAGCCCGCTCAGGTAATTAAGGAGAGCGTCGAACCAGACGTACGTGACATACTGATCGTCGAACGGCAGCTCGATTCCCCACTTCAGCCGGCTCTTGGGACGGGAGATGCAAAGATCCTCGATCGGTTCGCGCAGCAGCCCGAGCAGCTCGTTTCGATAGCCTGCCGGTCGCACCAGCTCGGGGTGTTCGTCGAGATGGGCGAGCAACTTGTCCTGGTACTTGCTCATCCGGAAGAAGTAATTCTCTTCGCTGATCCAGACCGGCTCGGTTTCATGGTCCGGGCACTTGCCGTCGACGAGCTCGCGGTCCGCGTAAAATCGTTCGCAGCCGGTGCAGTATTTCCCGCCGTACTCGCCGAAGTAGATGTCACCGGCGTCGTAAACGCGCTGGAGCACGGAGCGCACGAACTCGACGTGATGCTCGTCGGTCGTACGGATGAAATGATCGTAGGTGATGTCGCAGGCGTCCCACGTCTCTCGGAAGATCGCGGACACACGGCTCGCGTACTCATGCGGTTCGCAGCCGTCCGCCGCAGCCGCTTCAGCGATTTTGTCGCCGTGCTCGTCGGTACCGGTAAGGAAAAAGACCTCGTTGCCGACGGACCGATGGTGGCGCGCGAGCGTGTCCACGAGCACGGTCGTGTACGTATGGCCGAGGTGCGGTTCCGCGTTCACGTAGTAAAGCGGTGTAGTGAGATAGACTCGCTCTTTCGGTTGGCTCATCAGGCTCTGATATCCAGCAGCATGTCGCGCAGTGCGAGCTTGCGGTTCGCGTTGCGCTCGAGGTGGCGGATGGCGGTTCGGGTGCGCGCGGCGTCGTTGATCAGTCGTTCGGGCTGCTCGCGTACGGCCTGTTCCATCAGCGCCGCCAACCTATCCGATTCGACCCCGGCGTGACAGCCGTATGCGGTCTCGATCTTGCGCAGCTGCCACTCGAGCAGCACGGGAAGCTCGGCTCGCTCGGTCTTGCGTCGGTCGACGAGGTCGGCGACCAACTCCTCCATCGTCGGTCCCGTGCCGGAGCGGAAGCCCTCGAAGGCGAGGATAAGATCGACGCGATCGGCCAGAGTCTCCTCGTCACACTCGAGCGCCTTGCCCGCGCTTCCGCGAGCGATCGCGGCTGCGGAGCGCGCGTTGTCGGGAGTGAATCCTCGCGCTGTCAGGATCGCCTCGAGAGATTCGCGATCGAGCGGGCCGAATCGAACCGTCTGACACCGTGACCGGATCGTCGGCAGCAAAGCCGACCGGCTGCCGGTGACGAGGATGATCACGGCGTTGCCCGGCGGTTCTTCGAGAACCTTGAGCATCGCGTTCTGGGCGGCGACATTGAGCAACTCGGCCCCTCGGACAATCGCGACTCGAGGTCCGGGTCGTACGGGTCGCAGGGACAATGTCGGAATGAGCGTACTGCGGATCAACTCGATCTTGAGGATCTTTTCTCCGGCCTGGGGCGCCAGCACCAGCACGTCGGGGTGAGTGCCGACGGCGACCTGCTGGCAGGAGGCGCAGCGACAGATGCGGTCCTGCGATGCCGACGCGCCGTCGCCCTGCAGCTCGCACTTGATCCGCGACGCCCACCACAGGGCGGTCCTGAACTTGCCGACACCCTCCGGCCCGTCGAACAGCAGAGCGTGAGGAATGCCGTGCGTGCGATCGGTTCTGGAGCTCCGGGTCCCGGCTTCGGCGAGCCGACCGAGTCGGTCTACGACCGCGACGTGGCCGAGTGGGCGCGAAATCTCCTGGCGGGCGTCGGCGTCGCTCATCGCCTGTCAGTCCGTTGCCGCTGCGGCGCTCTCGCGGCTCGCGAGAGCGAGGCGGGCGCTCACGACTTCCCAGACGTCGGACGCGATCTGCTCGACGCCGGCGTTGCCCTCGATGCGTACGATCCTGCCCGCTGCCTGCTGGTGCAGCGTGACGAACCCGTCACGGATTCGCCGATGGAAGTCGAGCGGCTCCGACTCGAATCGGTCTCCCGGCCCGCCGGTCTCCTTCGCGGCCCGGCGAACTCCGGTCTCGACATCGCAGTCGATCCACAGCGTCAGATCGGGGACGGTCTCCAGGCAGGCCCACGCGTTCAGCTCGCGAAGCCGGTCGAGATCGTGACCGCGGCCGTAGCCCTGGTAGGCCATCGTCGAGTCACTGTATCGATCGCTGATGACCACCGACCCGGCTGCGACGCCCGGGCGGATCACGCTGGCGACGTGTTGCGCACGGTCGGCCAGGAAAAGCAGAAGCTCGGCGTGGCGGTCGAGCTGGGAGTCCGGATCAGCGAGCAGCGCGCGGATCTGCTCGGTCACTTTGGTTCCGCCCGGCTCGCGGGTGACAACCACCTCGAGGCCCGCCTCGCGCAGACGATCCGCGAGCAGTCGGGCCTGCGTCGTTTTTCCGCAGCCCTCAATGCCTTCAAAGGTGATGAACGCCGACATCGGCGGGATAGTGTGCAGTGGCGTGGGATTTGGCAAACGCGAGCCGGACCCCTGCGGCTCGGAATTATGGGAATCCTCGGTCACATACAGTCGGGTCGACGAGTCGGTGGCGGTGCTCTCTGCGGGCCTCACCGCAGCGTGCGCGCGTCACCAGAATGCAGGCGCTTTCAGGCGACCCGAGGATTGCCGATGTTGCGGGGTTTTCGCGCATTGCCGTAGCCCGCTCGATTCTCCACGCCGCGTCTTCGGCCTGCGGTGCGACTGTCGCCAGGCGGTCGAGCGCCCCCGGCCAGAGCGCAGCGATCGATCGCGCGGCGCCGCGTGCGCATGAGATCTCACGATGAGAGCGAAGCTCGGCGGCCTGCTCGTGAACTGCCAGTATGGCGGTCGTGGTCAGAGCCGACAGTCCTGCCGTGACCAGCAGTGTCGGCAGCAGCGTGCTCCCTCTATGGCTCATGTCGCTTGCCCACTCCCAGCAGCACAGGTCCGGTTGCCAGCGGAACACCGACAATCACCGATGAATCCGGTCGAGAAGCCGTGCGACCGTGAAGGTCGATGTAGCGGAAGGACGATCCGGCAGGCAGTCCGCGTGCGACTGTGTAGGTTTGCCGTCCGATGCGATGTCGCAGGGCCAGGAGCTGCCGGCTGCCTGCGGCCAGGGATTCGCCGGCCGCAGGCGCTGCGGGTTCGAGTGTCAGCGTGAGCTGCTCCGTGCTGCGCTCATCGATCCGCCCGTCGCCATCGAGATCGGATCTCATCTGCAGCACTCGGGGTGACGCGCGAGAAATCCATATCGTGCTGGTGTGCTCGGTCCATGCTCGCAGCAGGGATTCGACCTGGAGTTCGGTTGCAGCGCGTCCGATCACGCGCTGCCGTTCGCCGGCGCTGGAAGCCGACAGGACAAGCGTCGACGAGAGCAGCGCCAGGGCGCATGTGTGAACAAATGCTGCTGCGATCGACTCGACAAGCGTCATCGCGGCAATCGCTCAGTCGCAGCCTGCTGTCGCAGACCGTACGCCCGCGAGCCTGACAGCGGGGAAGCCGCTGTCCACCGGACCGACCTCCACGCGAACGACAATCAGATCCGGTGTGCTGCCGCCGGTGCGGCCGGAGGCGAGCGGACGCGCGCTGACGTCGCACTCGAGGTGGGCCGGGCAGAGGGCGACTCTGTGCGGTGGCGAGCAGGGCGCGTCGATCGCGGCCGTGAGCAGATTGTTCGCGGTGGCCACCGCGCTTCGCCGCGCTTCTGCAAGGCGCATGATCTGCAGTGACGTGCGCTGGACCTCGACCGTTGTGGCCGCGATCGCGGAGGCGAGCGCGACGCCTGCAACGGCTTCGATCAGCGACACACCCGACTCGTTCAATGGATCATCCCTCGTTGGTTGATGATGACGGTGCGTGATGCAGCGGAGTTGGTCGATGTCAGAGTGATCGTGGCGTTGTCCGCGCTGCCGTCGGCTCGAAATCGGATCTGCCCGCCCGCGGTGGCTCGCGATACGATCACACCGGAGGGCAGCTCGAGTCTGTGCGTGTTGCCATCCGCGGAACGGTTCTGTGGGAGCACCGAAAACATTCCAGAGCCGGTTTCTGTCGTCATCACGAACGCCTCGGATCGCGTCCGTGCCAGCCTGCGTGTCAGCGCCGCCGCGCGAAACACCACCATGCGCCCGGCTGCCAGGTCGAGCTCGTGCTTCAATCCGCGCGCCGCCTCGACTGCCGAGGCGGCGATGATTCCGGACAGCGCGAGCGCGACGATCAACTCGAAAAGCGTATGGCCGGATTCCAGTCCCTCGTCGGCGCCAGCCGTTATGCAACGCTCCTTCTGCCGCGACATGCGAAAGGCTCGCTCGCGCGAGCGGTCTCTTTCAACGCCCGGGATGTAATCGACCGGCGCGCATCCTGTTCCCGCCGTGCGGCTGAGCTCACCCTGCAGGCCCCGGGGAGGCGGTTAGACTCACAGCGTGTCGGCGGTTAAGAGCGATCAACGTGGATCTGAGCTACGGACCTGAATACGACGAGTTTCGCGCCCGCGTGCGGGCGTTCCTGGAGTCACACGCCGACCGGGCGCCGGCAGCGTCGATCAGCGCCGCCGAAGATCGTCCCGAGATCCGGCAGTGGCAGAAGACGCTGATCGACCACGGCTATGCGGCGCGAACCGTCCCGCGAGAGTACGGCGGATTCGGCGCGGACCCGGATCTGCTCGAGACCATCATCATCGGTGAAGAATTCGCTCGCGCCGGAATCTCGCAGGGCATGGAGAATCAGGGCATCAGCATGTTCGTGCCCACCCTGCTCACCTACGGCGACGAAGAGCAGAAGAAGCGCTGGATCGAACCGACGATCCGCGGCGAACTCATCTGGTGTCAGGGATACAGCGAGCCGGATGCGGGCAGTGACCTTGCCAGTTTACGCACGAGCGCTGTGCTGGATGGAGACCAGTTCGTCATCAACGGACAGAAGATCTGGACGAGCAGCGCGGGCGAGGCCGATATGATGTTCGCGTTGGTGCGCACCGAGGCGGATGCACCGCGGCACGCGGGAATCAGCTACCTCTGCGTGGATATGAAGAGCCCGGGTCTCGAGGTGCGACCACTCAAGACGATGCTCGGGACCAGCTCTTTCAACGAAGTGTTCTTCGAAGACGTGAGAACGCCGCGCGGGAATCTGATCGGGAAGCGCGGCCAGGGCTGGGAGATCGGCACCACGACGCTGTTCCACGAGCGCAACATGCTCGGCGGCAGCCGCCAGACCGAGAACATGCTGCGTCGCTGCGAGGCGGTGCTGCGGGACACCGGCGCGCTCGCCGAGCCGATCTATCGCGACAGGCTCATGCGGTTGCGGGGTCGGGTTCTGTCGATGAAATACCACGGCCTCAGAATGCTCACCGACAGGCTCAAGAGTCGTAGCTCGGGGGCGGCAGGGCTGATCACGAAGCTCAACGGGTGTCAGCTCAACCACGAGGTCGCCGCGCTGGCGATCGACGCACTCGGCGAGTACGGCGTTCTGAAAAGGGGCTCGAAATACGTTCGTGAGGAGGGCAACTGGCAGAACCAGTATATGTTCACGCTCGGCCTCATCATCGGTGGAGGGACGGCGCAGATCCAGAAGAACATCATCTCCGAGCGTGGTCTCGGGATGCCGCGAGAGCCGAAACCGGCGCCGAGCCGGGACTGAGGAGGAACGGGATGGATTTCGGACTCTCAGAGGAACAGACGCTCTTCCGGGATGCGTTGCGCGGATTTCTCGACGAACAGTTCCCGGTCGACAGCGTCCGCCAGCTGATCGCCGCCGAGCGATCGCAGAGCACCGAGCTGTTGCGCAAGCTTGGCGAGCAGGGCGTGCCCGGAATTCTGATTCCCGGCGCGCAGGGTGGCAGCGAGCTCGGCCTCCTCGACGCGGTGGTGGCAGCAGAAGAACTCGGACGGGCCGCCAACCCGCTGTCGTTTCACAGTTCGTGCGTGATGGCACCGCTCGCGCTGCGCCACGCGGCAGACAGCCGGGCCGAGGATGCGCTCAAAGCGATCGCGGCCGGAGAGCAGATACTCTCCTGCGTCCACGCGGGAGTGGACCTGGTTGACGGCAGGCTCGCCGGGTCCGCTCGCTTCGTTCCCGATGCGATGGAGGCCGATGCGTTCGTGGTCCTTGCCGCCGGCGACGCGGGTTCGACGCTGCATCTTGTCGAGTCGGATCGCGCGGGACTCTCTCGGGAGCCGCTTGTGACGGTCGACGAGACCCGCCGGGTCGGTGAGCTGAGCTTTGAAGACGTCGAGGCCGAGCCGCTCGCGAGCCTCGCGGTCGCGGACACGGAGCGTCTGATCGATGCCGGCCGGATCGCCCTCGCCGCGGACGCCGTCGGCTCTGCCCAGCGCGCTCTTGATGAGGCCGTTGCATATTCCCTCGATCGCAAACAGTTCGGCCGAGTCATCGGTTCGTTCCAGGCGGTCAAGCACATGTGCGCCGAAGCCGTAGCGGAGCTCGAGCCGGTACGCTCGCTGTTATGGTATGCAGCGTTCGTGTGGGACGAACGACGCGAGGACTCCTCGGCGGTTGCGTCCCTGCTCAAGGCCCACGCCACCGAGGTCGCCACGACGGTGACCACGACCTGCGTTCAGGTGTTCGGCGGCATGGGCTTCACGGACGAGTGCGACGTGCAGCTCTGGTTCAAACGCGCGGGATACGATCGTCAGATGCTCGGCTCACCGACAGCGCTGCGGGCGCAGGCCGCGGAGTTCGACGCGTGGCTCTGACCGCGGTCGAACACGCACGGCCCGACCGGGAAGTTCCGGCCGCTGACCCGGCGGAGCCGCTCAGAAACTCGACGGCAGCGCCAGATACCAGGCGATGAGCTTCGGGCCGCCAAGCAGGTAAAGAAACGAGCCGGCGGCGAGGAAGGGGCCGAACGGAATCTCCATATCGAGACGCCCACGACGAGCGACCATCAAACCGACTCCAGCCACGGTGCCGATCAACGATCCGACGATGAGGGTGAAAACGGCGCCTTCCCATCCCTGATAGCCACCGACCATCGCGAGAAACTTCACATCGCCGAAGCCCATACCCTCCTGATTGCGCAGATACTCATAGCCCGCTGCGATCGCCCACAGCCCGCCGCCGCCGATCGCGATGCCGACCAGCGAATCGAGCATGGAAACGTGCCCGATGAGAAACGCAGCCGCCGGTGCGACGAGAATGGAAGGCAGAGTGATGACATCCGGGATGATCTTGTGATCGATGTCGATGAAGGTGATCACAATGAGCGCGCAGGTGAATGCGCCGTACACAGCAAACTCCCGGGGCGTCAGGTTCAGCGTGAAGACCGCGAGCAGCGCCGCGGCCGTCAGGATCTCGACCAGAGGGTATCGAGGGGAGATCCGGGTTCGACAGCTCCTGCAGCGTCCGAGCAGGAGCATGTAGCTGATGACCGGGATGTTGTCGTACCAGGCGATTCCGCCGAGGCACTGCGGGCAGTGAGAGGGGGGGGTGACGATCGATTCGCCCTGCGGCACCCGTGCGATGCAGACGTTGAGAAAACTGCCGATCAGCAGTCCGAAGAGAATGACAAGCCCCTGTTCCACGACGGCAACCCCGCCTGAAGATTGTGCGGGCTGGCACCGCCGGGGGCAACCCGAAGTCGCTATCGCGGGCGCTGCGATGCGGTCAGCGGAGGGCGCGCGGCGCTGTCCCATGAATAGACCCGGCGACCTGCTTCATGCTCGGCGCGAGCACGGAACGCGGTCCTGTCGGCGTGTTCGATGACGATCTCCACACCGTCCGAGGGGACGAAGCCCGTGAGCTCTCCGGGATTCGTGGCGTACGCTTCAGCCGAGGCGCGATGAAGCTCCTGTGCGGCCGCCAGATTGCGAAGATCCTGCTGACTGCGTGAGTCGTAGGCGGCCGCGCGAAAGTCGGCGAAACGCGGAACGGCGACGGCTGCCAGAACTCCGATAATGGCGATGACCACCAGCAGTTCGAAAAGCGTGAAGGCGCAGGCGGCGCGGAATCGCTGCTTCACCGGTCGTGCCCCAGCAGAAGAGAAGAGGCTCCGAGTATCGGTTGATACAACGCCAGGACCGTCGTGCCGACGAGTAACGCGACGAACAGTGTCGTCAGCGGTTCAACAATCGAGGACAGCAGCGCCGCGCGGTGCGAATGTTCGCCGGCAGCGTCTGCCGCGAGCCGGGAGAACGCTCTGGGATAGTTGCCGGTGAACTCGGCGGCCCGGAGCATCGCGCCGTCGAGCGGGTCGGCGAAGATGCAGCGGGCAGGTCGATCCCGGCCGATTGCTTCGGACAGCCGCATCCCGCCCTGCACCCGCGCTCGTACGCCCGCGACGCCGGCGGCGATCGCGCGGTTGGAAACCGAGTCGCGCGCCAGCGCGAGAGCCTGATCGACGGCGATGCCCGCGCTTGTCAGCAGGGCCAGCGTCTCGTACAGGGCCTCGCGCTGGACCAGCAGCTCGAGCCGCCCCGTGATCGGGAGCCGCAGGCGCAGTCGATCCAGGCTGCGTGCGATCGAGGGGCTGCCGGTTCGGGCCACCGTAAGGATCGCCGCGAGCGCGAACACGGTCACGCAGGTTCCGGCTGCGGCCTCGACAGCACCCGAGCCTGCGGCGAGCACGACGCGGGTGAGCGTGGGCAGCTGCGTGGAGCCGTTCGAGTACAGCGCCGCGAAGGTCGGCAGGATGAACGTCGATGTGCCTGCGACAACAAGCAGAGCGGAGCTGATCACAATCGACGGATAGGCGAGAAGTCGAAGCAGGCCCCGCCGGGACCCGTGCTTGCGAGCGAGGCGCCGTGTGAGCAGCTCGAGGGAACGCGGCAGGTCGCCGCTGTGTTCGCCGGCGCGTACGAGCGCGATGTCGGTGGCGTCGAGATGACCGCCGGAGTGTTCGAGCGCGCGGGACAGCGACATTCCTTTCGAGACGCGAAGCGAGACCCCGTGCAGCAGCCTCGCGCCGGGCCCCTGACATGACGCCGCTGCGGACAGCGCATCGGATGCGCTGATCCCTCCCTCGAGGAGACCTGAGAGTCGTTCGATCGCAGCCAGCGTCTCGCGCCGGCGCGACGCCGATTCGATCCGGCGTCTCCCAGCCATTATGCGCGCGGACATGTCGCGAGAACCTCGGCGACCGATGTGACCCCGCGCGCCGCGAGCGCGAGAGCCGTCGCTGTCAACGTTCGCGTCGCGCTCGGGTTCGCGCAGTCGCGTGGCGACAGGAACTCGAACACCGCGACGCGCGACCGATATCCGGAGCCGTTGCAGTGAGGACAGCCGACCGGAAACGAAATCTGCTCGGGAACCTCGAGCCCGAAGCTGCGGAATGTGGCTCGCTCGGGCTCGCCCGGCTTGTCGCCGCGGGCACACTGCTCGCACAAACGTCTGACCAGCCGCTGGGCTATGACGAGCGTTACCGTCGCGTTGACGAGATATCGGGCGACGCCGAGATCGGCGAGGCGGACCAGTGCCTCACCGGCGCTCGAAGTGTGGAGCGTGGTCAGGAGCCGATGACCGGTCAGCGCTGCGCGACAGGCGATGGCGGCGCTCGTCGGATCCCGGATCTCCCCGATCATGACGACATCCGGATCGTGACGCAGCAGCGCACGGAGCGACTCTGCGAAGCCGCGGCCCGCGTCGGCGTCGACCGCGATCTGGCTGATCCCGTCGAGGTCACGTTCGACGGGATCCTCGACGGTGATGAGGGAAAGCTGCGGATGCGCAAGATGGGCGAGCGCGGCGTACAGCGTGGTCGTCTTCCCGCTGCCGGTAGGCCCGGTGACGATGATCATCGCGCCGGGCCGGTCGAGCTCGGCGACGAGCGACTCATGATCGTCGCGGGCAAGCCCGAGATCGTCGAGGTGAACCGGCCCTGAGTCTCCGCCGAGCAGCCGAAGCGTGACCTTCTCACCGCCGTAGACCGGGACGAAAGCCGCTCGGATATCGACGCGCCTGCCGGCGACGACCGCTTCAAACCGGCCATCCCGGGGCGCGCGCCGCTCTGCCAGGTCGACCCGTGCGAGCAGTCGTACGCGCGTGAGCAGAGATGCGGTCAGCGCCGGTGGAGGGGGTGGGATCTCACACAGGCAGCCGTCAATGCGCATCCGAACGCGCAGCCTGCGGCCGCAGGGTTCGAGATGAATATCCGATGCGCGGCTTTCGATGGCGCTGCGCAGGTAGCGATCGAGGATTCGGACCGCCGCGGATGTTGCCGACCGTGTCGGGCCATCCGCGGCGGTCGGCAACGCTCGCGCATCACTGTGTGTGAAATTCATCGCGCGAGACTGGCCTGCTTCCGTCGCGTTGCTCAATCCACGATCAATCATGAAGCGCGGGTGGCTTTACGTGGATCGAGCACGGCTGCATAGTAACGCTCCTCTGCGTGCCGGAGCCCCCACCTTCAACGATTGCGGTTCGTGCTCCAGCAGCCTTCGGCGTTCGGCAACACCGGAACCGGTGCGAGGACAGGGAGGACCGGAAAGCCCATGGAAGTCGGAGTATTTCTGCCGCTGGCCAACCCGATCGCGACCCCGGAGTTCATACGGACGGCGGCTCGGTCGTGTGAGGAGGCGGGTGTGGATTCGATCTGGGTCGCCGAACACGTCGTGCTGTTCGATTCACCCGATTCGCAGTATCCGTACGCCGAGGACGGCAAATTCCCGCTCAGCGGAGAGAGAGGCATCCTCGAGCCGTTTACAGCGCTGTCGTTTCTGGCCGCATGCACGGAGCGGGTACGCCTCGGCACCGGCATCGTGCTCGCGCCCCAGCGCAACCCGGTCTACATGGCGAAAGAGGCCGCGACCGTTGACTGGATGTCGAACGGGCGGCTCGATCTCGGGCTCGGGATCGGCTGGCTGAGAGAGGAATTCGAAGTCTGTAATGTGCCCTTCGAGCGTCGCGCGGCGCGCTGCCGGGAATACATCGAGGTCATGCGCACGCTCTGGGAAGATCCGGTCTCACAGCACGATGGCGAGTTCTACTCGCTTCGGCCTTGCCGCCACTACCCGAAGCCGGTGCAGAGCCCTGGACCGCCCATCCATTTCGGTGGTGAGAGTAACGCCGCTCTGAAACGCGTCGCCGATCTGGGGGCCGGGTGGTACGGCTACAACATCGGGCCGGAAGAGACCGCCGAGCGGCTCGAGGTCCTTCGCGGGCTGCTCGATGAGCGCGGCCGCTCAATCGATGAGATCAAGGTGAGCGTCTGTCCGTATCTTCGGCCGACCGATGTCGAGCTGCTCGAGCGCTACCACGAGGCCGGCGTCGACCAGGTCATCGTTTTCGTTCCGGCGATGTCGACCGAAGACCTCGCCGCGTCGATTGACCGGCTCGCGGTCGACGTGGTGGCGGCCGCCGCAAAGCTGGGGTGATTGAATGAAAGCTGTTGTCATTACGGAGTACGGAGGCCCCGAGGTTCTCCGCATGAGCGAGATTCCCGATCCCGTCGCCGGCCCCGAAGATCTGCTGATCGCGGTGCGCGCGACCGCGCTCAATCGCGGCGATCTGCTGCAACGCCGGGGTTTGTATCCGCAGCCGGGTCCGGCCGCCGATCACGAAGTGCCCGGCCTCGAGTTCGCCGGCGAGGTGATCGAGGCCGGCTCTCGGGTCGAGGGGTACGCACCCGGCGATCGCGTGATGGGAGTTCTGGTCGGGGCGTCGTACGCGGAGAAAGTCGTGACGCACCACCGGTGCGTGGTGCGCATCCCCGACCGACTCTCGTATACCGAGGCCGCCTCGATCCCCGAGGCCTATATCACCGCCCACGACGCCCTCGTGCAGTGCGATCTTCGTGCGGGGGAGTCGGTGCTCGTTCACGCCGCCGGGTCCGGCGTCGGTATCGCGGCGATTCAGGTCGCCCGCACGCTCGGCGCGACCCCCGTGATCGGGACGGCGGGCTCGGATGCAAAGCTCGCGGCTGCGGCCCGGCTCGGGCTCGAGGTGGGGATCGACTACACGAAAAAAGATTTCTCTGTTGAGGTCATGGAGGCGACAGGCGGCCGCGGCGCGGATGTCATCGTCGATTTCATCGGTGCGTCCTATCTCGACCGTAACCTCAAGTCGGTCGCCGAGTGCGGGCGAATCATCGTGATCGGAATGCTCGGTGGCATCGCGGCCGAGCTGAACCTGGCGCTGCTGCTCGCAAGGCGTGCGAGCATCATGGGGACGCTTTTGCGTCCGCGTCCGCTCGAACAGAAGGCCGCGGCGACTCGGGCGTTCGAGCGATCGGTTATCCCCCACATCGCTTCGGGAAGGATCGAGCCGGTGGTGGATCGCGTCTTTGCGCTGGCCGACGTCGCGAAAGCGCATGCGTATATGGAGACGAACGCGAACTTCGGGAAAATCGTACTCGAGGTCTGATCGTGCCCGTCAGCGTCTGCGTGTCCGCGCCAGCATCCCGGCAAGGACACGGGCCTGATTGTCGAGCTCGGTGCGCGACGGGATGCCGCGTTCGAGGCGTTCGATATCGATCGCGAACGGGTCGCCGATGTGCCGCGGCAGGACGTGGAGGTGGGCGTGAAAGACCGTCTGCCCCGCGATGACGCCATCGGCGAGGAAAAGGTTCAGGCCCTCTCTTTTGATGCCGGCCGATGGCATCGCCTCGGAGATCCGGCACGCGATCGAGAACATTCTGCCGCCGGTCGGCTCGTCGATCTTCTCCAGCCCGGTGGAGTGGCTGTTCGGTATGACCAGAGTATGCCCGCTGTTGACCGGCCGTATGTCCATGAAGGCGGTGACGAGGTTGTCACGGTAGACAACGCTCGCCTCCGAGTTGCCGGCGACGATATCGCAGAAGATGCACGAACCGGTGCCCGCCATGATTGGATTCGCTCCTTGCCGCGGCTTCGGCGCCGCTTCAGCCTGGAATCCCCAGGGCGGCGGCCATGACCGCGACCGGGGCTTCGGTTCCGGTGAACAACTCGAACGCAGCGGTGCCCTGGTAGAGCAGCATATGGCGACCGTCGATGGCGGCTCTCCCGGCCGCCTCGGCAGCGCGCACGAACGGCGTCGCGCCCGCCGCGTAGGCGATATCGAAGTGAACACACTCCGCACGCGTGGCCGCGATGCGATAGGCGTCGAAAGAATCGCCGTCGAGGCCTACGCTCGTCGAGTTGATGACGACGTCGCGGTCGCCGAGCAGTGCGTCGTCGGCGAGGGCGTCGAGGCCGCGCGTATGAAATCTGCCCGCGGCGTCCCCGCGGCTGCCGAAATCCTCGGCGAGGGATTCAGCGCGTGCCTCTGTCCGGTTGGCGATGGTGATGTCCTCAGCGCGTGCGTCGAGCAGCGCCTGCACGACCGCTCGCGCCGCGCCGCCGGCGCCGATCAGCAGGGCACGCTTCCCGGACAGCTCCACGCCATGCGCCCGCAGCGCGCCGATGAACCCCTCCACATCGGTGTTCGATCCTGAAAGCTCGCCGGTGTCGCCCGCGACAATCGTATTGACCGCGCCGACCGCTCGCGCCTGATCGGTGACGTGGTCGAGGTGCGGAATCACATCCTGCTTGAAGGGTACGGTGACGTTGGCGCCGACAAGGCCGAGGTCACGGATGGCGGCTACCGCGGCGCCGATCGTCGCTGCACGCGGTCGCAGCGGCACATACACGTAATCGAGACCGAGCGCCTCGTACGCGGCGTTGTGCATCCGCGGGCTCAGGCTGTGGTCGACCGGATCGCCGAAGATTCCGACGACCCGTGTGGTTCCTTCGATCTTTCCCATCTCGAGCGGCTCGCCGTCGGGGCGCCTCCGTTCCAGTGGCTCGCGTGAGCGCTGCGTGCCCTGACCGGGTCTGCTGCCGGGTCCGAATTACCGACGTCTACGACCGCCGGAGCGCAGCATGCGCGGCCGCCAGCCGGGCTACCGGAACCCGATATGGCGAGCACGATACATAGTCGAGTTCGAGCGTCTCGCAGAAGCCGATCGAGCGCGGATCTCCGCCATGTTCGCCGCAGATTCCCAGCTTGATCCCCGGGCTGGTTCGGCGACCGCCCTCGGCCGCGATCTCCATCAGTCGACCGACACCTTCGGTGTCGAGCGTCGCGAACGGGTCGTCGTCAAGCACGCCACGTTCAACGTAAACCGGCAGAAAGCGTCCCGAATCGTCGCGGGAGAGCCCGTAGCCCATCTGCGTGAGGTCGTTGGTGCCGAACGAGAAGAAATCGGCGTGCTCTGCGACGCGATCGGCTGTCAGCGCAGCTCGCGGAACCTCGATCATGGTGCCCACTTTGTATTTGATCTTCGTCTTCTTGCGCTCGAACACCTCACGCGCGGTGTCCTCGACATCGGCACGCAGGCGCCTGAGCTCATCCGCGTGGGCGACCAGCGGGATCATGATCTCCGGCTCGACCTTGATGCCGCGTGCGGCGACCTGAATCGCTGCCTCGATGATCGCACGGGTCTGCATCCGGTAGATCTCGGGATAGGTGATCGCGAGCCGGCATCCGCGGTGGCCGAGCATCGGATTGAACTCGTGCAGCGCCGCGCCTGCGGCGCGTAATCGTTTCGGATCGAGATCGGTCTTGCGCGCGAGTGCGTCGTACTCGGCGTCGGTATGCGGCAGGAACTCGTGCAGCGGCGGGTCGAGCAGGCGCACCGTTACAGGCAGGCCGTCCATGGCCTTGAAGATCCCGACGAAATCGCGGCGCTGGTACGGCAGCAGTTTCGCCAGCGCCTTCTGTCTGCCCTTCGCGTCCTCGGCGAGGATCATCTCGCGTACGGCGTCGATGCGATCCTCCTCGAAGAACATGTGCTCGGTGCGGCACAGCCCGATTCCCTCGGCCCCGAAGCCGCGTGCGATCTTCGCGTCCGCCGGGGTATCGGCGTTGGTCCGGATCCGCAGTCGGCGCTGTTTGTCCGCCCAGCCCATCAGGATCTCGAAGTCCTTCGACAGCCGGGTCTCGACAGTCGGAACTTCGCCGACGTAGACCTCGCCGCTCGCCCCGTCGAGCGTGATCCAATCGCCGCGACGAATGACCCGATCACCGGCGGTCAGTCTCTCTGTCTCGTAGTCGACCTTGAGCTGCTCGCAGCCGACGACGCAGGGCTTGCCCATGCCGCGTGCGACCACCGCCGCGTGCGAGGTGCGGCCGCCGCGAGCGGTCAGAATGCCCCTCGCCGCGACCATGCCGGAGATGTCCTCCGGAGAGGTCTCGATGCGTACAAGAATTGCGGCCCGGCCGGCTTCGTGGGTAGCGACAGCATCCTCGGCCGAAAACACCACGACCCCTGCCGCGGCGCCCGGCGATGCCCCGAGACCGCGAGCCAACGAGGTCTTTTTCGCTTTCGGATCGATCGTCGGGTGCAGCAGCTGATCGATCTGATCGGGGTCGACGCGCAGGACCGCCTCGGTCTGTTTGATCTTGCGCTCGCGGACCATCTCGACGGCGATGCGCACGGCCGCCGCGGCGGTTCGCTTGCCGCTGCGGGTCTGCAGCATCCACAGACGGTCGCGCTCGATCGTGAACTCGAGATCCTGCATGTCGCGGTAGTGATTCTCGAGCCGGCTCGCGACGCCGAGCAGCTGTTTGAAACAGTCCGGCATGACCTCTTCGAGTGACGGGTAATCGCGGACGCGCGTGCCCTCGGCGACGCCGTTCTCACGCGCCCACAGGCGCGAGGCCTCTCGCGTGATCTGCTGCGGCGTTCGCGTGCCGGCGACGACATCCTCGCCCTGTGCGTTGATCAGGAACTCCCCGAAGAACCGGTTTTCGCCGCTCGACGGGTTGCGCGTGAACGCCACGCCGGTGGCGCTGGTGGTGCCCATGTTGCCGAACACCATCGCCTGAACGTTGACGGCGGTTCCCCAGTGCGCGGGGATGTTGTTGAGCTTGCGATACACGATCGCGCGCTCGTTCATCCACGATCGGAAGACCGCGCCGATCGCTCCCCAGAGCTGTTCCCTCGGATCGGTGGGGAAGGGCCGTCGGCAGCGTTTCCGAACCAGCGCCTTGAACTCGCTCACAAGCTCCTGGAGGTGGACGGTGGTGAGCTCGGTGTCGAGCTCGACACCGAGTTTCTTCTTCTTCGCTTCGATCAGCGCCTCGAAAGGATCCACTTCCCGCGAAGACTCCGGCTTGAGGTCCATCACGACATCGCCGTACATCTGGATGAAGCGGCGGTAGCTGTCCCAGGCGAAGCGCGCGTTTCCGCTGGCCTCGGCGAGTCCCTGCACCGTCTCGTCGTTGAGGCCGAGGTTGAGGACGGTGTCCATCATGCCCGGCATCGATGCCGGTGCGCCTGAGCGGACGGAGACCAGCAGCGGATTGGTCGCATCGCCGAACCGCTTGTCCATGGTCTTCTCGAGCTTCGCCATCGCCCCATCGACCTCGGCAGCCAGGCCTGCAGGATACGAGTCCCTGACGCTGTCGTATGCATTGCAGACCCGCGTCGTGATGGTGAAGCCCGGCGGTACCGGCAAGCCCAGCCCGGCCATCTCGGCGAGATTGGCGCCCTTGCCGCCGAGAAGTTCGCGCATTCCGGCGCTGCCCTCGGCGGAGCCTCCGCCGAAGAAATAAACCATCGGGTCGCTCGTACGCCCCGCTTTCTTCTTCCGGTTGGTGGACGCTGCGCGACCTGAAGTCTTCTTCCTGGTTGCCATCGGCGGGCGGTCTCCTTCGTCTCGCTTCTGCGGCGAACGGATACGGCCTGTGACCGCCGCTCGCGCCGGAGACCTGTTTTGCCGTGCCCGCCGACCTCAGGCGACCGGCGTGAGCGGTCGATCCGAACGGGGGGGCGCGATTCGCTCGAGCACCATCGGGAGCAGATCGGCGCGCGCGACGCGCTGCTGCTGCGTCGTATCGCGGTCGCGCACCGTCACCGTGTCGTCGTCCATGCTCTGGTAGTCCACGGTCACGCCGAGCGGTGTGCCGACCTCGTCCTGGCGCCTGTACCGGCGCCCGATCGCGCCGGCCTGGTCGTAGGTCACGGCGCAGAACGGACGCAGCGTCTCGACGATCGACTGCGCTTTCTCCGGCAGCCCGGCCTTGCGCATCAGCGGGAACACGGCGACCTTGACCGGGGCGAGTGACGGATGCAGCCGGAGCACTGCCCGCTGCTCACCGTCGATCTCGTCTTCATCGTAGGCATCGACAAGGAAGGCGAGCGTCGAGCGGTCTGCGCCTGCCGACGGCTCGATCACATACGGGGTGTAACGCTCCTTGCTCTGATCGTCGAAGAACGTGAGGCTCTTGCCCGACGCGTCGGTGTGCGACTTGAGGTCGAAATCCGTGCGGTTGGCGATGCCCTCGAGCTCCTGCCAGCCGATCGGGAACTGGTACTCGACATCGGCGCAGCCTTTGGCGTAGTGCGCCAGCTCGTCGGACGCGTGGTCGCGCATTCGAAGCCGCTCGGGCCGGATGCCATAGCGCGTGTACCAGGACATCCGCGTCTCACGCCAGTACTGGAACCACGCCTCGTCCTCGCCCGGTTTGACGAAGAACTCGAGCTCCATCTGCTCGAACTCACGCGTCCGGAAAAGGAAGTTGCCCGGTGTGATCTCGTTTCGGAACGACTTGCCGATCTGACCGATACCGAACGGCGGGCGCATCCGCGCGCTGTTCACCACGTTGATAAAGTTGACGAAGATCCCCTGGGCCGTCTCCGGTCGCAGGTAGACCTGGGCTGCGGTGTCCTCGACCGGTCCCATGTGCGTCTTGAACATCAGGTTGAACTGCCGGGCATCGGTCAGCTCGCCGCCGCATTCGCCAGGACGCTTGCTCGGTTTCTCGGGACATCTCGCCATCTCGAGCTGATCGGCACGGAAACGGCCTTTGCACTTCTTGCAGTCGACCATCGGGTCGGTGAAGTTCGAGACGTGGCCTGAAGCCACCCAGACCTCGGGGTGCATCATGATCGCGCAGTCGAGCCCGACGATGTCCGGACGGGACGTCACCACGTCACGCCACCAGGCTTCCTTTACGTTACGCTTCAGCTCGACCCCGAGCGGGCCGTAGTCCCAGCAGCTCCCCAGACCGCCGTAGATCTCTGAAGACGGGAAGACGAAACCTCTTCGCTTGGAGAGGTTGACGATCTTCTCCATCGTGACGGTCGCACCCGATGCGGTGGTGACGGCGTTTTCGTTGCTGGCCATGCCTTTACTTCTCGCTCGCTGCTGTTGCGGTTCGGGGAAGGAGGAAGCGGTCCTGCCTACCCCGTGGGGGTTTTGGGTTCAACCGGGCTTGCCATGATCGACGCGAGAAACGCGCGTGATTTCAAGGGTCTGTGCAGGTGGACGTCAACGAGTCGGTGGAGGAGCGCGGTCGCCGCGAGCGGCGGCTCGGTGCCGGCACCGGACGTCGACGCCTCGACGGGTGCTCGCAGGCAGCACACATACTCGAGCAGCTCGCCGTCGACCACGCGACGGCTCGGAGCGAAGTCGGGATCATCGGGATCGGTGCCGGAGGCCTCCGCCTCGTGTCGCGCGCACATCAGACCGCTGCCGCGAGGATCCACAATCGGGCGGCTGTCGGCCTCGAGGGTTTCGTCACACATCGAGCACCGCGAAAAGTCCGGTCCCCAGCCAGCCCAGTCGAGCAACGCCATCACATAGCGGTGGGAGGTGTTGGCGACGGGCGCCCCCGAGGCCAGCCGCTCGAGCAGCCCGCGAAACACCTGATAGAGGTCTGCGCAGGCCTGGCGCTCCGGCGTCATGACTTCGGTCAGCTCGCACAGATAAGAGGCCCAGGCGTAAGCCTCGATATCCGTTGCCACCGTGTGGTGGCTCGTAAGTACTTGGCATTCATGAAGGAACGCGAGATCCGAGTGCGGCCGGCGGGCCAGACGCACCTCGAGCTCCTGGAACGGCTCGAGCGCCGGTCCTGCGAAACGCCGTTTCGAACGCCGCGCGCCGCGCGCGATCCCCGAGAGCTTGCCGTGGTCGGCGCTCAGCAGGACGGCGATCACGTCGGATTCGCCGTAAGCCCGCGTGCGCAGCACGAAGGCACGGGTGCGGATATCCTCCACGGCGTGGTTCTAGCAGCTTCCGCGTAAAACCTGCACCGCGTTGACATCCGCCGGGTCGTGCCTATTTACGCTCTTCCGGGGAGCACCGGCCATCGGTCAGGGGCGGCTTCAACGGTTTTCCAATGACAAAAAATCCAGACGAAGAGCAGGAACAGAGCGAGGCCGTTGAGATTGAGGACGCCGGAGCAGCGGCCGAGGAGGAAACTCCGGAGGCCCGTATTGCCCGCCTCGAGATCGCGCTGAAAGAGCTGAACGAGAGCTATCTGCGCTCGCAGGCCGAGCTTCAGAACGTCCTCAAGCGGCACACCCGGGAGCTCTCGGACCGGGCCCGCTACGCCGCTGAAGGTCTGGCGAGGGACCTGCTGGAAGTGATCGATAACCTCGACCGGGCCCTCCAGCACGCCGGTCGAGGCAGCGAAGGCGGCCAAGGCGGCGACGCCAGCGCGAGCGCGGAGCTGTCGAGTATCACAGAGGGCGTCGGCCTGGTGCGTCAGGGGCTGCTTTCGGCGCTCGAGCGGCATGGGATCAGCCGCCTCGAGGCCCACGGACAGCCGTTCGACCCGGGAGAGCACGATGCGGTGGCGATGATCGAGTCGGCCGAGCACGAGCCGAACACGGTCGTCGACGAGCACCGCCCCGGCTACCGGATTCATGACCGCCTTCTCCGGCCCGCGATGGTTGCCGTCAGCAAGGCGCCGGCCGCCGAAGAGCCGGAAAACAAATGATGCCGCTCGCCCTTGCGATCCGGCCTCGCGTGATTAGTTAGTTCAGTACGCCCACGCTCAGGGCAATCCTGGGAAAAGGTCAGTCCCCACGGGGGTTTGGGCCTTTCACGAATCGGAGATTTCAGAATGGGAAAAGTAATCGGGATCGATCTGGGTACGACCAACTCCTGCGTCGCCGTCCTTGAAGGCGGCAGCCCCCAGGTCATCGCCAACAGTGAGGGCGGTCGTACGACCCCGTCGGTCGTCGCTCTCAACGACAAGGGAGAGCGGCTGGTGGGGCAGATCGCCCGTCGGCAGGCCGTCACCAACCCGGAAAACACGATTTTCGCCGTCAAGAGGCTGATCGGTCGGCGCTTCACGGACGCCGAAGTCGAGAAGGCCCGCGGAGTGCTGCCGTACGAGATCGTCAAGGCGGACAGCAACGCGGCCTACGTCCAGCTCGGTGACAAGTCGCGGAGCCCGGCGGAGATCTCGTCTTGGATCCTGCAGAAGATGAAGCAGACTGCGGAGGATTATCTCGGCGAGAGCGTCACCGACGCTGTCATCACGGTCCCCGCCTACTTCAACGACAGCCAGAGGCAGGCCACCAAGGATGCCGGTGAGATTGCCGGCCTGAACGTCTTGCGAATCATCAATGAGCCGACCGCCGCATCGCTGGCCTACGGGCTGGACAAGAAGGGCGACGAGAAGATCGCGGTCTTCGACCTCGGTGGCGGAACCTTCGACGTGTCGGTCCTGGAACTCGGATCGGGCGTTTTCGAGGTCAAGTCGACCAACGGCGACACCTTCCTCGGTGGTGAGGACTTCGATCAGGCGATCATCGATTATCTCTGCGAAGAGTTCCGCAAGGACCAGGGTATCGACCTGCGCGGAGACAAGATGGCGCTTCAGCGTCTGAAGGAAGGCGCAGAGAAGGCCAAGTGCGAGCTCTCCACCGCGCAGGAGACCGACGTCAACCTGCCGTACATCACCGCGGATCAGACCGGCCCGAAGCATCTGAACATGAAGCTGACCCGGCCCAAGCTCGAGGCCCTGTGCGCCTCGCTGCTCGATCGTCTCGAGGGACCGTGCGTGACGGCCATGCGCGACGCGGGGCTCAGCGCCTCGGAGATCGACGAGGTGATCCTCGTCGGCGGTATGACGCGTATGCCTGCCGTTCAGGAGCGCGTGAAAAAGATCTTCGGCAAGGAAGCCAACAAGGGCGTCAATCCGGACGAAGTCGTGGCGATCGGAGCCGCGATCCAGGGCGGTGTGCTGACCCGTGAGGTCAAGGATGTCCTCCTGCTCGACGTCACCCCGCTCTCGCTCGGAATCGAGACGCTCGGCGGGGTGTTCACCAAGCTGATCGAAAAGAACACCACCATCCCGACTCAGAAGTCGCAGGTCTTCTCGACGGCCGAGGACAACCAGCCGGCGGTTTCGATCAAGGTGTTCCAGGGTGAGCGCGAGATCGCGGCGCACAACAAGCTGCTCGGCCAGTTCGATCTCACGGAGATCCCTCCGGCACCGCGCGGATTGCCGCAGATCGAGGTGTCTTTCGACATCGACTCAAACGGCATCATGCATGTGGGCGCGAAGGACAAGGGTACGGGCCGCGAGCAGTCGATCGAGATCAAGTCTGACAGCGGGCTGTCCAAGGACGAGATCGACCAGATGATCAAGGACGCCGAGCTGCACGCCAGCGAAGACGAGAAGCGTAAGTCGCTCGTTGAGGCGCGCAACGAGCTCGACAGCCTGATCTACCGAGTGGAGAAGAGCGTTGCGGAGCTCGGCTCGGACCTCGAGGACTCGGTCGCGCAAGAGGTCAGGGCAGCGGTCGAGACGGCTCGCCCCTCGCTCGAGAGCGAGGATGTCGACGCCATCAAGGCTGCGGCGGAGGAGCTCGAGAAGAGCTCGCACAAACTGGCCGAGGCTCTCTACAAGAAGGCGCAGGCCGAACAGGAACAGCAGGGCGCGAGCAATGGCGCGGACGGCGCCGGGGCTTCGGCCAACGGCGGTCCGCAGGCCGGCCCGGCCGATGACGACAACGTTGTCGACGCCGACTTCGAAGAGGTAAAGCCCTCCTGAAGCGGGGTCGACCCGTCAGCGTCATACGGCCTGACCATTCGCAGCGTATGACGGCATCAAGCCCCCGACCGGTTTCCGGCGGGGGCTTTCGCCGTTAGTGAGCTTGTTGAGCTGTTGAGCTTCTGATCTTTTGATCGGGTGAATTTCTGAACGCGCGCGAGCGCGAATCGAGGACGGGGCGAAGTGTCGAAACG
>CAXQPB010000118.1:0-4169 GCA_964225545.1 Candidatus Nitrosopumilus sp. | reverse complement strand
GAGGTTTTCACAACACGGCCCGCCCTGCACACTCCGAGCGGTTCAACTCGATGAAGACGGTAACGCTCCCTCTCACCGGTCGCTGCCAGTGTGGCGCACTGGCCTACAGCGCGGCGCAAGCCCCGATCATGCTCTACGCCTGCCACTGCACCGATTGCCAGAAGCAGTCCGGCGGCGCCTTCGTTCTGTCCGCGACAATCCCGGAGCCTTCCCTGACCTTCTCGCGGGGCCGGCCGGCGCGAGCCACCTGGTCGTCCGAAGCCGGCAACCAGCGCTTCGGGCTTTTCTGCGGCGAATGCGGCTCGCGCATCGCCAACGGCAGCACGCCGTCGATCGGATTCCTCAGTCTGCGAGCAGGCACCCTCGACGACACCTCGTGGGTACGACCGGCCGGACACATCTGGATGCGCAGCGCGCAGCCATGGTTTCGCGCCGCCGAGGGCGACCTTCTGTTCGACCATCAGCCCGAGGACTACACGTCGCTCATCGAACGCTTCGCGGGCCTTCAGCGTTTCACGAGTCAGGGCACCGCGTGACGTTCCAGCCTGTTCGCATAACACTGCCGGCCCTGTGCTGCTCGCTCGCGCCCTGCCTGCCCTGCTCGAATTGCTCCCGCTGACCGCCAATCGCGTCCGCGCATTTCTCGGGTCTGCGATGTTGCTGTTGCCGATGGCGGCGGCACCGGCGGGAGCGGCGACCGAACTGAACCTGACCGACCTCGCCGGCGAGCCGTGCAGACTGGCCGATCTGCGCGGCAAGGTTGTCGTGTTGAACTTCTGGGCCACCTGGTGCGGTCCCTGCCGCGAGGAGCTGGTCTTTGTCGAAAACATTCACCGCGATTACGCCGGAAGGGATGTCGCGGTAATCGCCGCTTCGACCGATCCTGTATCAGCGCGTGCCGACATCCCCTCGGTTCTGAGCGCGGCTGGCGCCACCTTTACGGTCTGGACGGGCGCATCCACCGGCGACATGGAACGATTCGATCTCGGTACGGCGCTGCCGGCAACCGCGATCATCGATCGAGACGGAGCGGTGGCTTTCCGGATGATCGGACCTGTCGGGGAGCAACAACTGCGCCGACGGATTGAGTGGCTGCTTGGAGATCGGCTTGCGGCGATGCCGGACAACCGCCTCGAGACGTTTACCCCCGGCCTTGCGGCAGTCGGCATCGCCGAGAGTACGGAAGAAGCGTCACCCGGGAGCCGCAGTCAACCAGAGGACGAGGAAGCAGTGGCTTCAGCAACCGAGGTTTCGCTGGTGCCGAGTTGACCGCTTTGACCGGGCGAGGGCCGCGCCGTGCGCGGGGCAGAACCGGAACGAGACGGTCGCTGGGCGTTCGGCGCGCGCTACATCCAGGGCCAGATTGATCGAGCCACACTGCGCACGACCCTGACCTACCGCGTCGTGCCGAGGCTGTCGCTCGGGCTGGAATGGAACCCGCTGGACTCCGACCTCAGCCCTCTCGCCAATTGGCTTGCTGTCGAGGAAACCGAGATCCGCCCCGCGCTCATGCTGGGGACAAGCTCCGATCGCATCGGGACACCTTCGGGTCAGTCCTGGTACTTCACGGTGAGCAAAAGTCTCGAGCGCTGGATCAATCTTCCTGTCGCGCCCTATATCGGCGCCGCCTACGGAACGTACGATCAGAAATTGCGGGTGATCGGTGGCGGAAATATCAACTTCCCGAAAAATGCGAGCGCGCTGATCATCTACGACGGCGTCCATGTCCATCCCACATTCAGCTGGACCTGGAAACGAAATACGTTCTCTTTCCTGCTCGTCGAGCTGCGGCACCCCGGCCTCGCATACAGCCTCGCATTCGATACGCCGGGCGGAGGGCGCAGCAAACCCCGGCCGGCAAATCAGCCTTTTTTGCGCCCCGGGGCTCGGCGCTGAGCGATCAGCCGGGGGCGGTTGAACCATCCGGGCCCGCTCGCCCCATCGCGCCACGGAACATAGAGTCGGGGAAATGAGCACGAAGCGCTCACTCAGCAGAAGCTGTGCGCTGGGCGCGGCGCTCCTCGTCCAGGCCTGCGCCGCTCATCCTGCGCGAAACCCGGTGCCCGAGGAGCTGGTCCAGGAGGCAACGATCCCCGACTTCGCGTCCGTACGAATATGGGGCGACGGCCATGCGTCCGACGCGGGTGCGAACGACAGCCTGGACCGCATCGCAGAGCAGGTGATGGCGGCGTCGGGACCGGCGGCCGGATACGACATGCTTGTCATCTCCGGGGGCGGGTCGGATGGAGCTTACGGCGCAGGCCTGCTCAAGGGGTGGAGTGCGAGCGGCACACGTCCCCGGTTTCGAATTGTCACCGGGATCAGCACCGGCGCCCTGATTGCCCCATTCGCTTTTCTCGGACCCGAATACGATGGCGCTCTGGAAGAGCTTTACACGCACTCATCGAGGCGCGACCTGATGCGACTGCGTCCGCTCGGTGGACTGTTCGGTGATTCGCTCGCCGATACGCGGCCGCTGCGCGATCGCATTGCACAGCAGATCAACGAGGCATTCGTGGAGGCGATCGCCCGCGAACATGAGCGCGGCCGGCGATTGCTGATCGGAACGACCCATCTCGACGCGGGACGGCCGATGATCTGGAATATCGGCGCCATCGCGACCTCCGGCGCGCCGGGAGCGGGCGAGCTGATTCGCAAAGTCATCCTCGCCTCCGCCTCCATCCCGGGTTTCTTTCCGCCGGTCCGGCTCGAGGTAGAGGCCGGCGGCCGACGCTACGACGAGCTCCACGTCGACGGCGGAGTCTCCACTCAGGCGTTTCTGTTTCCGATGTCGATCAACCTCGCTGCAACGCACGCTCGCTCAGAGCACAGGACGCGGCCAAAGCTGTATGTGATCCGAAACGCACCTGTCATGCCGACCTGGCATGCAGTCGATCAACGTCTGCTTCCCATCGCGCGCGCGTCGATCCTCACGCAGGTCGTTTACCAGGGCAACGGCGATCTCTATCGGCTCTACCTGCAGGCCGAGCGCAACGGCTTTGACTACCGGGCCGCGTGGATTCCCAACGATATGAAAACCGACGGCGGCCTCACGTTCGAGCCGGAGTACATGGGCGTGCTGTTCGACCGAGGCTATCGGTTGGGCAGCGAGGGCAACCCGTGGAGGGCTGCGCCACCGGGTGCGCGGATCCACTGAGCCTGTTCTTTTGTCGGACAAACCTGAGCGAGGGACGAATCGACGCTCGGCACCCGGTCGCCGCACTCAGATAATGAGAGTCACGAGCATGACCACGCCGACCGCAGCAATCGCGCCCGAGAAGAACCTTTGCAGGAACTCCCCGGCAAGCCGTTCGGCCAGCGTTCTGCCCATCACCATACCGGCGATACTTCCGACGAGAAAATTCGCTGTGAGCGGAAAAGGAAGATCGATCCCCGCCCACCATCCCCACACGAGAGCACTGCTCCCGATCAGAGAAATAACGAACAGCGATGTCGCCACCGCGCGCTGAATACTCATCTGCGTGACCAGGGAAAGCGCGGGGACAATGATGAAGCCGCCCCCGACCCCGAGAAATCCCGACAAGAAACCGGTAATCAACCCGGTCGCAGCCAGCATAAGGCCGCATGGCG
The DNA here is from genome assembly GCA_964225545.1 of Candidatus Nitrosopumilus sp. GTDB lineage: Bacteria > Desulfobacterota > Binatia > UBA1149 > SPBQ01 > SPBQ01. Next base: position 578 of record CAXQPB010000118.1, on the reverse strand, counting down.
CGGTCAGGACCAGCAGGTTGTCCGCGTTGAGTTCACAGACAGGATGGGCTCCCCCCGCCGCTGTCGCATCAACGTCGGCTCGGACGACACGGGCGCCAGCAGGGTCGCGACGCGACCTGCGCCACATCAGACTTGCGACGAAAACCATCAGACCGGCAAACGCCGTCGTTGTGACCTCCTCTGCTGACGCCTGTCCGAGCTTGACGCCCACGGGAGCGGCGAGGCTTCCGCCGAGCACGAAAATCAGCCCTGCCCGCCATTCAACCAACCCGCCACGCCAGGCCGCCACGGCTCCAAACGCTGCCGCGCCGGCCACCGCGGCGAGGGAGACCTGAACAGCATCACGTATTGTTACTCCGACAACGTAGACCAGCAGCGGGACGGCAAAGATGGAGCCGCCTCCGCCGGTCAGACCGAGTGCCGCACCGACGAGGATTCCGGTGGCCATCGCGAGCATCGTCGAAAGCCCTGCGGCTCAGCCCTGCGGACTTTCAGTCATCTGACGGCAATAGGTTTCGAGTTTCTCAGGAAGATCTTCCGGGCAACGTCCGCACTGTCGATTTCCCGGCACCGCGTAG
>CAXQPB010000117.1:0-9191 GCA_964225545.1 Candidatus Nitrosopumilus sp. | reverse complement strand
ATGCGCGGCTGGTGAGCAGCCCGCGCATCGCATTCGAGTGATGCGAGCGCAGCATAGCCGACTCGCATCGACGGACGGAGTCTGAGCAGGTGGCGGTCACGTCTCCGCCGGCCCCCCTGCCCTCGCTAACGGCGTCCGAGCCAGTCGCGATAGATCGCGTCCGTCTCGTCTTTTAGCTTGCGGTATTTGTTCTTCAAGGAAGCCAGATACTCGAACGCCGCGTCGCTATCGCGAACAGTGGTCTGCGGATCAGCACAGGGCGCCTTGACGAGATACGGCTCGAGCGATGTCCACGGAAGTACCTTCCTCATCGCCTTTCCGTGCTGCTGGCAGTCTTTATCGTTGATCGCAGCGGCTTCAACGGCAGCACTCTCAGCGCCGGTCAAAACCTCATCCGGAACGCCGGCGACTTCAGCAAGCCAGAACATCATTGGAATGCAGTTCAGGTTGGTCCATCGCTTCCTCGCGACAATGGCATCCGGATTCTCACCTTTTTGCAGCGCCATGCGCTCCTTCGCTACGATCCACCCGAGCCAGTGCTCCCTTTGCGAGCGATACCATTTACCGTGAAACCCCACACCGATCCGGATCTGTTTTTCCAATCGATCCGTCCGAGCTGCGATCGCAGACTGCGCTGCGATGATCCGCTTCAACTGATTCTGGGTTAACAAACTCATCCCTCTCAGCCCCCTGGCATTCTTTTTCAAACCGTCCGCTCGCGCTCAGGACCAGAAGTCGTCGACGAGATAGAGGTCCCAGACGAACTCGTGGACCTCGACCACCTGCTGATTCTCCAGTCGCATGCGCAGACAGGTGGGATTGTCCAGAGTCTTGCCTCGACGCCGTCCGCTCCCGCGGAACAGGGCGACCCCCCAGTGATCGTCGGCCAGCACGTCGCTCAATTCCAGCTCGAAGCTGCCCTCCGTGAGCTCGACCACATTGAGCAGAAACGCGAGGATCGCGTCGCGGCCACGATGTACGCCCGCGAGTCTCCCGCTTCGCCCGGGAAAGTGCCAGACGGCATCGTCGGGCACAGTTTGCTCAATCGTCGCCAGGTCGCCCTCGGCAAACGCGGTGAAAAGGTCGCGGATCATCGTGACGTTCGGGTGTGCGGTCATGACTTCATCGCGCTGTTAGCATGAACCTCGACGTTGAGTCCACGTGGTGTGCGCCTGGTGTGCATGTGGTGTGCACGCGACCACTGCAAAGCCTTGTCGCACCTCAGCAGCGAGGGTACTGAGGATACTCGTGTAGAAGACTGCATGGGCATCAAGGCATCAACCGCATCGGTGATGCACCGGATTCGGGGCTGTACTTGTGCTACGCTCGCAACCCTGGCCGCGACCGGCGTCATACTGTGCCACCTCACGCTGCAGCCGCCTCCGGCAGCAGCTCACGACGCGGATCTTCCAATCGCCGCGGGCAAGCTGAGCCTGCGGACCAATCACGGGCTGGACAAACAACGGTTCAAGTTCACGACCGGCCGTCAGCTCGCCATCGGCCTTGCCCACGATCCATCACAGACATCCACGTGGCTGCTCGTGCGCGGCTACGGCGACGACGGCGGCACGTCGGGTAGAATCGAGCTGGACGCCGCTCGCTGGGAACCGCTTGGCAGGCCGACCGCGCCGCGTGGATACAGATACATGGATCCGGCAGGCAGTCGCGGCGGGGTACGCAAGATCATGCTCCGGCCCGGCAGGCTGATCATCGATGCACGGGGGTCGGGCTGGCCGTGGCAGCCTGGCGGCCCGCAGAGTTCTGTGTGGGTTCACTTCGGAGTCGCAGACGAGTCGTATTGCGCCAGCCTCGGCGGCACCATCCAACGCAACGAGGCCGGAGCTTTTCAGGCCAAGGGAGCGCTGCCGCCTGCGCAGTGTCCGCAGGCGGTCTGCGGCAACGCGGAACAGGAGCTGGGCGAGGAGTGCGACGACGGCAACCTGGTCGAGGATGACGGCTGCACGAGCCTGTGCGCGCCTGGCGAATGTGTGGGACAAAGCTACGACTCGACCTTCGCCGCCATCGAGGACCTCGTGTTCGACCGACACGGCTGCACCGCCCCCTTGTGCCATGGCTCATCGCCGGGGGCGGGCGGCCTCGACCTGTCGCCCGGGGTGGCCTACGACAACCTGCTCGACGTCGCTTCGACCGGGAGCGCCTACGACCTGGTCGAGCCCGGCGCGCCGAACTCCAGCTCGCTGTATCTGAAGCTCTTGCTGGCGGCCGATCCGGCAGCCACAGACATCCCGGGCGCGGGCATGCCGTCGGGACTTCCGCCCATTGACGACGACCTTCTCGAGACCGTGAGACGCTGGATTCTGTCCGCCGCCCCGCAGACCGGCACAGTGTCCGGAACGGAGACGCTGCTGGACGGCTGTTTCCCCGACCCGCAGCCGATCTCGATCGCCCCGCTCGAACCGCCCGACCCCGCCGATGGATTTCAGCTCGAGATGCCGGTCACCGATCTGCCCGCACAGACCGAGATCGAAGTCTGCTTCGCAACCTACTACGACATGAGCGATTCGGTACCGCCGCAGTACAAGGACCCGACCGGGCAGTACTTCTACTCTCGCTCCGACATAACGCGTCAGGATCCGCACAGTCACCATCTTGTAGCCATGCACTCGGCGGTCCCGGAGACAGAGGTCGACCACCCTTCGTTCGGCGACTGGACCTGCATCGGTGGCGATCAGAACGGGGCGCTGTGCAACCCGATCGACACCGGCTCATGCGGCGAGGAGGGCTCGTGTCGCAGCCGTGTCGGCAGGAACATCGCCTGCATCGGCTACGGGCCGCCCGGCGGACCCGTCGCCGGCAACCCGACCAACGGCCTCGGCGGCGCGGGAAACGGTCAGTCGATGACCGACTTGCCGCCGGGGTTCTACCGAAAGGTGCCGCTCAAAGGGTTCACGTACTGGAACGCGCACGCGTTCAATCTCACGGACGAGGATCACGGCCTGAAGGCCTACCTGAACCTGCTCTATACCGACGAGCTCGAAAACGAGGTTACGCCGTTCACCGACTCGCACGCGATCTTCATCGCGTACGGGCAGCCGCCGTACACGATCGACTCGTATTGTTCCACACGTACGTTCGAGCCGGGCACGCGCCTGCTCGAACTCAGCTCCCATACACACGAGCGCGGCGAAGTGTTCTGGGTGACCGACCCGCAGGGCAACGAGATCTATCGCAGCTTCGTCTACAACGACCCGGTCGTAAAACTGTACGACCCGCCGCTGGAGTTCGACTCACCGATCGAGGCCGAGCGCCGGATCACGTACTGCGCGATCTACAACAACGGAGTCGCGCCGGACGGAACGCCCGACCCGTCGACCGTACGCAAACGCTCCGTTACCCCGTCGAATGCAGGCCTGTGCAATCCGGTCGCATGCACGGATGGACGGGTCGGTGAGCCTTGCGGCGGGATCGATTCCCACGCCGATTGCGACTCGGTCCCCGGCGCCGGCGACGGTGTCTGCGACGCGTGCGCGATCACCCGCGGAGTGAGCACCCAGGACGAGATGTTCGTACTGACCGGCCGCACCTATCAGAACGGTCTGCCGTAGCAGGTCAGTCTCCGGGAACAGCTCTGTTTGCCCTCACAGCGCAGGGCGGGCGCGCTGATGCGTAGACACTCCAGAGGACACTCCAGACGACCCGGCGGTCGTCTGCGGGCGCCCGAGTCATTCCTCGTTCATGCTTTCAGTCGTATTCCAGCCTGTGTGCTGATTTCGCCCCCGGCGGCTGATAGTCCAGCGCGCTGGCGTCCCGCACCCCATCGACGCCCAGCGCCGACTCGAGCAGCGCGCCTGTCACCAGGATCTCGTACGCACCCGCGGTGTCCTCGCCGAGCTTGCTCGCCGCGTTGACCTCTGCACCGAAGACGTCGGTATCGCCGATGCGAAGCACATCTCCGTAGCCGAGCCCGACGCAGAGCAGGACCTGCGTCTCGGGCGCGCGGTCTTCGTTGTATTCACGCAGCGAACGCTGCATCGCGACCGCGCAGCCGACCGCCTTGTGCGGGTTGCGAAAGATGACCAGATAGCTGTCACCCTCGACCTTGAGAAGGATGCCATCGTGGCTCTCGATAATCGGCAGCAGCAGCTGCTCGGCCTGATAGATCACCTGCAGAAAATGCAGAATCCCGAACTTCTCCACGTTGCGCGAGAAGCCGGAAAGATCGGTAAACATCACGGCCCAGCGTTCGCCGAACAGATCCCAGATGCGCCGGTCGATGGCGTCGGTGTCGGCGCCGTCCTGCGAACGCGCCTCCATGAGGCTCGCGAGGCGTTGCTCCGAGGCACCACGCAGCAATGCTTTTCTGAACTCCATAATCGATTGCCGCTCAGCCTCCTGCCCCCAGTGGCCCCCAGTGGCCCTCGGTGTACGGAGTGTTCCAGCAGTGGGCAAGGCGTCCGTCGTCATCAAGCTGGAAGACCTCGATGCCGCACATCTTCATATCCTTGCCATCCGCAACCATGGTCATATTCCAGATCCCGGTCACGGTCCGGTCATCAGCATGGACGAGTACATTCGAGATCTTCACATTCATCTCCTCGATCCCGAAACGCACACGAGCGATCTGCTCGTCATGAGTCAGTGTCGTCACGTTCTCCGGGTCGTGGCGCGTGATCGGGTCTGCACACAGCTCCCGGATCAATTCCAGCTTCCCCTGATTGTTCACCTCTTCCCAATAGCGCTCCATCACTACCTGCGCACGGGGTTTCTCAGTCGCGGACATATTCACCCTCCTCATCGGGTCCCCGGACCCGAGCATAGATATGCCACGGCATTGTCACGCTAACGCGACATACGGCAAGGTACGCCTGCGATGCGCCGGTCAGCGCGCCCGCCATCGACCGTTGCGTTACGCTGGAGAATTGTTGGCTCCAAACGATGGATCTGACATGGTCTCGACGCCATGACCGCATCCAGCGCTCCAGCGGCCCGCCCGTCTCGCCCGGGCGACGCCGGCAGCCGAAATTCGCTCACGTCCGTCGCACTGTTCGGCCTGTCGATGATCACGCTGACCGCAGAGATCGTCCAGCTTCGCGTATTCTCGTTCAGCGTAAACCCGGTCTTCGTGTACATGGTGATCAGCGTCGCTTTGCTCGGCTTCGGCCTCAGCGGGGCCCTGCTGACGGTGACTCCACGCCTTCGAAACGTCGCACCGGAAGCCGCGCTCGGCATCTGCCTGCTCGGATTCGGAATCGGCAACCTGTTCGCGAATCATCTGTTCGCGCATTACTCGCACCTTATCAAGCCGAGTCAGGGAATCACCCTGATCTCGTCGACAGCGCTCCTGTTCGCGTCGTTTACCATCCCGTACTTCTTCTCCGGGCTCGGCGTCGCGATGGTGCTGCTTTCGGACTCGACTTCGGTCGGCCGGAACTATTTCATCAATCTGGCGGGCTCCGCCGCGGGCTGCTTCATTGTCTACCCGTTCCTCGACCTGCTGGGGGCTGAGTACACGATCCTGCTCGTCTCGGTCGTCTGCGTTCTGGCCGGCACCGCCGTCACGTGGCGACACACCTCGGCTCTGCGCCCGGTGCTGGTCGCCGCGACGGGCGCACTGCTGCTCGCTTCGGCGTTCGGGTGGGCTCATCCGACCTATCAACCCGATTCCACGGATCTGTATGCGTCGATTCGTGCGGGAGCGGAGAAGAAGCTCGGCCAGCCGATAGAACCGGTTCGCCGTTTCTCACGGTGGGATCCGGTCGGACGGATCGAGCTGTTCGAGTTTCCGGGCCCGTTCGGCCTCTTCGCGGGCAAGGCGCCCGCCTACTTTTTCGCCCAGGACGCCGGTGCGGGCTCGGTCGTCCTCGGACTCGCCGAACACCCCGACCTGGCTGAGGACCTCACGGAGGCGACGATCTACGGACTGGCCTCGTCCCTGCGGCCCGGAGGGCAAACCGCGATCATCGGCCTCGGCGGAGGTCCGGACCTCATCGCCGCAATGACCGCCGGTGCCGGGCACGTGACGGGCGTGGAGATCAACGCCGCCGTGATCGAGTCGCTGAACATCAACCGCGCGTTCATGGGTTTGCCGCCGGCAGGCGATGAGCGAATGACCCTGCAACATGCAGACGGCCGCGCGTTCCTGCGCCGCATCGAAGACCGATTCGATGTGATTCAGATGACGGGTGCGGACACGTTTGCAGCCGGCGCCGTCTCGGGTTCGCTGCTGTCGGAAGACTACCTCTACACACTCGAAGCCATCGACGACTTCCTGCGCGCTCTGCGCAGCGACGGCATTCTGCAGATCACACGATTCGGACAGGCGCCGCTTCGCGTGTTGACCACCGTCGTTACCGCACTGGAACAGATCGGGGTCGAGCACCCGGAGCGCAACATCGTCGTCATCCATCAGGGGCTACTGTGGAGCGCGACGCTGGCCAGGAAGACGCCGTTTACCGCCAAGGAGCTGGCGCAGCTCAACCGCATGGTGCGCGAGAGCGAAGCGACCGCGCCTTCGCTGACCCTTCCGATGTACGACCCGGCGCTGTTCGCTTTCAACAGCCGGATGTTGAAGCTCGTCGCGCCCGACGGCCACGACGACAACGCGCCGGCCAAAGGCATGAGGTCGTTCATGGAAGCCGTGCAAACCGACTCGACCGACGCCTGGTACGCCGAGCAGTCCCTGGACTTCACACCCTGCACCGACGACAGGCCCTTCTTCGGGCAGCGTGAGCGCTTTACCTGGGCCGCGTTCCGCGAAGTTTTCACTCCGAGTTCGACCGGCGCTTACGGCTGGAGCCTCATTCGGTACGTAGGCCTTCTCATCCAGTTCGCGCTCATCTCGTTCATTCTGATTGTCGGTCCTCTTCTCGCGCTTCGTGGTGCAGGCGGGAGCACGTTGAAGCGCGCTGCACCGATCTCACTGGCCTTCTTTTCGGTCGGAGTCGGGTTCATGCTTGTCGAAGTCGGCTTGATGCAGAAGTTGACGCTCTACGTCGGCCACCCGAACTACGCGGTTTCGGCGGTACTGTTCTCGATCCTGCTGTCGTCGGGTGTCGGCAGTTATGTCAGCGGCCGGATGAAGGTCAGCGCGGTGACACTGCTTACCGTGGCGGTCGTGGCCATCATCATCGGTGTCGGGGCATTCTCATTGTTCGGCCAGGACCTGCTCAGGTCGACGTTGCATCTGAGCGTGGGCCGCCGGATCGTCATCGCCATTGTCGCCATGTCGCCTCTCGGCTTTTTCATGGGCTTCCCGTTCCCGACCATGCTTGCGCGAGTCGAGACCACCACCTCGAGCCTCTCGCCCTGGGCCTACGGGGTAAACGGCTTCGCATCGGTGCTCGCTTCACTCGCAGCGATCCCGCTCTCGATCGGAATCGGATTCACGGGCACGTTCCAGGTAGGTGCGCTGACCTATCTGCTCGCGCTCGGCGCGTTCGCTCTGGCCGACCGGCAGACTTCCTAGCTCCTGATTGCCGCGAGTGCGGTGTGGAGATTGCGATGAAACTGGACGATCGCGCTCTCGAAGTGGCCGAACGTGAAGTGCTCGTTGGCTCCGCTGTCGATGCCGCGCTGGATGCCTTCGACCAGCGCCAGGTCCTCGACGGCACCGCTCGTGTTGACGAATTCGGCGTCGCGCCGGGCTGAGTCCACAGCGTCCGGATCTCCGCCTGTTTTTGCGAGCGCGTACGCGATCATCAGGGTGCGGTCGACGTCAAGCGGTTCGAGGACAACGAGATTGACGTGGCGTGACAGCACCGCGATCAGGGCGTTGGGGAACAGATGATAAATGTATGTGACGCGCCCTTCCACGCAGCGCTCGTCGGTCGGAATGTCCGCCAGCTTCTCGATGCGCCGAAACGGAAACGTCACCCGGCTGTTGCGTCCGCAGCTCTCGATCAGGTTCAGGTTGTCGTATCCGTACGGGTAGAAGGTCTCGCTGTGCCCGAATCGGATGTGGTAGCCTTCGATCGATCCTTCGAGGGACACCTTCCAGTTCACGCGGGCATCGGTGCGGTGCGTGTCGATCAGATCCAGGTCCGGTGACACCACCCCGTCCAGCCCGAGCGCTGGATCGTGCTCGTCTGCCTCGCCGCTCTGGTTGACGAACACGAGACCCGCCCGTTCGTCGGCGGCAACCGGTACCAGGCCGTGCTCGCTCTTGTCGAGCCCGGGAAATCCCTGCTCATGCGAAACGTGCTGGAGCCCGCCGTCGAGCCGGTATGTCCAGCCGTGGTACGGGCAGACAAACGCCCGGGTGCAACCCGCGCCCTGCGCGACCTCGGCCCCCCGGTGCCGGCATGCGTTCCGGAAAGCGCGCACCCGACCGTCGCTGCCCCGCACGACGACGATGGGAACACCCGCAGCATTTCGCGCGATATAAGAGCCCGGCTCGGGCAGCGCAGCCGAGGGACAGAAAGGCACGGACAACCGGCGCAGCAGCTCGATCTCGCTGCGAAACCGCTCCGCGCTCCGGTAGTTCTCCACCGGCTCTCGCCAGACTTCGCTTCCTTTGTCGGTTGTCCCGTTGCGAACGTGCGAAAGGACTCGCTCGGTCACCTCGTGATCGCTGAAGAACTTCGCCACGTGCGTCCCCGTCCGAGAAGTATTGTCACACCCGCGCGGGTTTCGGCAACTCGCGCCGTCACGCTGGAGGTTGGCGTAGTCCGGGCAGACACGACCTCCTCGTTGACATCGGCGAAGATCAGTTCGGGCTGTTTCACAATCGGGGACTCCTCGCAGGTCGATGCACCTGCACCGCTCTCGGCGACGTTATTCGCGAGAGAATCAGAAGGTCCAGCAGGGCGGAAACGCCTGCATGGGTCAGAGCCACGCCGGCCGGGAGTGAAGCGGCCGGCCGGCCGGGAAAGGCTCGGGTTGCCGCTGCCTCGAAATAGCCCTACACAATCGGGTTCGCCCGAAAAGCAATCCCCCGTGAAGATCAGCAGCAGCGACAAAGCACTCTACGATTTGCTGTTCGGCATCGAGGCCGAGGTCGTCGAAGCGGCCCAGGATCTGAAGATCCTCGGCACGATAGGATGGCCACGCGCTGCGCTCGACAGCTTTCTGGAAAGCTGGCGGGCGGGAAACCCGAGAATTCCGGCGGTTGAGCTGACCCCTCCGCCGGAACTGGATGCGCTCATCGAGCGCATGAAATCCTGCATGCAGCGCACGCCCAGGGACCACCCTCTGGGCGACTTCATCTGGAAAACCGCATGGAGCTACTCCAC